>JABFSN010000011.1 GCA_013140575.1 Phycisphaerales bacterium | reverse complement strand
GGACATGGTGGTGGGCGGCCGCGCGGCGCCGCGAAGGTATTCTCTAGTTTCCAGTCTCCAGTTTCAAGTTTCTGGAGCGTGGGGTCCGGGGCCGAACGCTCATTTCACTGAGGCCGAGCGCTCTTTTCATTGAGGCCGAAGGCCTCGACGTGCGTAGCCGGGGGTCAAGCGCAGCACGACCCCCGGATGGGGAACGTGAAAATAAATTCCACCCCGAAGGGGTGATCGTCATTACGACGACCCCGTCGGGGTCGGATTCCCCGCGGGCCGCGTCCCGGGGGTGTCGCCCGCTCCCGCGACCCCCACCCCCGGCTACGAACGAATAGGCCTTCGGCCTGAATAGTCGCACGATCGAGGCGTCCGAGATGATCGTCGGTCCAACGGAGGCCGACGGCCTCGACGTGCGTAGCCGGGGGTCAAGCGCAGCGCGACCCCCGGAATCGAGCCGTCAAAACCCAATCCACCCTGAAGGGGTGGGCGTGATTCGGCTGAGCGCGAAACGCGCGACAAACCAGGCCATACACCCGTGACGGTGGCGACCAAACCCCCGCCCACGTGGCCACGGCGGCGAAACCAATCACCATCTCCGACGCATCCACGCCACGACGACCCCGTCGGGGTCGGATTCCCCGCGGGCGCTGTTCCGGGGGTGTCGGTCGCCCCCGCGACCTCCACCCCCGGCTACGAACGAACAGGCCTTCGGCCTGAAGGGTCGACCGATCAAGGCCGGCCACCGGCACGCAAGGTCTTCGGGGATCGTCGCAGGTGAGGTCACGACTGCAGAACATCGCAGGTCGAGTCATCATGCCGAAGTTTTTTCGTTACGCACGTCCGGCCCGGTTGAACGAATGTAGTGGCGGTACGCCGACCTACAAGGCGACAAAGCGATCACTTGGCGTGCTTGTCAAGTTCCACGTGAAGTTCCCGAAGTTGTATTAGAACATCAATCCTGCTCGAAGCCGCGTCCATCTTCGCAGTCTGTGCATGTTGCCTGAGCCTGTCCATGGCCGTCATTTTCTCCCTACTTAGTTTTTCGACCGTCGCTTGGGCCCGCCCTACGTTTTTTCGACGGCCACGATCTTTACTTCCCTGGCTTTCAATTTTCTGGTTATCGACTCTGTCTTGCGCCTGCCTGATGGCTTCGTCGAGATTGATCTCTTGCCGAGAGATATTTTCAATGCTTTTTTCAGCGGTCTCCACTGCGCTAAAGAGCGTTCTGACGGATTTTAGATAGTTCCCCACGTGGGTCGAAAGTTCCATTAATTCCTCAGGAGGATCGTCCGCAAATTCTCGCAGGGAAGACTGCCCCCTCACGTATCTGGTCTGCTTCTTGTACCTCTCTGTGCCAGCAATGGAGGCAAAAAGCGCCGCATACTCATTCCATTTTTCGACGAATTCATCATTCTTGATCAACAGCCGTCCAACTTCGGTTTGGGTGGTCCATTGGGACTTGTGCGTGTAAGTTCCCGAGGAACCCGAGTCTTCGGACTCGTAGCTGCCCCATTGTTCCATGAGCTTACGCTGATCCGGGGGGATACCAAGCGCATCAGCGATCGACCCCTCGAATTCTGTCAACATTTGGAGTACATCAGCAGCAGTGGCTCGAGACTCCGGTACTATCTTCTTGACGAGTTCCTTCGCAAACGTCTCCTTGGGATCTCTGGGATAGGTGACCGTGACAGACCCGTCTTTGTTCCTCTCGGCAAAACCCGACACCACGCGACCGTCATGCAAGTGGACTTTGTCGGCTCGCGCAGGAATGGTCACAGACGCAAGAATCACAACCCCCACGAGAATAGGCTTGAGCGGTCGTCCGACGATTCGTTTCAATATTCCGGCAAGCAACGGGCGGACCCGCGCGGTCCGGGGAACTTTGCGAAACATGTGATGCCCTTTCCGGTTTGCGCGCCGAAGTGCTCGGCGCAAAAAAAACGGAGCGTCGAACCAAGGACGCTCAGCGAACCCCCGCCAAGGGGCAGATAGAACGTGCCCCGGCCGACGCCCCTTTCGGGGCGCGGGCACAAGGCACTGCTCCTAATCTTTGAAACTTGGCGGTTTTCTCGGAAGCAGCGTCTTGACGCACGCGCGTCAATTCAGATTTTCGCCGGCCCGCTCGTCGGCCGGATTCAACACGTTTTCATTCCTCCACATGCCAACCGAACGAATGCACTCGCCGGTGGAACGCAACCGCCGGCCGAACCGTTCATCCGTGTCCGGCGACGCGCTCGATGACTCCTCCGCCCCTGCCGGGGCGGGAGATCATGGGGAACATGAACCACGGGTTCCGTCCGCCCGCGGCGGACTCCACCCGTGGCTACCATCCGCCGCCCCGTTCGGGGCGGAATACGCCCGGCCCGCGGGAAGGGATTCCCGCGGAAGTTCGTGCGAGAAGGGATTCTCGCACGACCGGGGTTATCACATGTGCGGTCCCGTTCGACCGGATTTTCGAAGGCGGTAACAGGGTACTCCGGCGACGCCCGCGATTCAACGGCTCGTCCGATTTCTTGCATTGCTTCTTTACGGGCGAAAGTGCGATGGCGTTTGCCAGGCCCGAACCGCTTCCCAGCGCCGGAAAACGCGGTTCTCCGCCCCAAACGGCCATTTCGACGCCGGGAGTGGACCGTCCCCGCTTGGGAGTGGAGGTTCCACTCCCCGGAGCGGACCGGCTACGCCGTGGAGTGGATGACCCACGCCTTGGAGTGGAATCGTCACCCCCGGGAGTGGAAGCCCCACCGCTCGCAGTGGACCAGCCACCCCCCGGAATGGATCACCCCCGCCGAGCAACGCCCGCTCCACACCCACCGGTGGACGCCCCACTCCGACCAGCGGACGAATTACTCGACGGAGCGGACGAGTCATTCCCGCGCCCCTGCCGCCCGCCGCCTGCCCTCGCAAATCAGCTCCCGCGAGGGCCGCAGTGGGAGAGGATGATCCGCAGATTGCACGGATTTCGCAGATGGGGACGAAGAATCGGCGGGTGAAACCCGCCCTACTGGATCCCTGCCAAGGCGCGAAGGGAGGGGATGATCTACAGATTTCGCAGAGGGAAAGAAACGGCGGGTGAAACGCGGCGCACAGAATCTGCGGCAATCTGCGAAATCTGCGGATGATTCTCCCTGAAATGCGCGAACGGATGTGACGGCACCTTTCGTGGTGGGATGGGAGGTCGCATTCAGACGTCGATGGATTGGACGCGTTGGGTGATGGCGGCGACGAGGTGGTCGGCGCGGCGGGGGTCGATGTGCAGGAAGTTCATGGCCGGTTCGACGTGGGGCATGTCCGCGTCGCCGTCGAACGAGGCCACTCCGGCGCGGCGGACGAGTTGGGCGGCGAGGTGGATGACGCAGGCGAGGGCGCGGTGGTCGGGTTCGGCGGCGAGCGGGTCGTGGTGGAATCCGATGCCGCTGGCCAGTGTTTCGGGCAGCGACCAATGGTGGGCGAGCCGCAGGCCTATCTGGGCGTGGTCGATGCCGATGGTACGCCGCTCGACGGTGGTCAGCGGCAGACCGGTTTTCAATGACGTGTTGACGGCGGCGTTGAACGCTTGGGTGTGCAGTTTGGCCTGCACCAGCGTGCCGATGTCGTGGATCAGTCCGGTGACGAAGGCCTCGGCGCTGAGCCGGCGGACGCCGACGGCCGACGAGACGGTGCATTCGGCGGCGATGACGTCGGTGGCGAAGGCCACGGACAAGCTGTAACGCCAGGGCGTTTTCGCGTTGACGCCGGGGGCGTCGATTTTGATGCCGCGGAAGGCGGACTCGACGGACGTGGAGGACGCGAGTTTGGCGATGGTGGCGACGCCGAGCATGGTGATGGCTTTGTCGGTGCGTGAAACGCGCGTGGGCATGCCGTAGAACGAGGAGTTGGCGAGTTTGAGGGTGCGCATGGTCATGCTGGGGTCGGCGTCGATCACGGATTGCAGTTCTTCGACGCGGGATTTTTCGTCGGCGGCCAATTGCATCAGACGCAGGGCGGTTTCGGGGCGGACGCCGACGGCCTCTTCGGCCGCGTGGATATCGAGATGGTCAATGGTCGCAAGCGTGGCGGTCATCGATTCCGTTCCCCAAGCGTCCGACGTCTTCGGTCGGCGAAGCGCGGACGCACACGGATGTTATCGGTCAAGATCGATCTGCGATTTGGCGAGCGTACACGGTAGCGCTCCTGTCACGCTGGCTACTCGATCGCGTTCACGGTCGCGGAACGGCAACGACCGACGCCTGACGTGACAGTGCTGCGATGGGGATTGACCGAGCCTTGCTGTCGATTCGCCGAGCGGTTGCAGAACCCCGGACGGCAGTCCGTGGCCGAACAGACTCGTCGCCCGGAGTCCGCTTACGACGAACGCCGGTCCCGTTCCGCCCGCCACTCGCGTGGCGGGTTCTGATCCGCCGTTCCGGACCGCCATCCATGGCGCGACGTCGGACTATCGCTGTCCTTTTAATCGAGACCGTTTCTACAGATGGGGCTGGCAGTCGATGGCGCGGCGGATGGCTTTTCGGACTTCGGCGTGGACGTCGTGGGGATGGGGCAGGTTGCGCCACGCGGCGCGGAATTCGCCGCTTTCGGAGATGATGAAATGCAACGTGCCCAGGTTGGCCAACGCCTCCGGGAAGCCGTGGGTGACGACGGTGTTGCGAATGTTTACCAATGGGCACTCGAACACGTCGGCCTTGAAGACGCCGCGGATGCGCATCATGCGGCGATTGGTGAGCACGTAGAATCTCGAGACCCAGCGCAGCAGGGCGATTCCGACGCGAATGCCGGCGACGGTCAGGACGGCCGACATGACCTGCGGCTCGGTCATGGACGGAGTTACGCGTGCGATCCAGGAGCCGCACAGAATGGCGACCAGGCATCCCACCAGCCAGACGGCCGAATCGAAAAAGACGAACCACAGCGATGGCTTGATGGCGAATAGGATGGACTCGTCGCCGCCGAGCAGCGTTTGCGGAATCATGGCCACGTCGGCGCGGGGAATCGCCTCGTGCGGGGCGCGCACCGTGGCGGCGGCGCGATGGAACGATCCGCGGCGCGCGGCGCCGGCGGTGGCGGTGGTGTTCGAATGATGCGTCGGTAGGGCCGCCGTCGCGGTCATGTGATTAACTCTTCTTCGCGCTCGCGCTGCGCGGCGTAGCGCTCGAGTTGAGGCAGCGCGAGACGCGGCCGGTTGCGTTGTTGGCCATTATAATCAAGTCCGTGCCTGACCACAAACACGTTTTTGAAGTCGAAACCCACGAATTTAACGGCGACATCGGAGGGCACCCTGCCGGGTTTCTAAATCTGGATGGTTGTTTCGACCGATCGCGGCCGTCGGCCTGTGATTTCGGCCCGAACGAAGCGCAGGGTTTCGCTGGTGTCGAGATTGTCGTCGACGATCGGAACACCTCCGTCGCATCAAGCGTAGCCGCCGCTGAACCGGGTCGTAACGAGCGGCGCGGCCACCCCGTCGATGACACGAAACGCCGATCGCTCCCATTGTGGTTCTTATCGGCAGTTTGCGCATTAGGTCGGTCAGAAAAGCGATGGCCTTGGCGAGAATCGATACCAGATCCAGCCGTCGGTCGTAGCCGAGATGCCGGTTGCGGACTGATTCAGCGAGGCGATCGACGCAGTCGCCCTTCCGCGATGCACCGAAAGACGATGTGTTCAATGTCGCACAGCATGGTCGCTTGAAGGCTTAGCACTCGCCGACGGTGACTGCGAGAATGGATTGATCGTCCGTTTGCGGGCCGCCGTCGGCGTGCCGACGGGCCAGTTCCACGATGGCGTTGATCGTCGCCGGATCCGCGCCGAAAGCGTTCGTCTGGATTATCTTCTGGAACCCTTCGAGGCCGAGTTGTTCGCCGCGGCGGTCGAATACTTCCGTCAATCCGTCGGTGAAGATGAAAAACCGATCCCCCGGGCGGCGAACGATGGTCACCGCCCGGTAGGTTTCGGCGGCGACGACGCCAAGGGGCAGCCCGGCGTCGGCCAGTTCCGTGACTGCTCCGGTGCTCGCGTGAATCTGTAGAATGGGGTGGTGGCCGGCGAGTACGTATTGAGTGCGCTCGGTCTCCTCGAATCGGATGGCGGCGAAGGTGGCGAACATTCCGGGCTCGCACAGTTTGCAGAGCACCTGATTCACGTCATTGGCGAGTTCGGCCAGTCCGCATGGGCTGCGCAGCCGCATGTGGACGGCGCTCTTGATCATGGCCATTACCACTCCGGCGCGAACGCCATGCCCGGATACGTCGGCGAGGTAGACGTCACAGCCGCCGGGGTGAGCTTGCCAGTCGATCAGATCGCCGCCCATTTCGCTGCATGCGTCGGAAATTCCGCTGATGCGGATGCGGTGGTCCAGATAGTCAATGGGCGGCACCAGAGATTGATGAATTTTGCCCGCGAGACGCATTTCCGTCTGCAGGCGTAGCGTCCTCGCGCCTTCCTGCATGATGAACAGAATGAAAAAGACATAACCGGCGACGATCAGGGCGACGCTTCCCAGGCCCACGAAGCTGACGCCGGCGCCGGCGACGGACATCCCGGGAAGCAGGCGAGTCGCAAAGAGAAGGACAACCGCAACTTGCAGCGGAAAAACGAGCCAGGCCCGTTTCGGATTGTGCATGAATGCCGCGGCCCAGACTACGGCGACGCCGCCGGAGACGACGGTCCAGAATGCCAGGGCGGCCGGAGGATGCCGATGGGCCGGCACCGTGACGGACAGAATCATCATGGGCGCGAATGTGAAAAAGACGGCCCCGTAGAGCTTCCATAACGAGGCGCGCGGCGCCCCCGTTGAAAAGCGTGCATCGACCATGAATGGAACATGCTCCACAGGCGACGGAACGACGGCGCGCACGAGCGCGGACCTCGCTCGGACGTCCACGGTCGCCATCATGCTGATTCCGGTGTGAATTGGCAAATGGGTGAACGGGCACGAGTCAAGACGGCAGCGGGTCGCAACCCGGACGCAAGAGGGGTTCGTCGCCCGGTCGGCCCATCGTAGTCAATACGCGCCCGGCGGAAGCGGCCACTGCGGTGAGGGTCCGCCAATCGCACTGCCCGGTCACGGCCTCCGCAAAATAGCGGGTGGCGGATCCGAATTCCCTGCACCGATAGCTGTCGTACCCGAGTTGCCGGCATACGTCGGACAGTTGGCGGCGAATATGCCCGCGGGAGGCCGGCGACGCGTCGGAGAAGCGGCCTCGCATGATGCGCAAGAGTCGTCGCAAATAAACGCTATTACGGTACCGCGAGGTGCGCGAGAGACTACCGGCGGTGAAGTGGTGCAGACAGAGGGGCTCGTCGACATACCCAGCGGGACAGCGGCGGCAGACATCCAGATAGAACAGCCACTCGCCGCCGTACATATCCTGCTCCCAGAAGCGAATCTCGTCGGAGAGGACGTCGCGGCGCACGAGCCCCACGATCGTGGCAATGAAATACTGTCGGATAAGGTATTCAAAGAGTTCGCCGCCGCAGAAACGCAGTCCCGGACCAACCGCGACCGATGGCACCAGTCGAGCCAGCGGAGCCAGTTCATCAAACGTACTGCGGTGAAACCGACCGTTCAGGTCCACGAACGAATAATCGCCGTAGATCAGCCCCAGTTCGGGACGCAGGCGAATTAACGCCAACTGACGCTCCAGTTTCGTCGGCAGAAATTCGTCATCAGAGTCCAGAAAAGCAATGTAATGGCCGCGGGCCGCGTTGATTCCGATATTGCGGGCCGGTCCGACGCCGCCGTTGGCTTGTTCAATGAACTGTAACCGACCGTCCGCCCGACCATTGAAACCCGCCACGAGTTCACGTGTGCCGTCATTGGACTCGCCGTCCACGATGACCAGTTCCCACGTCGCGTACGTCTGATTCAACACGGACTCAATCGCGCGACCCAGGCAGTGTGCGCGCCGTAACGTGGGCAATACGATGGAAATCAGCGGCTGATTCATGATGGTGTCGTGATGCGTGCTGGTTTGAAGTCGCCGACCAATTCAGCGGCCAGCCTGGCCCGGTTTAGCCAGCTCCGCGCGACCGGCCGCGAAGACAGTCGTTCCCGCCAAACGGACAAAAAGCCGTCGGCAGTGCGATTCCATGTCAGCCGACGAACGTACTCGTAGGCTCCGTCCACCAGCGCGGAGCGATGATCCGCGTGGGCGACGTGGTGTGCAACAGCGGCCGCTATGTCGGCAGGCGAACCGGCGCCAACGAGAAACGGACTAAAGGCTTCTTCCAGGACATAGTCTCGCTTTAGCGCATTGGCCCAGGTGGCGACCACCAGCCGTCGACGCGCCATCGCCTCCTGAATGGCCAGCCGCCCGGACGCGAACGCGAAGCATCCATCGGCAAAGCGATCCTGGGCATTCTCCACCCAGCCGTGAAAAGTCACCGGCAACGCACTTGCCGTCGTCCGCCGTTGCAATTCGCATTTCAATGGACCGTCACCGTAGACGTCCAGATCCATCGTTAGACCATGGTTGCGTCCAAGCAGTTCAACGGCGTCTATATAGTGCCGAATGCCGGTGTCACAATCCAGTCGGCCGACAAAGACGGCGCAATCGGGCGACGGCTCTCGTCGCTGGTGGATTTCATCGGCGGGAGGAGAGAGCCCCTGGTCGAGCACGGTCCCCGGGCACACTTGCAGCCACTTGGCGATGAAATGTCCGTCGTCGACGACTCCATCGACAAGCGACGCCACGCGTCCGGCACGACGCTTTTCCCGCTCCGGAACGGGGCATTGGTAGGACAACCCGTGTCGTGTCAAAAAAACGGGACGCCGCGGAAGGAGCCAGCCCACGGTTGTGAAGTATTGCTCGGCCATTAACACGTCGCTGATCTGGACGACGTCGGCCTCGGCGAACAGTTGACGGAGTCGCAACAAATGAAACCGGCAACGCAGGGCGGACCGATAAGCGGGCAGTCGCCGAATTTGAATGCCGTCGCGCGATTCACGCGGTGGAAGCCCCGCGGCGTGCGCGCCGGTGACCACCGACACGCGGTGTCCCATCGACACCAGCGCGCGGCCCAGCTCCGAGACATACTTCTCGACTCCGCCGACCGCGGGCCAGTACCGGTATGTCAGAAAGACGACGTGCATGAATTCTGCCGGTTTCCTTCCCCTGGCCGGCGGGCGATCAAGAGCAGATTGGCGCCCCACCATCGGTCGCACCGCGAGCGCACATTCGCCCAATCCATGTGTCGATGTGCCAGTCCACCGCACCAGAAGTCGCCGACCGACTGCCAGAATCCGGTGCACTGCACGTCGATTCGCTCAAACCCACTGCGCCGAGCGCGACTGCCAAGCTCACGCCGCGTATAGGGAATCTCCATCCCGTAGGGCCACCACCGGACCGTTTCCAGATACAGTTTCCACAGCCGGTAGGGCGGACAGGCCGCATTGGGCACGCCGATGATGCAGACACCGCCGGGGCGCAAGAGATTATAATGCGCGCGAATCACGCGATCGCGCATTGACCCACGAAAGTGCTCGATCACTCCAAGAGAAGTGGCCACATCGAATCTGCCGTGCAAATCGACAAGATCGCAGCGGATGTCCGCCTGAACGAATCTCGCGGAGAGCCGGTGCCGTTGGAACCGGCTTTCGGCGTGCTGCAGGGCGGGCGCACTCACGTCGACAAGGGTGACATCGGCCCCTTTCCCGGCCAGAAGCGTCGAAAGATCTCCGCGACCGCTGCCCAACTCAATGGTCCGAAGTCCGGAGATCTTGCCGAATTCGGTTTCCACGGCGGCATTGATCAACGCCCAGCGAGGACCCCGTCGCTCCCGGTCCAGCACGCGTTCGTCTTTGGTTTGCAGCCCGGGCTGGCGCCAGATGTCATCCCACACCGAACGATGCGGCGAGGGCGGTGCGGAAGCGTAGAACCAGTCGATGGCGACGCTTCCCCGGCCGCCGATGACATTTCCCGATCTCGCCCCGGGCATGAAACCGGGAACGCCGGCCGCGAGTGATCGCATCATGGTGCATCCCCGAGTCGTCCCTCTCCGCATCCAATTGAATCTGCGGTCGGCGGTCGCTTGAACGACAACGGCCCGTCCGAAGCGGGAGCCGGGTTGAGGTATTGGATCATGGTGCGGTGGTACCGGCGGGGATACAGCCCGCGCTGAACGGAACCGGCAATATAGCCGATCGCGTCCGACATCGCGACGACCCAGTGAGTCGCCAGAGCGATAACATACGCACGGCCGGACCTGACCTGCCGTGCGATTCGGAAGCATTTTCCATGCCACGGGCATATGAAGAAATACGCACCGACGAGTGCCGCCAGAAGCCATAGACTGGGTTTCAATAGCCCAAGAGGAATCGTAAGCAGCAGCAGAATTGCGTTTCGTATGTTGTAACAGCTATTGCGAGCGCCCAGCCGGGCATGTCCCCCGCCCCGACCGTAGAAATAAAACTGGCGGGCCAGCGCTCTCCAAGTTGAGCGAGGGCGCCAGGCGACGACTGCGCGGGGCGCGAGGTGCATCGCAACGCCCATGCGGCGCAGCTTCACGTCGAACAACGTGTCTTCGGCCGTATACAGCCACTCGGGAAAACCGCCGGCGCGGCGCCAGGTGGCTTTGAAAAACGCCATCGAACGAGCCGATGGATTGAACGTTTTCGGATCGATGGGGTCAAGTTGTCCTCGCATGGTGGCCAGTCCGACGACGCGCTCAAAGAGTGAATGCGGATCGATCGAGTAGGCGCCGCCGACCCACCGCACGTTTGCGTTCAGACGAAAGGGTTGTGTCAGTTCGTGCAACCAGTCGGCGGCCGGCCGGCAACCACAGTCTGTCAACGCAATAACATCTCCGCGCGCCGCGGCGATCCCGACATTGCGACCGCGGCTGATATTTGCGCCGGGCAGTTCGATCAGACGCAGTTGCCGCATCTGGCGCGTGGCCGTACGGATGCACTCACGCGTCTGATCGGTGGAGCCGCCGTCGACGAACACGATTTCATCGGGCGTTCGCGTCTGCTCGCCCAGGGCATTCAGCAGTGCCTCGCATCCCGCGGCATCATTGAGAACGGTGATCACGACCGAAATAGTCGGCGTATTAACCCCCGTCGCCGGATCCCACCGGCGACCGCCTTCAAGCGAGCCCGCGCGATCCCACTGATCGCTTTGACCTGTGTCCATCAGAAACCGTCGGCGCCGTTTAATGGAGTTCGCGATTCGGCCGGCTTCGTCAACGACACGATCCACTTGATCATGTATCGGCGGAGTCCTGCGGCAAATGGAGTATCGGACCGGAGGCAGTTTCCCTCTTTCGCGTCCGAAGAATCTCGTCCATCAGCACGACGCCGTCGCAAGCACGGGCGCTCTCCGCGGCCGCTCTTCGGCTCGTCGCCGTGGATGCACTTGGTCCCGGCTGACGAGGAACGGTCCGATGGCCAAATAGTCGAGCTGGCTCTCACGGAATGCGGCGACTGCGTCCTCCGGCGTGTTGACGATCGGTGACTCGTGCATGTTGAAGCTCGTATTCACGATTGAGCCAATGCCCGTCCGTTCATGGTATTCTCGCAGCACTTCGTAAAGTCCGGGATTCGCCTCCTGGGTGACCAACTGCGGCCGGGCGGTGCCATCGACATGCACGACCGCGGGGCTGTGTTGCTTCATTCTGTCGGTGCAGTCGAATGTGATGGTCATAAACTCGGCCGCGTGGCGACAGCCGTCGCAGTTCCGATAATAGTCGTCTGCGCGTTCGGCGAGCGTTGCCGGTGCGAACGGCATGAATTCCGTCCGTCTCAAACGGCGGTTCAGCCAGTCATTCACTTCCGGATTTCGGGCATCGCAGAGAATCGACCGGTTGCCCAACGCGCGCGGGCCGAATTCCATCGCACCCTCAAACCGGGCAACGACATTCCCGCCGGCGAGCAACGATGCAATTGCCGCCGGCATTTCCAACACTCGCTCACTCTTCACGCCGGCGCGGTCCAGGGCGTCCGCAAGGCGCGCATCGTCATACGACGGACCGACGAACACATGCGGAAGAGGTCGCGGCGTAAGTCCGCGACTCACGGCCAAATGGTGCAATGCGGCGCCGACGGAGAGTCCGGTGTCATCCATGGCCGGCTGGATGAAAATGCTACGAAATCCCAGAGCCTTTACCTTCTGATTGATTCGCACGTTGGCGAACACTCCACCGGCCATTGCGATGTCCGTGCGCGGAATATCGGAAACGTTCCTGACGATGAGATCGAGAATCCGCGTTTCGGACAGATGTTGAATGGCAAAGGCCAGTTGTTCCCGGCTGTACGCGCCCCATTCGTTCTGGCGAACGGAGTGCAGTTTCGCGACCTCCACATCTCTGCCTGCGCCGTGTAGCAGGTCGAAGTAGTTCTTCGCGCCACGCCGCCAACTCGCGTCGAAAAACGCTTTGACCGACTGCACGCACGTTTCGTCATAATGGCCATACGCGGCAAGCCCCGTGAGCTTGCCGCAATGACGGTCGGGATCAAAGCCCAGCAAGGCGGTCATGACCTCGTAGTCCGCTCCGACGGTCAACTCGTTGTAATAGAACTGATGGGTTCGGTGCAAATGGCCGGAAACTCCGCGATGAAGAGTTCCGGACAGGCAGTCCCCGACGCCGTCGACGGTCAGCACGGCGGCGTTTTCAAATCCTGAGCAATAGTAGGCGGACGCGGCGTGGGCCGCGTGATGTTCGCACAGCGCGTCGAACCCTGGTCGAGACGATGGTGAGAACGCGGCACAACCATCCGCACGAGTCGCCAGGGTCCCACCCTGGTCGCCAACGTTGCGATGACTTGCATCAACACCGCTTATACCATTCCACTCTCCGCGCGAAAGGCGATTCAGCAACTTGCCGGCCGCTTCCATCGCGCTACGCGCGGTATTCCTGCCCCGCCGGGCAGAATGCCAGAGCAACCCTGCGTGGCGTGCCATCTTGGCGGACAGAGGCAGATCGGTATAGCACACGCTCGTGATCGGGAATTCGGGACGACGAGACATGTCCTCCACGACTCTTTGCGGAAACCCCTTCTGGAGCTTGACGCGCGTGTAGCGCTCTTCCGCGGCCGCAAAGGCGATCCGGCCGTCCTGCGCGACCAGGGCGGCACTAGCGCCGTGGCTGTCGTGCCACCCCAACACACATTCATTCGTGTCAACCGGTGGGATGCCCGCCATCGGTCCGTCCTTTCAACAAGAGCGCGTCGATCAGGAATTTCGGTCCCCAGTTCACCAGACAGTATCGCTCGTAGGGGGCATCGACCGGCCACGACGCAGTCAAACCGCCCAGCAGATCGGCGTTGTTCACATTCATGAATTGCATGGCCTTGACTCCCTGTAGCAATTCATGTGCCGCCTCGGCGAATTCCTTTCGTCCCAGGACCTGATCAAGTCGCAGCCAGACTATTGCGAGTTGACATTCTCCGGGGAGACAACGCCAATTCACCCCTTGACTCCAGTTGGAGTCGTATGCCCCGGCGATAATTCGGTCGCGATTCCAAATGTCGCGCAAGGCCAGCGCGGCGGCCAGTGCGCAATCGGTGTAGTCCTTTCGATCGGCAATTGCCGCGACTTCCAACAATCCGCGCATGGAGTACGCAATCGTGTGCAACGTTGCCAAACGATCGTCACGATTAAAGGTGTTTTCGGCGAACCATCCGGTCGAGCACTGCCGGCCGACGGTCCAGTCGGCCGCACGGATCGCGGAACCGAGCAGCCGCTCATCGTTCACCGCCTGCGCCAGTTGCGCCAGAGCCCACGCCGTCCGCACGTTATAGGCATGCGGAATGTTATTCAGCGTATGCCTTCGCCAGGCGCCGTCCTTGTCCTGGGCCGCGATCAGCCACTCGGCGGCGCTCGTGGCGGACGAGAGGAAGGAATCGTCGCCGGTCTCCCGGGCCGCGCGCAATAACCCAAACATGGCCTGCCCGGTGTTGAATACGCGCGGCGGCGCCGGTCGGTCTGCAAATAGGCCGCAGAATGCCCCATCTTTGCGTTGGCAGCGGCGGAGCCATTCCGCCATCGCGATCGCCCGACGCCGTAATCCGCCGTCAGCGAAGTTTGCGGCGCAGTCGAAAAAGGATGGAATGATGTAACCCGTCGTTTCCGGGTACGAGGCCACCCAGCCCTGCAGGAGCGAGTACATGGCGGCCACGCCGTCGTCATCGCCGACATCCTGGGCACGGCAGAGCCAGTTCAACGCGGCCTGCAGATGATCCGCGTCGGCGGCGACTGTGGAACGAGCGCTGTTCGTGCGGTCGCTGGCGCGTACACGCCGGGCGGCGGGGCGAGTGGTCGTCACATAGGCGTCAACGATGAGGTCTTTGAGCAACGCCATGACGATTGGTCCGGCTATACCAGATTCGATTCCCGGCGCGGCGCCGGAGCGACAGCAAGAGACGACTCGAACAGCTCCAGCCACCGATCCACCGCGCGAGTCCATTCGAAATGCCGCGCTACGAACCGGCGACCCGCGGCGCCCATGCGGAACCGGAGATCGTGATCCGCAAGCAGAGTCAGCAGCGCGTGGGCGAAGGAGTCCGCATCGTCGGGGGGCACCAACAATCCCGTCTGTTGGTGACGAACGGTTTCGACCAGGCCGCCGACTCGCGTCGCCACGACGGGGATTTCCATCGCCGAGGCCTCCAGTGCGGAGACGCAGAAGCTTTCCCGTTTGGAGGCGATGGCGGCTATGTCCCAGTCGGACATTACACGCGGAAGCGATTCGTGGTCCACCTGGCCTAGCCAGCGCACGGCATGTTGAATTCCCAGAGACTCCGCTCTAGCCACGCACGCCTCACGCTGCACACCGGCGCCGGCCAGTTCAAACTTCACATCGGGACGCATCAACAGCACTTTCGCCGCCGCGTCAATCAACAAGAGAGGATTCGAGGCGTGATGAAATCCCCGGTGACTGCCGATCACCGGACAGTGGCGGGACGACGGCGGCGACGGCGCAAACATCTCCATGTCCACGCCGATGGGAGCGGTCGCCATTTTCACCGCGTCGATCCTGCCGAACCGTGCGACCGTGTCTTGAAACAAGTCCGCGTCAGTCACTACCAAATCCGCCACCTCAAGCAGGCGCCGCCGCGCCGCGACCAGTTTTTCAGGAAGGGGATCAGCGCCCGGGGGAGGATCGACATCTGAGCCATAGGGCTTCACGATCAAACGCGCTCCGCCCAACGGGGGCCGGTCGATCCCCCAGTCGGCCAGGTAGTGCACCGTGACCACGTCGTATTCCTGGAACCAGCGCCGCACCAAAGAAGCGCGGCGTCGAGTCCAACCATGAGGATGACGCAGTCCGAACGGTGGAACACGGTAGCGTTCGAAGGTCGCGCCGGGAATGGGATCGCGGCGCATGGATACGACGTGCACCCGATGCCCTCGTTGCACAAATGCGGTCACTAATCGCCGCAAGTGCAACATGTCGGAAGGACCCAGCACGAGGATTCTCATCCGATCAACACTCCTGGGCTCGGCCGGGAGGCACGGTCGTCCCGTTGCGATTCACGCAGGGCGTTTGCGTCCGTGTAGCACCACTCGTGGGGCAGACAGAGAATCCCCGTTGGCCGGCCTCCGTCTTCGACGAACAACTGATAGCGAAATCCCGAGTCGGCGATGACCCGCCCGGACTCGGCATCGCGAAGCAGTGCGCTAAGGACGTAGGCGCCGCCGCCGAGGGGAAGCGAGGGCAGCGACAGCGTCACACAAGAGCGCCCGGACGGCACCGCAAACGTCTGGTCGTCGCGAATGGAGCTGAAGTTGGCCAGACAAGACCCCAGCTCGCGCCGGATGTCGATTTCAATCGCCAATCGCCGGTAGACCCGCGCCGCACGCAGGACCACGTCAATCTCGATTGGGTCTTCGCTGCTGACGACGCTCGCCGCACAACCTTCCACGGACTTGACGACGAGTGCGACGACCGCGTCGGCGGACGGATCGTTGCTCGACGTGTCGGCCGGCAATTGTGCGCGCAGTGCGTCGAAGTAATGAGCGACGGCGCTGTTCGGCAGTCCGTCAAACACGGCCCGGCCGCGGTCCAGAACGACGGCACGTGAGCAAAACGACTGCATTTGCTCCAGATTGTGCGTGACAAAGAGAAGCACGGCACCGCCGGCGACCAATTCGCGCATCCGCCCGATGCATCGCTGGCGGAACAGGACATCCCCGACGGCGAGCACCTCGTCCACCAGCAGCACGTCGGGGTCGACATGGGCCGCGACGCTGAAACCCAGTCTGGCCTGCATTCCGGCGCTGTAGCGTTTGACCGGGGTGTCGATGAATGGCTCCACGCCGCTGAAGTCAATGATGGCGTCCAGCTTGCGCTCGATCTCGGCCTTGCGCATCCCCAGAATGGACGCATTCATGTAGATGTTCTCGCGGCCGGTGAGGTCGCCGTGAAACCCGGCGCTGATTTCAATGAGCGCGGTCAGACGCCCGCGGACATCGACGCGTCCGCGATCGGGCCGCAGTATGCGGGCAATGAGTTTCAGTGCGGTGCTCTTGCCGGCGCCGTTGGGGCCGATTAGTCCCACGGCCTCTCCGGGGCGCGCTTCAAAAGACAAATCATCGACGGCCCAGAAGCTGTCCACGGGACGCCGCCGTTGCCGCCCGAGGATCCGCCTGCAACCCGACAGGATCAGCTCGCCCAGCCGGTCATGGGCGGCACCCCGGCGAAAGCGCTTCGATACGCCGGTCAATTGGAGCAGTCCACGGGGCATCAGATCCGCTCCGCGAAGAGGAATCCCGCGCGATGAAAGCAGGCCCAGCCCACGACGAGCGCGATCACGGCGACGGCGACGGCATACAGATACGATGGCGCATCCGGAAGACGTCCGTGGATGAGGCAGTCACGATAGGCCTGGACAATCGGCGTCATGGGGTTGGCGAACGCCAGCCGCCCGATCCAGGAATCACTGTGCGGAAGCGGGTAGACCACGCTGGTGCCGAACATCCACACCTGGATGATGACGGAGAACACCTGGCGGACGTCGCGGTAGAACAGGTTGGCCATGGCCAGCAACATTCCGAGACCGACGGTCAGGACGGTCTGTGTGACCACCACGACGGGAAGAAAAAGAACCGATGGCCGCAGCGTGAAAGACCAGTCCGAAGACGCATGAAAATAGATCACCAGGAGGATCAGCATGAAGGAAGCGGCCAGAAAATCCACGAACGCCGCGCCGATGCAGGACATTGGAAGGACTTCCCGCGGAAAATAGACCTTGGTGACCAGGTTGCGATGCGAAACCAGCGAATTCACGCAACCGTTCAGGCCGGATGCGAAATAGGTCCACGGCAGCAGCCCCACGTATGCGAATAGAGGATAAGGCATGCCTAGATCCGTCGAGTCGGGCAGTGTTACCGCGCGTGTGAATACGAAGGTGAATACGCACATCATGCTGAGCGGCACGAAGACGGCCCAGGCGACGCCGAGCACCGTCTGTTTGTAGCGAATGCGCAGCTCGCGTACCGTCAGACTCACCAGCAGGTGACGGTAGCGCCACAATTCCGTGACCGGGTCGTATGTCGTTACCCCGACGACGCTCAATGGCGATCCTCGCGGCTCCCGGACCATGAACCGCCGTCAGGCGGCCAACGGCGCAGGTATGCTTACTTTCTATTTTCGGACGTAACGCAGTCTCGCTTTCGCAGGTCTCGAATGGTTGGGCGTTTTCTTAATTGCCGCGCCCCAAGTTCCGATAACACCGTTCAGGCTTGCCGATTTCGGCTGCGCAACGACATTGAATCACCCTGCAGTGATCGCCACCGATGCTTGCGTTCGAGACCCCATCCGCCGACCGAGTGACCGCGACGGCTTCCCACGCCGCGGGTAGGGTGCGTCCGTTCGAACCCGACGATGTGCCGGCCGTCGCCGATTTGTACATGCGGGCTTATCGGCGTGTCGACCGCTCCGCGTCGCCTGAACTTCGCCGCTACGTGATGGAGGCCTTCCTAACCGATCCGTGGCGCCGATTGGACGTTTCGCCGTCGCTGGTCCATGAAGGTCGCGACGGGCGAACGACGGCGTTCCTGGGCGCCCATCCGCGGCGGTTCATCGTCGCGGGTCGGGAAATCACCGCGTCGGCCATGGGACAGATGATGGTCGACCCGAACGCACGCCGGTCGGGAATCGCCCGACGCCTGGGCCAGGCGATGATCGCCGGACCGCAGGCGCTCACGTTCGGCACCACGGCGTCCGCCGAGGCCGCAATGTTGTGGCGGAGCCTGGGCTTTTGGAACCCGGCGGCGAGCGGAATGACGTGGCGTCGGACACTCGAACGCCCGCCGCGGTTTCCGTCACGCCGCTGGTTCGCGGAGCGACTGGCCGCCGGCGACCGCCGGTTCGGGTCGGCAACGTTGGCCGTTCGGGCGATGATCGGCGCGGAAGAATGGTGCGGGCTGACCCGTCTGTTCGCGGACGATCGGCACGTATCACCGAACCTGGACGACGATCACGCGCGGTGGATTTGGAGCCTCCTTGGTCAATCGCGCCAGAAAGGCCGAGCGCAAGGATGGGTCGTCGAACGCCGGGGATTCGGAACCATCGGCTGGTGGGTCGGGCTACTGGACGACGCCGGTCGATTCCGCGTTCTCGATACCGCGGTCACGCCCAACCACGTCGTGGACGCCGTGGCCGCGCTGATCGCCCACGGTGAACATGGCGGCTGGACGCGCATCGAAGGCGTCTGCACCTCGCCGGCATTGACGGCCGCGGTCGTCGCTTGCGGCGCACGCCTGCATGCCGGGCCGGGCGCGCACGTTTATTTCGCGGCCGATCCCGCGGTCCGCGCCGCGGTTCACAACGCCGGCGCGTTGATCTCGGAATTGCACTCGGAAAGCTGGCTCAGTTTTGCGGAGCGATGACGGCAATGACCAGTGTCTGGTGATGGCACTGACCGTCCATGCCCGTACGTGCGATCGACGGCGTCGCTCCACTTGGCCCGTGGGGCGTCCGCCCGACGGACCATTGACGTGCCCGCCCAGCCCCGCCATATTCGACACTCGTGGCGCTCGCGATTCCGTTCCATGCCGGTGAGACTCCCGTGACAGAACCCGCGCGCATTCTGGTCATCGCCCCGCACCCGGACGACGAGGTGCTCGGCGTCGGCGGGACGATACGACGACTGGTCGACGAGGGATGCCGCGTTACCGTCGCCATCGCCACCGTCGGGTGGGCGCCCCTGTACCCCGACGATCAGGTGGCCCGGGTTCGGGCCGAAGCCGGCGAGGCCAACCGCCTGCTCGGCGTCCACGAATTGCGCTTCCTCGACCTGCCCGTCACCAAGCTGGACCGCTTGCCGCGACACGAAATCAACGCCGTGTTCGATCGACTGGTGACTGACGTTCAACCCCGGTGGGTATTCCTGCCCTTCGCGGGCGACCGGCACGAGGACCATCGCCAGGTTTTTGAGGCCGCCCAGGTCGCCCTTCGACCCGTGGCGGCCCGCGATCCGTTGACGCGCATCTGGTGCTACGAAACCGTCTCGGAAACGCATTGGGCGGTCCCAACGGTCGAACCCACCTTCCAACCGCAGGCATTCATGGACGTTTCGGCGCAGTTGGCCGTCAAATTGCAGGCCATGAGGGTGTACGCATCGCAGTTGCGAACGCCACCCGACGCCCGCGCGCCGGAGGCGGTCGCGGCGCTCGCCCGTTGGCGCGGGAGCGTTGCGGGCATGAACGCGGCCGAGGCCTTCGTGGTCGTTCGCGAGCGGTGGATTGCGAACCGGCTTGGCGAACCGACGCCGACTCTCTAGAATGCCGCAATGGCGGGTGCTCCGTGGCGCGGGCATCGTCCCGTGGCACGGGCATCTTGCCCGTGGGAGATTGGGCGGGGAGCCCATGCCACGACTTCCGCCACGGGCTGACCGTTTGACCTCATTCAGGAGCATTCCGAAATGCCAGCGGCCGAGTCGCACATTAACGTGACCAAACGCGACGGCGTGGATGTGGTGGAGTTCGTCGATCGCAAGATTCTGGACGAACTGTCCATTTCGGAACTCGGCGACCAGCTCCGCACGGTCGCGGACGCCACGCCCGCCGTCCGTCTGATTCTCGATTTTGCCCGGGTGGAGCACTTGTCGTCCGCGGCCTTGGGCATGTTGATCACCTTGGACAAGCTGGTGAAGGAGCGAAACGGCAAGCTGCGATTGTGCAACATCAACCCGCAGATTTTCGAGGTCTTCAAGATCACACGGCTGAACAAAATGTTCGAAATCAGAAAGAGCGTTGACGACGCCATGATCGGGTTATGACTTCGAAACCGTCGCCGCCGATGCGCCGCGGCGTCTGACTCCGGGCCGTTCGATGCGTGCGGCGAACCGGTCTGACTTGCTCATGGACCAACCCCTCCCCCACAACGAACCCGGTTTTCGCGAGGTCCGGGTCTCCAGCACCTACCGCGACGCCAAGCTGCCCGAAAAAGACATCCTCAAGGAGGTCGAACAGTACGGCTACGACGAAGATGCCACCTTCGCCATCAAGCTCGCCCTCGAGGAGGCCATGACCAACGCCGTCAAACACGGCAACCGCAACGACCCATCGAAATGCGTCATTGTCCGCTACGCCGTCGACGACCACCGCGTGGTGATTTGCATCCGCGACCAGGGAACCGGGTTCACGCCCGAGGCCGTGCCCGACCCGACCGAACCCGACCGCCTCATGCTGCCCTCGGGCCGGGGCATCATGTTGATGAAGGCGTATATGGACGAGGTTGAATACCGGCACGACGGGACCGAGGTCTATCTGGTCAAGCGCAGGAAGTAGCAGGAAGCCATCGGGCCGAACACGTCGCGGACGCGGCCCCGGCAAACGTTAGAAAGCAGCGGTGCCCCATGTCGACCGCGGACGAACTCGATATCCTGACCGAGCGTCGAGGACCGGCGCTCATCGTTTCGCTGGTGGGCAGTGCGTCGATGGAACACTGCGAGGAGCTCAACGAACGGCTTCTCGACGCCTGCCTTCAGAAGCCCGACATTCTCGTCATTGATTTGTCGCGGCTGGTGTTCATGTGTTCGCTGGGCCTCGGCGGGCTGGTGGCCGCTTACCTCCGCGTTCAGAAGTACCGGGGGAAATTCGCCATCGCCGCGCCGGATGCGGCCATCAAGGAAATGCTGGAGCTGACCCGACTGCACACGCTGCTGCCGATTTTCACGTCCGCGTCCGACGCCGTGGCCCACCTAAATAGAACCACGGAATAGGGAAACCGATTCCGGCAAGTCTTGCGAATCCTCGCCCGTAGGGCGCACGGTCTTAGCCAGGGGCTTCAGCCCCTGGAACGGATTCCCCATTGCTTTCCGCCCGGAGGGCGGACGAAACTCGGTTTCCCTTTTGTGTGTTCTTATTTAGCCGCCGGATGAGAACCATCCACCGGCGGCGGTCTGATTCGTTTTCCGACGGCCGTCGGCATCGTGACGGGTGCCACCGCACCGTCAGTAATCCCGGAACGCCTTGCCTTTGGGATCCACATCCGTCCCCGCGTTGGCCTTGATCGCGCCGACGGCGGCGTCGTAAATCCACCCCGCGGTGTCCGTCTCCAATTCCGCGACCGCGTTTTCGCCTTTCCCGTTGCCCGCGCCTTCACCCACGCGCAATTTGGGAACGACCGACAAGTAGGGACCGAAGATGTAGGGTGGCGTTTTGTCATCGCTGACCGCCCCGTCGCGATCCGTGAATTTGGTCAGTTGACCGTCGAACCGTTCCGGAGGCGTCGATTCGGGATAGACCCCGTCGTGCTCGGCCGAATAGCGCTCCAGTGCGTTGCGCAATGCCATCAGATCGGCCGCCAGCGCCGCCGCCTGGCTTCCGTCCGCGCCGCGGCTGATCCGCGGAATGGCGATGGCCGCGATGATCCCGACGATGACCACCACGATGACCAATTCGACAAGCGTGAAACCGGCCCGCCTCATCTCGCCGTCCCCCGAACCCCCAACGACCGCCGCCTGCGCCGCGACGCCGACACGCTTCCCGCTCGCATCGGGTTACAGTTAATCATACGATAGCTTGTGCCGCTAATCATACGATAGCTTGTGCCGCCGATAATCGCCCCGGGCGTCGCGTGCGGCGGACGAACGAATGAGGGAACCAGTTGATTCCACCTTTCGACGAATCCGGCTTTCTGCCGCCCGGCGTTCACCGGGCCACATTGGCGGAAGTCGAAGCCGCGTTCGGGCGTGCTTCCGAGCTTCGCAGCGTGCAGATGGAATCGGTTAGCCGGATGCTCGAACTGGCCGTTCGCGCCGGCGCCCGACGAATTGTTTTGAATGCAAGCTTCGTGACGGATACAGTGGAACGGAATGACGTGGATTGCGTGCTGCTCGTTGGCCCCGATTTCCCAATTGTCTCCGCAGCCGAAAAGGAGCTGCTTGCGGGTCTGCCGTTCCTGGACGTGGCGTTGACCGACGAGGCGGATTTCGAGTACTTCGTGAATCACTTCTTTGCGTTTGATCGCGTTCGGGAAAGAAAGGGCATGATCGAGGTAGTCCCATGACTCTGATAGACGACACGGAGCTGGCGAACACTCGCGGAAAACTGAAGGAACTGGAAATGCGTTATGCCGCCCGCTGTCACGAAACTCCCGGCAACCCGCACGTTCACGATTTGACCCTGCAATCGCTCAGGCGCCTGATCAACCAGCTCAAGGAAGAAATCGCCCGCTATGAGGCCCATCGTACCGGGCGACGCGAGGCCGTCCGATGAAACAGCGTCGCTCGGGGCGCCGTGCGGACTCCCGCGGGGCGTTGATGTTGGAACAGCATTCGTAGGGTGGCGCCGCCCACCAACGCCGATCGTAGGGCGGGTTTCACCCGCCGATTTTGCGCGAACCGAAGTGACCATTCCCCGGAACGGGAGTGATCTGTGCGAAAGACTCGATCGCGTGGTATAATGAAACAGGCGGCCGCCGGGCGTGTGCGCCGCACCGGATGAACGAACATGCAATGGCGGAACCAGATCGAACGCAACCCCCGGATCATGTGCGGCAAGCCGGTGATTAAGGGCACGCGCATCACCGTCGAACTGATCGTCGAAATGCTCGGCGCGGGCAGCACGGAACAGGACATCCTCGCGTCCTACCCGCACCTGAAACCCGAACATGTCCGCGCCGCCCTCGCCTTCGCGGCGGCTTCTTTGGCGAGTGACGAGGTCATCCTCCTCGATGAACAGGTCGCGTGAAGCTGTTGGCCGACGAAAACCTCGACGCCGGCATCGTCACATGGTTGCGCGATCAGGGCCATGACGTGTTGTGGGTTGTCGAGTCACTGTCGGGCGACGACGACGAGCAGATTTGTGCGCGTGCGGTAGCGGATCGTCGAATCGTCATCACCCGCGACCGGGACTTCAGTCGTCTTGTATGTGGAATGCGGGTTCATGTGCCCGGCCTCATTTTCTTGCGCGCATCGGCGCCCACGGCCGACGAGCGACTGCGCGTTTTTCAACGCATCTGGCCCATTGCGTCGCGGGTTGCGGATGGACGCATCGTTTCGGCGACCGACCGGGGCGTTCGCGCCCGCCCGCTGCCTTTGTGAGAACCGTGATGGCGCTCTCGAACGACGAACGTCGCTGGATTGAACAAAAGCTCGATCGCTGCGATGCCGCATTGGTCGACAAGCCCACATTGTCGGGCGTGTTCGATCTTGATTGGCGCAACGCTTTTCGAAAGGAAGCCCTTTCGGTCAACAGTACGCATGAGTCTACCTACCCCGCTGTTTATGCGGTTCCCGATTACCTTCCTTCATTGCCGGGGCTGCACGATCGACTCGAGCGAGGAGCCACCCTCTCGTTATCGAAACTTGAGCCGACGGATCGTTCGCGCCTCATTGCCCATTTGCGGAAAGAGGGCGCTCAGTGCGAGGTCGAATTACTACTGGCCTGCGGCTTCGCCAGTGAATTCGGTGAAGATGCGTTGTTTGCACCACAAGGGACTCCCGACGAGCCGCGCCCGGAATTCTCAATTGGCGTGGACGACATTCGCGTTGACGTTGAGGCGAAGACGTTATTCGATTCGGAATCCACAAGACAGAATTGGAAGGCGGCAATCGCGGCTGGTTCGAATTGTTGGGTTTCCGGCGACCGTACGAGGCAAGACCTGATTCGCTTGCGGCGGACCGTTGTGAGCGCGATTACGCAAGGGCGGTGCAGCGTCCCGAAGATTGTTGTGATATCGCAGTATGCGGGCTGGCCGAACCCAATGGACGCGGCCGACCTTGTTCGAGAAGTCGCGATCGATCCGGGGAACGTCAACGTATGTTCAACGCAATCACCATTGGCAGTCGCCTATGCACGCCTCAATTGTATACAAGGCGTATGGTTCAATGACGACGTCGCCAAGGCCCACCGCGTAAGTGTCGCACAGATCGAGCGAATTCGGCGGGCGATTGGCGAATCGTTCTATGCACGATCCGACGGAATGCTTCTTACGGAACAGCAGGACGATCAACAACACTCCGATCTGATCTGGAAAGTGCGTGCCGGTGGCTCCTGATTGACCGTGCCCCGCTGGATCACGATCCGGTCACGCTTCGAGCGCCGATTCGATACGCCGCATGGTGGCCGACCCGAATCGTCACTAATGAAGCTCGTGGGAAGCGGGCTTGGGCGCGCTTCGAAGCGGCCGCGTCGTCGGCGTCGATCTCAAACTCGCCCGTATCCACGTTCAGGATGAGGTATTCTCCGTTGTGCCGCGGTTCAAGCTGGGCGCGGAGTTGGCGGTCATAGACCGCTCGACCCCTTCGGGCAATCTCATCGAAGCTCTCGGACGAAAACACCATGGGAATCCTCTCAAGGAGCAGGAGTCTTGCCTCGGCCGATCGCGGTCTGTCGATGCCGGTCCAGCGCATTGAACTCGGCCACGAACGCCTCGTCGGCCTTCATGTCGCCGCAGACTCCGGGCGTGCTTTCGATCCGATCGGCGATGGCCCGTGACTCCGGTTGTAACTTCTCTCGGTAGTATATCGACCACTACCCTCGCATTTCAACGGACCTTTGCCGGCGCGATTTTCCCATTACGCATGAACCGGCGACGCACCCCGCTGCAGCGCCTGGCGGAGAATGGCCGTGCGGTGCGAGCCTGAACGTCCCACGGCGTGCTCGAGCATGTGCCCCGCGTTTTCCGGAATGTGACCGAGGTGGCGGTTGATCGCCAGTCCCTCGACCTCCTCATCTTCGGAGGGAAGATGCGACGCCTCGAACCCGCCGAACGCGGTGAACGAGCCGTAGTTCACGTCCTCATCGAGCAACTGGGCGGCCTCCCAGTCCGCGGGCGTGATCAAACCCGCGCGCATCGCGTCCTGCATGTCCAGATACTCCTCGGCCAGCGTGGGTAGCTTCACCTCCGTGCCGCCGAAAATCGTGACGAAAAAGAATCGCCGCCGGCTCGGCTCGCCATTCGATGGGCGTCGGCGGCTCTCAACGATCCGCCGGGCCAGCGTCTGCTTCTTGAGTTCGCAGCCGCCGAAAATCGTGACGTAGATTTTCTTCTCGGTGTTCAGTTGGCCTTCGTGGCCGCCGAATATGCAGAACTGGATCATGCCCCACCGAATCTTTCTCGCGAAGCCTCAACCCCGCCGCTCGGCGGTCGTCGCAGCGCCCGGACGGCGCGGACCAACGCCTGGCCGTGCCCATGCCCGCTCGCCACCCGTCATGATAGTAGGTTCGGGACTGGAATGGAATTATTCACTCCCGCGCCTGATGACTTGGCGGAACCCGGACCGGATAATCCGGGGTGCGGATGGCCCGAACCCTCAGCCCGACGATTACCAGCGGACCGTCCGGGGCCGCCCGACCGGTGACCCGCCGGAATTCCACTGAATATGCGCGGACTAACGCATCGGGTTCGGACATGGACGGCAACAGCACGAACAGCAGGTCGTCATCTTCAGGCGAATCCGTCAACGACGATCCCCCGGCCGCCGGTCTCACGACCACGTACCGTTCCACCACGCAGTCGTCCAGATCCAACCGGCGAGCGAAAATCGCCCGCGCCAGCTGATCCATCAACGCCGTCATCACGGTACGAACGGCCCGTAATTCCGAAACCGGCACGGGCCGCTCCAGACGCTCACTGGTTTCCGCGATGATGTCAGAATGGGGCCGAGGTTTCATCAGTTTCCGACCGCCCGCGTAACCGACCGCCGCCGCCCGGGCTATGCGTCCGGCTCAGCCGCGGAGGTCTCATCCACGTCGGTCAACCTGCGCCGCTGCTTGTTGACAGCCTGACGCAGAACGTACTCGATTTGTCCGTTGACGCTGCGCAGCTCCGCCTGCGCCCACCGGTTGATCTCCTCCCACAGCTCCGGCGGAAGACGCAACAAGAATGCGCGTTTCTGGCTCATCGTCCATCACATGCGACTTTACAACCAACGACGTTGGCGCGACTGTGTCCGGCGAATACTCCACCCCATCGTATCTGTTCCGCGTGTGCCCATCGTCTCGGAGCACCGGGCGCCAGCCCGGTGATTGGAGGATTGACGGCGCCCCGCTCTGGTTCATCCGCGGGTTTGCGCCCACGGCTCTGATTCTGGATTCCCCACGCGAATCGCACACGACACCCATGCCGCGACGAAACATCACACTCTGCTAATACAGCGTCCCCGCGTTGATCACCGGGGTGGCCTCCCGATCGCCGCACAGCACGACCAGCAGATTGCTGACCATGACGGCCTTGCGCTCGTCGTCGAGCTTGACCGACTCGGTCTTTTCCAGCTTCGCCAGCGCCATTTCCACCATGCCCACGGCGCCGTCAACCATCCGCGCTCGTGCCGCGACGATGGCCTCGGCCTGCTGACGACGCAGCATGGCCCCCGCGATTTCCGGCGCGTAGGCCAGATGGCTCAACCGCGCTTCGTCGACGGTGACGCCGGCTCGTATGAACCGTTCGCTCAATTCCTCCTGCAGGCCGACCGATACCTCGTCGATGTTGCCGCGCAACGACATCTGCTCGTGCTCGCTGGTGTCGTACGGGTACTTGCTGGCCAGGTGCCGGACGGCCGACTCGCTCTGCACCTGCACGTATTCGTGGTAATCGTCCACGTCGAACACCGCCTGCGCCGAATCACTCACCCGCCAGACGACGACGGCCGCGATCTCAATCGGGTTGCCCAGTTTGTCGTTGACCTTCAATTTCTGACCGTTCAGGTTCCGAGCCCGTAGCGACAATTTCTTGTGCGTGACCAGCGGATTCACCCAGCGGAATCCGGTATCGCGACAGGTTCCCTTGTACGCTCCGAACAGCAACAACACGGCGCATTGATTGGGCTGCAACGTGAAAAAACCGCACATCAACACGCACCACGCCAAGCTCGACACAATCCCGCCGGCCAACCCCCACCCCGATTCCACGCCGTGCCTGCTGACGCTCAGGTAAATCAACTCTCCACAGCCGACTGCCGTCGCCGACAAGACCGCCAGCAGCAGCCACCCGCTCAATGTCGACACCACCTTTTCGCTCGATCGTGCCATTCGTGTCTCCTTCGATATTGGTAATCTATCAATAGTATATCACATCAATATCACAAAGGCAAGCTGTTCCTCGCTGTTTGGCTGATACCGAATCATAACCGCAATGAAGACATATACTTATGGCGGTGTCAATTCGTGTCGCGGTGGATCAGACCGCCTGCAGGGCGGCTATTTTGGTGCGAATATCGGCCAGAAGGTGGTCGAACGAGTCCGCGAACGCGCTGACGCCCGCCGCCAGAAGTTCGTCGGTGACATCGGACATGGAAACGCTGGCAGTCTCGATGCGAGTGATTGAAGTGACGTAGTCACTCAGGCGCGAATCGATGGTCAACGCGGGCGTCGCGTGGTCATGCACGGCCCCGATGGTATCCAGCGGAATCGTGTTCACCGTGTCCGGACCGATCAGGTTGTCGACGTAGTAGGTGTCGGGATAGTTGGGGTTCTTGGTGCTGGTGCTGGCCCATAGCGGACGCTGAACGGCCGCTCCCCTGCGACGCAACTCGGCGAAGCGCGGTCCGTCGAACACGGACTTGAATCGCTGATAGGCCATCGTGGCGTTGCCGATGGCGGCCCTACCCAGCAGGTCGCGCAGTTCCTTTCGCCCGCCGTCGATTTTCTGTTGCAGCTTCTTGTCCGCCAGCGTGTCCACCCGGCTTACGAAGAACGACGCGACCGACGCGATGCGGGTCACGTCGCCGCCGCGCTTGCCCAACTCGGTGACGCCGTCCAGAAACGCCTGCATCACCTTGTCGTACAGGTCCAGCGCGAAGATCAGCGTGACGTTGACGTTGATGCCCTCCGACAGCAACGTGCGGATCGCGGGCAGGCCGGCCTGCGTGCCCGGCACCTTGATCATCAGGTTGGGCCGATCCACGCGCCCCCACAACGACCGCGCCTGCACGACCGTGCCTTCAGTGTCATGGGCCAGATGTGGACTGACCTCGAGACTGATGAACCCGTCGCGTGCATTTGTGCGATCGTAAACGGGCCGCAGCAGGTCGGCCGCGTCGGCGATGTCCTCGATGGCCAGCGCCTCGTAGACCTCTTCGACCGACTTGCCCTCGGCCGACAGGGATTGAATGCGTTCGTCGTAATCCGTGCTGTGGGCGATGGCCTTGTGGAAAATAGTGGGGTTGGACGTCATTCCGGTGATGCCGATGTCAATCAACCGTCGCAGTTCGCCGGATTCGATCATTGATCGGCTGATGCTGTCGCACCAGATGGACTGACCCAGCCGGTTGATGCGTTGAATGGGGTTCATGGCGTCGGCTTCCGGCTTTCGTTTGCCATTTTCCGAAGCGGCGGGTGAAACCCGCCCTACGGTTTTTGTGGTGCGCGGCGCACAGCCTACGGCTCCACCCTTCACCCCAGCGATCGACGGGACCATTCCCGGGCCCGTGCCACCGCCCAGGACACGATTGGCTGCGGCGACCACCGCGTCGACCGTTACGCCCAGCGCGCGAAACGCATCTTCCCCGGGGGCCGACGTGCCGAACCGATCAATGCCGATCGATTCGCCGTGCGATCCGACGTACCGTTCCCAACCCAGCGTCGCGCCGGCCTCAATCGAGACCCGGAAGGTGACATCGGGTGGCAGCACCCTGTT
Organism: Phycisphaerales bacterium; assembly: GCA_013140575.1. Taxonomy (GTDB): domain Bacteria; phylum Planctomycetota; class Phycisphaerae; order UBA1845; family UBA1845; genus JABFSN01. The sequence goes on along the minus strand of JABFSN010000011.1, from coordinate 55,165 downwards.
GCGATATTCGGCGGACTGGCGCTCGAACTGCTCCCAACACGGCAGGCTGATCACCCGAACCTTGACCCCGTCCTTGCCCAACCGATGGGCCGCCTCCACGCACAGGTGCACCTCCGAACCCGTGCCGATCAGAATCACGTCGGGCTTGCACCCGCAGTCCAACAGTACATAGCCGCCGTTCAACAACCCGTCGGCCGACGCGAACCGCCTTCGATCCAGCGTCGGCAGGTTCTGCCGGGTCAATGCCATTAGTACGGGCCGATCGGTCACGGTCATCGCGTATCGCCATGCGACGGCGGTCTCGTTCGCGTCGCACGGACGGACCACGTCCAGATTGGGCATGGCTCGCAGCGACGCCAAATGTTCGATCGGCTGATGCGTCGGCCCGTCCTCGCCCAGGCCGACGCTGTCGTGCGTGAACACGTAGATGCACGGCAGGTGCGACAACGCCGCAAGGCGAATCGACGGACGGCAATAGTCGGTAAACGTCAGGAAACTGGCCGCGAACGGCCGAACGTGCGAATGGGCCAGGCCGTTGCAGACACCGGCCATGGCGTGCTCGCGGACGCCGAACGCAATGTTGCGACCCGACACATCGTCCCGGCCGAACGTGCCACTATCCGGCACGCCCACCTTGTTCGAACCGGCCAGATCGGCCGACCCGCCCATCATCCACGGCACGCGCTTTGCAACGGCCGACAACGCCTTGCCGCCCGCGATCCGCGTGGCCATGCCCTTGGTGTCGGCGGGGAACGTCGGCAGATCGGCATCCCAGCCCTCGGGCAATCGACCGTCGTGCATCCGCCGCCACTCGTCGGCCAACTCGGGAAACGCGGCCGCGTAGCTGTCGAACCGCCGCTGCCACTCGTCGTGCAACTGTTGCCCACGCCGCCTCGCGCCCGCGGTCATGTGATCGCGGACCGCGTCGGGCACGTAAAAATGCCTGTCCGGGTCCCACCCGTAGAACTGCTTGGCCAGCCGCACCTCGTCTTCGCCCAGCGCCTCGCCGTGGGCCTTGGCCGTGCCTCCCCGATTCGGGCTGCCGTAGCCGATCTGACTGTCCACGATCACCAGCGACGGCCGTCGCGGCTCGTTTCGCGCCGTCTCGATGGCCACGTGCAATTCGTCGAGCCGGTTGGCGTCCGTCACGCGCTGCACGAACCAGCCGTACGCCTGAAACCGGGCGGCCACGTTTTCGCTGAACGCCAGCGCCGTCGATCCGTCAATCGTGATGCCGTTGTTATCGTAGATCCAGACCAGATTGGACAATCCCAAATGCCCCGCCAGCGACGCGGCCTCGCCGCCCACGCCCTCCATCATGTCCCCGTCGCTGCAGAACACGTAGACGCCGTGACCGACGATGTCATGCCCAGGCCGGTTGAAATGCGCCGCCTTCCATTTGCCCGCGACGGCCATCCCCACGCTGACGGCCACCCCCTGTCCCAGCGGACCGGTGGTTGTCTCCACGCCATCAATTAGCGTCGATTCAGGATGCCCGGCGCACTTGGCGTCGAGTTGCCGGAACCGCTTGATGTCGTCCAATGACACGTCGTAGCCCGTCAAGTGCAGCGTGCTGTACAACAGCATGGACGCGTGACCCATGGATAGGACGAACCGGTCGCGATCGGCAAACCGCGGATTCGCCGGATCGTGCCGCAGGAACCGGTCCCACAGCACGTACATCGCCGGGGCCATGCCCATGGGCGCTCCCGGATGCCCGCTGTCCGCCTGCTGTACGGCGTCCATGCTCAGCGTGCGGATGGTGTTGATGCACAGCTCGTCGATTCGTGCCCGGTTGTCGGTCATTAGTCCTCCGGTTCCGGCCGCGCACGGCCGTACGTGTTCAGCGACTTTTCAGGTGCTGCGCGTCTTCCCACCCCGGCAGGGGCGGCGGACAGTAGCCACGGGTGGAGCGAGGCGCAGCCTCGCGCAACCCGTGGTTGCCTCCCCACACAAAACCCCGCCCCGGATGGGGCGGAGGAACCGTCGAGCGACACGCTAATCACGTACGGACGGCCTCGCCCGCGGAACGCCGCTATCCAACCGTTACGCTAACCGCTGAATTACCGCGGTTCAAGGCGAGGAGTGCCCGCCTGGCACGACGGTCTCCGTCCCCATCAATTCACATCGTCGTCGATGCGGAATTATAGGGCACTCCATGCCGACGTTTTGTGTATTTGGTTATTGTCTCGGCGGCTTCGTTCAGGTCCGCTCCGGGATGTCCGATGGCATTTCCAATGGTCCGCGCCGCCCAACCCGGCGCGGACGTCGCGTGGGGTGTGCGGCCGCGCCCCATCAAACCGGCCGATGGTTCAGGACGATCAGGCATGGCCCCGACCGCCGTCAATCACAAATCGCTCATTAAGGAATGGGTCTTCCAGGCCCGCGCCGAGGCCGAGCAGGACAACTACCTCGGCAAACGCCTGATGCCGCGCTTCGCCCCGTGGAGCGAGCCGCTCGAATTACGCGCCGGCGGCAAGATCATCAACGCCCAAGGCCGTGACATCTCCCTTCAGGGCGTCGGCTTCACCTGCAAGCAGCAACTCCGCCGCGGCGAGGACGCCGAAATCCGCCCGCACGGCGAATCCGTCTGGATCCCCATCCGCGTGCAGCACTGCACCCTGTCCGTCGGCGTCTACAAGGTCGGCGCCAAATTCCGCATCGCGTGAATCACGGCCCCGCCGTCGGAGTCGCAGGCGTGCTGATCCGCGCTACGTCGCGGAGGCGGCTGACGACGAATTCGTTCGCGTCGATCTCCGCCGCCCGCGACAGAACCCGATAGGCCTCATTGTGCCGATCGGAATAGAAGTGGTAGTAGCCCAGCAGGGCCAACAGCTTCACGTCGCCCGACTGATTCGCCGCAGATTCCAACCGCCGGACATGGTCCGCAAACGCGCCCGCATCGCCGTACAGCGCTCGAATGTCCAACGGCATGTACACCAGCCGTGATTGCAACTGCAACGCCCGCCGCACCAACAGGTACGCGTCCTCGTAATGCCCCAGCGCCGTCAACGCGTGCGCTGCCTGAATCCGGCTCGACGCGTCACCCTGATCCGACGCGGCCGCCAGCATGAACGCCCGCGCCGCGGCCCCGTATCGCCCGGCGCGGAAATGTTCGGCCCCCAGCGACAGCGCTTCGTCCGCGATGGCCAACGATTGTTCGACGCCGCCCTTGCGTGACGCGGCCTGCCAACCGGCGTTGAACCCCTCCTCGTATCCGCGATCGTACGCATCCGTCGAGGCCAACTGCGCCTGCCACGACTGCGGCGTGAAACCCGGCGGCGCGGATGTGTCCCATCGATCGCGGCGTTCGAGCGACCGTTCCCGCCGCGATTCATAGCCGGCGTCATGCTCGACCGCGGGCGGTTCGGTCGGCACGGTCTCGGCGGTCGCCCGCTCGTTCGCGTTCGCCGGGCCCTTCGGGACGGACGATTGCGCCGCAACCTGGTTCGCGACGACGAACAAAACGCCGGTCGCCGCACCTACCAGAAACCTCGCCGATTTCCGAACGGAATGAATGCTCGACATGATCCGACTCCTCGCGACGTGACCGCCGGCCCAAAATCATTCGCACGGACGCCACGCCAATCGGGTTGCGAAGGAAACTCGCTCCGCCGCCGCCCAATCATTATACCCAAAACGCCGTCCGAATGGCGACCGCCGGTTTCCGCAAACGGCGACGGTCACGCCGCGCCGAATCATGAATCCTCCGCACTTCGCGAGTTCGGTCGGTTAACCGCCACCCCTCGCCTTTCCCGCAGCCCCGTAGGGGCGGCAGGCCCGCAAGCTACGACGCGTTCCGATCACCCGAACACGCAAGCTCGATAAAACGCTAGTGCTCCATCGCAGCTAAACTTTCGAGTCGGCGTCCGCTGCTTTCCGAGCCGCGACCGTCCGGGAGCGGACTTCCGTGCGGCGAAACGGGGGTGTCCTCGTCGAACCGACCCAAAATTAAGCTGGGTCGAGACGCTAGCCGCATTTGACAAACGCAATCTGATGGATGATTCGCCCGCCCCGTCGGTATTTCAATTCATAGTTGGTACCCGGCCCGTCACCGGCTGCTCCGTACGATTCATCTTCGTACGGAACTTCCATCAACGCCGGATGACCCCGCAGACACGTTTGAATTTGCTCGAAATACTCGTCGTGATCCGTTTGCATGGCCCAGCGCGCCCCGGTTTGCAACGCTCGGACGGCCGCCTCGACGAACGGCGGCTGAATCAACCGCCGTTTGTGATGACGCTTTTTGGGCCACGGGTCCGGGTGATACACGTGCAGCGCTGACAGACACTCCGACGCCAATTGCGTCTTTACGAAATGACCCGCGTCCGTGCGCATGATCCGCACGTTGGTGACACCCCAACGCGCCATCCGGTCGGCCGCGAATCGGAAAAACTGGTTCGCCCATTCGATCCCCACCAGCCGCAGTTCCGGCCGCCGCTGCGCCCGCGCCAGCAGAAACCCACCCTTGCCGCAGCCGATTTCCAGCTCGACGGGCCCGGGCGTGTCGAACCAATCGGCCGGGTCGACCACGGTCGCTTCGATCGGCGCCTCGACGATTACGTCGTCGATGGTGATGGTCTTTTCGCTCATGCGACCGACATCATAGTCGATCAGCCGCGGCACGACCCGTCCCGGCGCCGTTCGCGGGTATCGGCCTGCGCGTTATTTCCGATAATCCAGCCCGATGGTGGAATGCACGCTCGGGCGTGAAATGGGACAAATCGATGCCTATCGTCGGGTGGAGGAATGAAGCATGAACCACCAACCGGCGCCCATTGGGGACGACGCGGGCGGCCATCGTCTGACGCTCGTTCCCGCGCCATCAGGCGAGAACGCGGACCAGCGGCCGCGTCCGACGATGGACGTTTGGGAACGTCAACAGCTCTTCCGTGAAATGGCCGCCCGGCAGATCATGAACGGAACCCTGTCGCGCCATCGCCGGAAAGCGATCGTTCAATACGCGGCCGTTCTCGGCATCAACGCCGCGCTCGCCGGGCGACTTCTGGAACAGGCTCGCCGTCTGGTCGACGAGCGATCGGTCGAACACGGCCAATCCGAGGGCCCGCCGCTTCGCATTGCCGCCGCCGACGCGCCGTCGTCGGTCGACTCCGACGGATCATCGCTCCGCATCGCGTGCGCCGCCGGGCGCAGGCCGTTGACGCTCAGCGGCGTGCTGATCGCCGTCGTCCGTGGCGTCGCCCTCATCGGCCTGTGCCTGCTTATCAAGTCGTTCATGTAAACTCGGTGACTCGCCTGCATATTGCGGAGATGCACCGCGGAGGCGCGGAGGACGCGGAGAAAAAGCCGATACTCGAGCGATTCAATTATTGCGATTCACCTTTTTGAATCGGCATGACCGACGATCTGCTGAAGCCCGAACCGGGGCGACATCTTCCCAATTCCCTCCCTCCGCGTCCTCTGCGTCTCTGCGGTGAACAAAACGTCGGACGGACCATGTCTATGGTTTCGTTAAGCCTTCGTGGCTCAGATGCCGTCGCCGAACTCGCGGTGCCGGACGATCTGGCCCGTGCACTGGTAGATGACGTCTTCGGCGATGTTCGTGGCGTGGTCGGCGATGCGCTCCAGATTTTTGGCGATGGACAGAATATCGAGATGCGACGCCACGCGTCCCGGCGTATCGCCCACCTGGTGAATGATCCGCCGGATGATCTGACCGTACGTCGCGTCGATGGCGTCATCCCCGCGGCGGACGTCGCGGGCCACGTCCGCGTCCGAATCGGCGTAGGCCCGGATCGCCGTCCGCAGCGACGCCTGTACGATGACCGACATGTGCTGTAGGTCTTTCAATTCGCGCGGGTCGTAGTCGGACCCCAGGTGCGACGCCCGTTCGGCCATGTTCACCGCACAATCGGCGATACGCTCCAGGTCGTTGTTGATTTTCAGCACGGTGCACAGCGTGCGCAGATCGGACCCCACCGGCTGATACAACGCCAGCAGGCGGATGACCTCCGTTTCGACCTCGACCTCCTCGGCGTCGACGTCGTTGTCGCGTCCGATCACCCGCTCGGCCAGCCCGGCGTTGGCGCTTAGCGCCGCGTCGCACGCCTCCTCCAGCATGTCCTGCACCAAGCTGGCCATGCGCAGCGCGCGACGCCGTAACTGATCCAGCAAATCAACGAAATGCGCGGTCATGGGGTCATCCGAATCGCCCGGTGATGTAGTCCTGCGTGCGTTTCTGCACCGGCTTGGTGAACATGATGTTGGTGTCGCCTACCTCGATCAACTCACCCATGTACATGAACGCGGTGCGCTCCGACACGCGGGCGGCCTGCTGCATGTTGTGGGTGACGAGCACGACGGTGTACTGCGTCTTCAGTTGATCGATCAGGTCCTCGATCCGCGTCGTGGCGATGGGGTCCAGCGCCGAGCAGGGTTCGTCCATCAGCAGCACGTCCGGCTGCAGCGCGATGGCCCGGGCGATGCACAACCGCTGCTGCTGACCGCCGGACAGCGCCAACGCGCTCTGATGCAACTTGTCCTTCACCTCGTCCCAGATGGCGGCCTGGCGCATCGCCCGCTCGGCCAGTTCGTGCAAATCGCCCCGGTAGCCGTTGATCTGCGCCCCCCACGTCACGTTCTTGAAAATCGACTTCGGGAACGGGTTGGGCTTCTGGAACACCATCCCGATCTGCCGGCGCAGCTCGACCGGATCGGTGGCGGCCTCGTAAATATTCCGGCCCCGGTAGTGGATCGCCCCTTCCACCGACGCACCGGGCACGAACTCGTTCATGCGGTTCATGGCCCGCAGCAACGTGCTCTTCCCGCAACCCGACGGCCCGATAATCGCCGTCACCCGGTGCCGTGGAATGTCGATGGTCACGTCCCGAACGGCCGCAAAACTGCCGTAGCGGATGGTCAGCCGGTCCGTACGGATCACCGGCAGTTCGGTCGACGGCTGCTGCATGGGCGGTGTCCTGTACGGCACGGCGTTCCGCGTCGCCGCCGGCGCCTCGACCGTTACCATCGATGTTGCCTCCGCTGCTGCGCCGCCCGAATCGCGATCGCCGCCGCGTTCAGCGTCAGCAGCACGGCCAGCAGCACGAGGATACCCGCCGCCGCCAATTCGTGAAACTCCGTCTGTGCGTCTTCCGTCCAACTGAAAATCTGCAGCGGCAGCACGGTAAACGGGTCCAATAACGAATGCGGCACGAACGTGATGTAGGTCACCCCGCTCAACAACAACAACGGCGCCGCTTCCCCGGCCGCACGGGAGATGGCCAGTATAATCCCGGTCATGATTCCCGGAATCGCCGCGGGCAACACGTGCGACCAGATGGTCTGCCAACGCGTCGCCCCCAGACTGATCGACGCCAGACGAATCGAATCGGGAACGGCCGCCAACGCCTCCCGGCTGGCGATGATGATCGGCGGCAACACCAGCAGCGCCAGCGTCAACGCCCCCGCCAACACGCTGCGGCCCAGCGACATCATGCGCACGAACACGGTCAATCCCAACAGCCCGTACATGATCGACGGCACGCCCGCCAGATTCGCAATGTTCAGTTCGATGATCCGCGTCCATCGGTTGCGCGGGGCGTATTCGTGCAAATAGATCGCGGCCGCGATTCCGATCGGCACCGCGAACAAGCCGGTCAGCACGATCGTCCACAGGCTGCCCACCAGCGCGCTTCGGCAACCCGCTTTCTCCGGAAATAACGTGGACGGAAAGTTGCTCAGAAACCGCCAACCCAGCCGCCCGCCGCCCACCCACGCGACCTGCGCCAACAAAACGGCCAGCACGGCGATTCCGACCAGCGTCGTGATGACGCAACACGTCACCACCACGCGCTGCACCAAGCGCCGCCGCGCCAGCCGGGGTTCAAACGCGCACTCGGCATTCGCAAAGATCATTCGTACGCCTCGCGGAATCGGGCCATCACCAAACGGGCGACAAGATTGATGGCGAACGTGATCAGGAACAACGTCATCCCCACCGCGAAAATCGTCTGATACTCGACCGAACCGGCCGGCGTGTCCCCCAGGCTGACCTGCGCGATGTAGCTGGTCAACGTCATCACGCTGCGGAATGGATTCAACGTGAAGTTGGACGTCATGCCCGCCGCCAGCATGACGGCCATGGTCTCGCCGATGGCCCGGGCCAGCGCCAGCAACGTCGCCGCGACCACTCCCGACAACGCCGCGGGCAGTACGATCCGCGTCGACACTTCCAATTGCGTCGCCGACAGCGCGTGGCCGGCTTCACGCAGCGATCGCGGAACTGCACGGAACGAATCGTCGCACAACGACGCGATCGTCGGAATGATCATCACGGCCACGACGATGGCCGCGCTGGCCGCGTTGTATATCTCAACGTCAGGAAACAGCGGCCGCAGCAAATGGGGTGTTACAAACGTCAACGCGAAGTAGCCGTATACGACCGACGGTATGCCCGCCAGCACTTCCAGCACCGGCTTGACCCACGCCCGTACGCCCGGCCGCGCATGCTCGCTCAAGTAGATGGCCGATCCCACGCCGATCGGCACGGCCAGCAGCAGCGCGCCGCCCGCGACCAGGAACGTCCCGCCGACCAACGGCAGCACGCCGAAACTTCTGGGCTCCAGCAAGGGCGCCCATCGCGTCCCGAAAAAGAACGAAATCGGCGAAACCTCGCGGAAGAAGATCGCCGACTCGTACACCAGAATCCAGATAATCGCCGCCGTGGTGGCGATCGACAGGACCGCGCACGCGAACACCAGCGATCGCATCACCCGTTCAACCGTCTTGGCACGTATCGCCGCCATCTCGGACCGCCTCCGACCGCCCGTTCAACCGCGTCGACCCACTCGGGATCCCGCCTCACGCCGCCCACTTCAGAACCCCGGACGCACGCACCGTAGTGTGGGCACTGCCCACCTCTCCCCTCCCGAAAACGAAGATGGCACAAGCCACCATGCAAAACAAGGCCCGGCGGTCATCCGCGCCGGGCCGTTCGGGCCATCCCACTCACCGTGTTGTCCGGTCGCGGGCGGATTCATCCGCTCCGACCGACGCCGTCATCCCCCGAAAATCGATTTCAGGCTCCGCTTCTCGCCTCCCTTGGCCGCCGCCATCGCCGAACCCGTCGTGCGGCTCTCGAATCGCTTCCTGGCCAGTCCATAGACTTCGGGTTCCAACGCCACATAATTGACCCGCGGATGCTCGACGATCTTCTGGCCGTTTTCCAGCAGATATTGCACGAACGCCTGCACTTCCGGCCGATCGGCCGCCGACCGGTTCACGTAGATGAACAACGGCCTGGACAGCGGCTCGTAGCCCCCGCCGCGCACAACGTCCACCGACGGCTTCACCGGTTTCCCGTCGCCCTTGTCGACGCCCAGTAGCTTCAACTTCGCCTTGTTGGCCTCGTAATACGAAAACCCGAAATAACCCAACGCCCCTTCGTCGCCGGCCACGCCCATCACCAGCACGTTGTCGCTCTCGCTGGCCGTATAGTCGCTCCGCGACGCCTTCTCCTTGCCCACGATCACTTCCGTAAAATAATCGAACGTCCCGCTGTCCGTGCCCGGCCCGTACAACCGCAATGGCTGATCCGGAAATCCTGCGCGCACCTGGTTCCAGTTGTTGATCGTGCTGCCCGGCTCCCAGATTTTCTTCAATTCCGCGACCGTCAGGTCATCACAGAACTTGTTCTTCGGATTCGCGATGATCGCCAATCCGTCGATCGCCACCGGAATCTCGATGAACTCCACCCCCAGCTTGCCGGCCAATTCCGTTTCGCTCGCCTTGATGGGGCGCGACGCGTCGCTGATGTCCGTCCGCAGCTCCGGCTTGTCCGTCAGAAATTTCTTGAACCCGCCGCCGGTCCCGGAAATCCCCACCGTGACGTAAATGTCGGGATGCTCCGCCTGAAACATCTCCGCCGCCGCCGTCGTGATCGGCGCCACCGTGCTCGACCCGTCCACCCTGATGATCTTGCCGCGGTCCTGCGCGAACAAACTCGGCGCCCCCGCGAAAACCGCGATCGCCGATGCCCAAACCCACAATCTCTTCATCCTTCATTTCCTCTCTTGCCACGGACCGCGTCGGCCCACATCGTAGCGCATCCGAACGGCCCTATTCCACCGCGTCGTTGACCGCGTTTTCAAACACCAGCGTCCCCACTTCCACAACCGTCGCCTTGAAATTGTTGATCAGGATTTCGTTGATGGCCTCCGTGCTCCCGCAGCCCGCGAAACCCGCGCAAACTCCCGCCGCCGCGCACAGCAGACGTGCCCATATCCGTCGACTCATGCTCGTCTCCCTTGTGACCATGAATCCACCCGACCGGCCGCAACCCGCGACCCTGCCGCGCGGATGCCCATTGCCTAGAAACTCAACTGAAACCGCATCTGATAGATGTCAATCTCCCCGCCGTCCTCCGCGTCGTCTTCCGCCACATCCGCCCGAACATAGTTCCACATGAATCGCGCGTTGGGATTCAAATACCAGTTCAAGCCCACCGTGAAGTCCCGCAACTCCCCATCGCTCGTATCCACGCCGTCGAAATCCAGAATGCGGTCGTTCAGATCCAGATGCGAATAGCGAACGGCCACTTCCCATGCTCCCCATCCGTCCTTGCCGAAGTTCTTCTTGGGCTTGACGCCCTTGAACGAACCCGCCACTCGGTCGTACGGGCGATGTTCTCCGGTCAGGAAATAGCTCGCCTGCAGGTAGGCGCCCCAGAACGTCGGGTCGGATGCCACCCGGCTTTCCACGAACGCCTGCATGAATTCGCCCTGCAGCGAAAACGGCCCGCACACCCACGCCAATTCCGCCCCCACCGTGTCCGAATACTCCGCCGGAAACGTCCCGGTGTCGACGAATCGCGGGGCCAGATGCGCCTCCGGTCGCTGCCGGAACCGCACCACGTCATCCTCGAAATTCTTGTGCGTGTAGGCCACGCCTACGTGCAGCAGCTTCCGACCCTCTTCTTCATACCAAGGCAGTCCGGTCAGACGCGCCGTCGCGTTGTAATCCCGGCTTCCCGCTCCATTGGCGAAATCGTCCGTTTCCCGAAAGAAACCTGCCGCCCAGGTCATCCGTTCGTCCAGCAGAGTGTTGTGCACCATGATGCCCGCGTTACGAACCGGATCGAACACCGTCGGAAGCGCCCGCTCCAAAAACGTGACGTTGAGGTCGCTGGTCAATTCCTCCAGCCCGAACGGCTCCTTGAAATGACCGATGCGGACGTTTCCCACCACGGGCACTTTCTTGATGCCCATGTAGACATCCGTGAAGCGCGCGTCGCCCTCGGCGAAGTCGTACTCGACCTTGAAATCAATGTTGTCGTACATCGAACCGGACACGTTGATGCGCGCTCGACGAAACTCGCTGCCGTCCTCGATCTCCGACCGGGCGGCGTCGATTGCCCCCGTCGTTTCCTCAATGTGGCTGTCGCCCGCGAAGTACCCCAAATCGTATTGAAAAAAGCCTCCGAGCTTCAACTGGAACGAGCCGTCGTTGGAATCGAAGCGCAGTCCTTCCTTCCAATAGGGGCGCATGGTCTCGCCCTTCCCAAACGTGTCGACCACCTTGCGCATCTCGGTGATCTCCTCGGGCGTCAGTTCGCCCGGCGGTCGCGTATGAATGGTCTCGACTTTTTGTTCGAGCTGCCCCAGCCGGTTTTCGACGTCGCCGCCCGGCCCGGGCTGCCCCTGCGACGCCTCGACCGCCTGCAGCCGTTTCTCGAGGTCCGTCACCTGCTGCCCCAATTGACGGACCAGTTGTTCAAGTTCGCGTTCCCGCGCCGACGGTTCCTCTTGCGCCCCGGCCGGATGACCGGCGATCGCCAGAAACCCGACGGCCAGCAGCGCCGCCGCGAATCTCACCCGGGGGATTCCTCCACGCATTTTCGATGAACCGAAACACGAAGCCGTGCCCGATTTGTCCGACGATTTGCCCATTAAAATCGTCTCCAAACTAACGGTTAACATTGACCTTGATGACGCGCGCACAGTGTGCGTGGGGATTGTTATAACCGCATTCTTGTAATGTTAGTATTTCATTTTGATTCTTGCCGCCCTTCGGGGAATCGGGTTAGGCTGTCCGCACCGGCCGTCGAACCCCAACAGGGGTTCCTGCGACGGAGTTCGGGAGGCGCTGCGATTCGCCGCTAAGGCGAGCCGTAATCAAACGTTGCGACGTGCGTCGCTGTGTGAAAAAAGGACCGACAATCGTGATTTCACAGGCTTTGGTGGGGGAATGGACCGTGGCAGCAGCCGGAAAATACATTCTCATCGTTGAGGACGAGGTCGACCTCGCCGACATGCTGAAGTACAACATGCAGCGCGAAGGGTACGCCTGCGCCGCGCTGGAAGCCGGCGACGCCGTACTTCCGTCCGTGCGGGAACGCCGGCCCGATCTCATACTGCTCGACCGCATGTTGCCGGGCATGTCCGGCGACGACGTGGTCACCCAGCTCAAACGCGATCCGCAGACAACCAACATCCCTATTCTCCTCGTGACTGCCAAGGGCGAGGAAACCGACCAGCTCGTCGGATTCGCCCTCGGCGCGGACGATTACATCACCAAACCGTTTTCCATCAAGGTGCTGTTGGCCCGGATTGCCGCGGTGTTCCGACGCTCCGACACCAGCGCCGAACCGTCAACCATTCTGGAAGCCGGCCCGGTGCGCATGGTCCCCAGCCGACACGAACTGACCGTCAGCGGACGTCCCGTCCACCTTACCGCCACGCAGTACCGCGTCCTGCGAGCCATGATCGTCTCTCCCGGTCGTGTCTTCGGCCGCTCGGAATTGCTGGACGATATCTTCGGAACGGCCACCGCCGTAACCGACCGGGCCATCGACGTGCACATCACCGCGCTGCGGAAAAAGCTGGGACCGGCGGCTCCGTGGATTCAAACCATACGCGGTTTCGGATACACTTTCCGCCAACCGTCGTGATACGCAGAATTCACCGCGGAGGCGCGGAGAGCGCGGAGAAGAAGCCAACGAGTGACCGATTCACTTGTCTGGCATTGTGCGTTTAACTTACAGCATCGAAAAGGCGGTGGAAACCCAGTGCCCCATTCGTCATCGGAACTTCTGATCTGCTTGACTCCGCGTTCTCTGCGCCTCTGCGGTGAATAGTTTCTGAAGACGACCGCAATGAGGAACAGTTCGGGCAGGTTCTTTTGGAAGCTGTTCATCGGCAACGTGCTGTTGTTGACCGTGGCCGTCGGTTCCTGCCTGGGACTGATTCTCTACCTCTTCGACCGCACCTACGACCGCGAGCTCGCCGGCCATTTGCGGACCCTGGCCACGACGATCCGCGAAGGCCTGAACCTTCCGCTGGACGAAGCGCACGCCCCGGACCTCGACCGGCTGGCCAAAAGCATCGGCGCCGGCGGTCCACAGGACCTCCGCATCACGATCATCCTGCGCGACGGCAAGGTCGTGGGCGAATCGAGCGCCGACCCCGATGGAATGCAAAACCACGCCGACCGACCCGAAATCCGTCAGGCACTCGTCCACGGCTGGGGCGAATCCACCCGCTGGTCGCACTCCGTTTCCAGACGGATGAAATACGCGGCCGTACGCGTCGGCGATGCGGACCGCCCGCTCGGCGTCATCCGCGTGGCCGTGGAGGCCGGCAACATTCTCGCCCGTACGCGATCGACGCGGCAGATCGCTCTGCTGATCGGCGCCGTCGGGGTGCTCGCCGCCGCGATCCTCGCGCTGGGGCTGGCCCGCCTGTGGTCGCGGCCCATCGCCCGCGTCACGCAGGTGGCCGACACCCTGTCGCGCGGCGACCTGTCGGCCCGGGCGCCGGTCGTCGGTTCCGACATGATCGCCCTGTTGGCCACGGCGCTCAACCGCATGCGCGACCGTCTCGCGCGGCAGTTGGAAGCCGCGACGCGGCAGCGGCGGACGCTCGAATTCCTCGTCGCCCAACTGACCGAAGGCGTCATTGTGGCCGGCCCCGACGGCCGAATCCTGCTGATCAATCCCGCGGCGGCCGCGCTCCTCCGCCTGCCGTTGTCGTTCACCGGCGGCGGGGAACCCATCAAGGCCCTGACCGTGGAATCGTGCGTCCCCCAGCACGACCTGCAGCAGATGTTGCAGGCCCGGTCGCGGGGCGAGCGGCCGCCCGTGGAGGAGCGGCGATTGGATATCAAGGGCCCCGACGGTGAAGTGTCGGTGCTGGCCAGGGCGTCCGACATGGTGTTGCCCGCCTTCGGCACCTTCACGGGCGGCGGCTCGGCCGCCGAGGACACGATCGATCGCGCCGACGGTGCGCCCGGACGCCTGCTGGTGCTCACCGACATCACCGAGCTGACCCGCACCTTGCGGGTCAAGACCGATTTCGTGGCCAATGCGTCGCACGAGCTGCGCACGCCGCTGGCCGCAGTCCGCGGTGCGATCGAGACGCTTCTCACCATGGATCGGTCGGCCGAGCCGGAGGCAGCCGCGAAGATGCTGGGGGTCATCGACCGGCACACGCGCCGGCTCTCCGATCTGGTCGGCGATCTGCTGGAACTGTCCCGCATCGAGTCAGCGGCGACGCAATTCGAGCCTCGCCGCATCCAGGTACGCGAGATAGTCGACGAGTTGCACGACCGATTCGCCGAAAAGCTGGCCCACAAGCGCATCGGATGGAACGTCGAGTTGCCGGGCGCCGCGGAAATCCTGTACGTGAATCCGCACCTGCTGAACCTGGTGTGCGACAACCTCCTGGACAACGCCATCAAATTCACGCCGGAGGGAGGCCGGGTCACCTTGTCGGTCGCGCGGCGCAACGGGGCCATGGTCATCACCGTGTCCGACACCGGTTGCGGCATTCCGGTTGCGGATCAGCAACGTGTGTTCGAACGCTTCTATCAGGTGGGGGCGGCGCGCAGCGGTCCGCACCGCGGCACGGGACTGGGGCTGGCCATCGTCCGCCACGCCGTCGCGGCCATGGGCGGCGCCGTGCAACTGGAAAGCGAACCCGGAAAATGGACCCGCGTCCGCGTGACGCTGCCGACCGGCGACACTGATGAGATCGATCGGTCACAGGCGAGAGGCGAAAGAGGTTGAGCCACTGAGGGCACAGAGGGACACAGAGAAAAGCGAAACTTTTCACAATTCATCTGCGTTAATCTGTGTAATCTGTGGATTGTATTCTCCATAATGCGGAATGAAGACCGTGTGTTCGGCGGACGGCACTGGCATGAACGATGCGGATCGTATCGACAAACTGCGCGAGACCATCGGGCGACTCCCGAAATGCCCCGGCGTGTACCTGATGAAGGACGCGGCCGGGCGGGTGTTGTACGTCGGCAAGGCCAAGGACCTGCGGTCCCGCGTCGGCAGCTATTTTCAGCCGGGGGCCGATTTGTTGAACTCGCGCGGACCGGACATCGCCCGAATGGCCGCGATGGTGACGGACATTGATTTTCTGGATTGCGAAACCGAGGTCGACGCGTTCCTGCGCGAAGCGCGACTGATCAAGGACATCCAGCCGCCGTTCAACGCCCAACTGAAGGACGACAAGACCTTTCCGTACGTGGAAATCACCGTCCGCGACGATTTCCCCGGCGTGTACGTCACGCGTACGCCGCGGTTGAAAGGGACGAAACTATACGGACCGTTTTCGAGCCCATCGGGGGTGCGCGACGCGGTCAACGCCCTGCAAAAGGTGTTCAAATTCCGCACGTGCGAGCTGGAGATTGCCGAGGGTGACGAGTCGCGGCGGTTCTTCCGCCCGTGTCTGTTGCACGCCATCAATCAATGCACGGCCCCGTGCGCGGCGCTCATCGACAAGGAGGCGTACAAACGCGACATCGACCGGTTGAAGAAGTTCATGGCTTCCAAGCGCAGCGTCGTCGTGCGGCGCATGACGAAGGAAATGGAGGACGCGTCGACGCGCCGCGATTACGACGAAGCCGCCCGGCTGCGCGATCGCATCAAGGCCATCGAATCATTGTCCTTGTCCGGCGACGTTCGCGAAGACGTGCAACCCGAGGTGTTCTACATCGACCCGACCAGGGGGTTGGAGCGGCTGGCCGAGTTGCTGGGTCTGGAGAACCCGCCGCGGTGCATCGAGGGCATCGACATCGCCAACCTGATGGGCGAGGAGACGGTGGGGTCGCTGGTCTGCTTCATCGACGGCAAGCCGTTCAAGAATGCCTACCGGCGGTTCCGCATCAAAAGCGTCGAGGGCGCCGACGACTACGCGGCCATCCGCGAAGTGGTTTCGCGACGCTACCGTTACGCGGCCGAGGGCGAGGAATTGTATCCCGACGTGATCCTGATCGACGGCGGGCTGGGCCAGTTGCACGCGGCGCAGGCGGCGTTCGACGATATGAACATCCAGCCGCCCATGGTGATATCGCTGGCCAAACGCATGGAGGAGGTCTACATCCAGGCGCGTTCGACGCCGGTGCGATTGTCGCGGAACAACGAGGCCTTGCGCCTGCTGCAACAGGTCCGCGACGAATCCCACCGCTTCGCGCAGCACTACCACCACATCCTGCGGCGGAAGAAAACATTCGACGAAGACATCACGGCTGGCCGACGACCGCCGACGAGGCGAACTGCGCGAAGGAAGGACGTGTGAGCGGATGATTCATCGGGATTTGACGATGACGGTCGGTGGCACGCCAATGGTCGAACTCGGCCGCGTGGCCCGGGGGATGCCCGGGCGAGTCGTCGCCAAGCTGGAAATGCGCAACCCCTGCGGAAGCGTCAAGGACCGCGTCGGCGTGGCGTTGATCGACGACGGGGAGCGTCGCGGCGTGCTGCGACCGGGCATGACGCTCGTGGAGGCCACCGGCGGCAACACCGGTATCGGGCTGGCGTTCGCGGCCGCCATCAAGGGCTACCGGCTGATCCTGACCATGCCGTCCACCATGTCGACCGAACGCGTCGCGTTGCTCCGATTTTTGGGCGCGGAAATCATCCTGACGCCCGGCATCTTGATGACCGACGCGGTCGCCAAGGCCGCACAATTGGTGAACGACGTACGCGGCGCCGTCAATCTCGATCAGTTCCGCAACCCGGCCAACGCGGAAGTGCACCGTCGAACGACGGCCGTGGAAATCTGGGAGCAAACCCAAGGGGCCGTTGATGTATTCGTTTCCGCCGTTGGAACCGGCGGAACGATCACCGGCGTCGGCGAAGTGTTGAAGCAGCGCAAGCCCGGCGTGCGCGTCGTGGCCGTCGAGCCGGCGGGGGCGGCCGTATTGTCCGGGCGGCCCACCGGAAGCCACCAGATGCCAGGCATCGGAGTGGGATTCATCCCCCCGATCCTGAACCAATCAATTCTCGACGAGACCATCGTGGTCACCGACGAGGAGGCCTTCGCAGCCACCCGCCGCCTCGGCCGGGAGGAAGGCATCGTGGCCGGGGTGTCGTCCGGGGCGGCCGTGCACGCGGCGATGACGGTCGCATCACGCGACGACTCCGCGGGAAAAACAGTCGTGGTTCTGCTTCCTGACACGGGCGAACGCTACATCACGACGGCACTGTTCGCACAATCGGAGAACGACCAAACGCGAGGCTTGTAGGGAGTTGCAGTCGGTTCAAATACGGCGTTCCACCTGGTTGTGCTAGCGCCGGCAGCGTTGGACAATGGCCCGTCGCACAACAACGTGCGGGCGTCGCGGGTGAATATTGTTTGTTGAGAACGAAAACATGAATTCGAATCGCAAATTGACGAAAGCGGTGCTGATGCCAACGATCGCGGTTTGTGCGTGTTCCATCGGTTGGATGTCCGTCGCGTCGGAGTCCCTCGCCGACGCGCCCGTTCGCGACCACGACATCGTGGCCGAGGATTATTTTTCGCTCGCGGTGGTTACGTCGTGCGCCATGTCGCCCGACGGCGAATACGTCGCCTACACCGACATGCGCTGGGAGCCGCCGGAGGAGACGCGGAACACCGACCTGTGGGTGGTCTCGACTCGCACCCGCGAACCTGTGCGGCTGACATTCGAGCGCTCCAACGAGGGCTCGCCGCAATGGAGCCCCGATGGCCGGTGGATTTATTACACGAGCAACGCCAAGCGCGCCGGCGAGGAGAAGCCTCCATACGATGGCAAGACGCAGGTCTGGCGCATCGGCGTCGATGGTCGCGATTCGCGCGCGATCACTCGCGTCGCCGACGGCGTCGGGCAATATGAATTGGCGCACGACGGCAAGTCGCTTTATTACACGACCGGCAAGAAGAACTACGACGACGACGATTGGAAATCGCTCCGCGAGGAATTCGATTCGCTGACCTACGGTCACGGCGTGGTCAAGACCTCGCAGGTCTGGAAGCTCGACTTGACCACCTGGCGCGACGAAAAGCTGGTCGACGAGAAGCGCGTCATCGGCGAGTTGGCCGTCTCGCCCGACGGCCGGTGGCTCGCCATGCTGACCACGCCGACGGAAGACCTGATCACCAACGAGGGCTGGTCGCGGGTTGACCTTTACGACGCGAAGACCAAAAAAATCGTCTCGCCGCCGGACAAGCAATGGCGCGCAGACGCCCCCTCGCCCTACGGCTGGCTGCTGGGATTGGCTTGGTCGAGCAACAGCCGGCATTTTTCGTTCCGCGTCGATTTCGACGGCTATCCCGGCGAGGTCTTCATCGCCACCATGGGCGACGACGGTCCCACCGGCACGCATCGCCTGACCCGAGCCGACGAAGTCTACATCGCCGGTGACATGATGTGGCACCAAGGAACGGACGACTTCTGCTTCGCGGCCGAGGACCACGCACGCCGCCGCGTCTACTGCGTCAAGGACGCGGGCGAAGAAAAACAAGGCCAAACCGTGACCTTGACCCCCGGCGATGTCGTCGTGCAGGCGTTCAGCCTGGCCCGGTCGGGCGACGCGGCCGCCGCGGTCATCAGCACCATCACGCACCCGCCGGACGTCTTCGCGGCGACCATTGCCAAGACGGCCGGCGTCGCGGGGGCGTCGGCCGGGGACACGATCGGCAAGCCCGGCCCGTTCGAACGGCTCACAAGCGTCAATCCGCAGGTGGACGCATGGAAGCTGCCGACGATCGAAACCGTCTCCTGGACCAGTCCCGACGGCACCAAGGTCGAGGGCATCATGGAACTGCCGCCCGATCACGAACCCGGTGCGAAGCTGCCCCTGATCGTCGAAATCCACGGCGGACCGACCGCGGCCAGCATGTTGGAAATGCAATTCTGGATCTACGGCCGCGTGCTGATGCCCGCCCGCGGCTGGGCGTTGCTGAGCGCCAATTACCGCGGCTCCACCGGCTTCGGCGACAAGTTCCTGACCGAGCTCATCGGCCACAAGAACGACCGCGACGTGGCCGACATTCTCTCCGGCGTCGACGCCCTGGTTGAACGCGGCATCGCCGACCCCGACAAGATGGCCGTCATGGGCTGGAGCAACGGCGGCTATCTGACCAACTGCCTGATCACCCGCACCGATCGCTTCAAAGCCGCCAGCAGCGGCGCAGGCGTCTTCGACGAGTTCCTGCAATGGCTGGCCGAAGACACCCCCGGGCACGTCATCAACTTTCAGCAGGGCTTCCCCTGGAACGCGGCCGAACAGATGATGAAAGCGTCCGCCCTCTATAACGTCGACAAAGTCAAGACGCCCACGCTGATCCACGTCGGCGAAAGCGACCCCCGATGCCCCCCCGAACACAGCCGCGGCCTCTTCCGGGCGCTGCACCACTACGTCAAGGTGCCGGCCGAACTGGTCGTCTATCCCGGCGAGGGTCACGGCCTCACCAAATACACGCACCGCAAAGCCAAGATGGAATGGGACGTCAAGTGGTTCGACCACCACGTCCTCGGCAAAACCGACGCCACCGAAGACGCCTCAACCGACGGCGCCAAACCCGCGTCGGGCGTGGATTGAAAGTCGTCACAGTGGTGACGAGTTCGGCGCCCTCTTCCCCTCTCCTTCGCTTCGGGGGAGAGGGTAGGGTGAGGGGGTCGGCGGAATCGAGCTTTGTAGGGTGGGCACTGCCCACCTCTTTCCGAACCGCGACGACTGGTATTGGTGGGCGATACACACCTTACGAAACGGAGTTGACACCGCCCCACGAAATGAAAGCGTATTGATAACGTTGCGTTGCTGAATGTGGGGGACTCGTAATGGCCAGCCTGCTCATCCGGAACTTGCCGGACGCAATCCACGTTCGTCTGAAACAACGCGCCGCCCGGCATCGGCGCAGCCTCTCTCGCGAAGCCTTGGTGATCCTCGAGGCCTCGTTGAAAGACGCCGGCAAACGCCCGTCACTCCAAAGCATCGACCGTCGCCGCGTCCGTGGGCTGAAACCCCTGACTGGCGCGATCCTGCGCCGCGCGCTGTCGCAAGTCAAGATTGCGTTAATTGCGTGTGTGCGTTCGATGAGGCAAAATCCCGGACGCTATTGTCCGTAAGGGAGCGGTATTGTATGGTGGACGGGCTATGCTGAAAGACAATTATCCCTATTACCTGGCCAACGAACCCATTTCGGCAAACGCCGATCTGGAAGTCACCAACAAGTACACCGGCGAAGTGGCCACGCGCGTCGCGGTCGCCGACGGCCGGGTGATCGACGACGCCATCGGCAGAGCCGTCGCCGCCGCGCCCGCCTGCCGCAAAATGCCGTCGTACGCGCGGGCGGCCGTTCTGAATCACGTCGTCAAACGCATGACGGAGCGCTACGAAGAGCTGGCCCGGGCATTGGCCATCGAGGCCGGAAAGCCCATCAAAGACGCCCGCGGCGAGGTGACCCGCGGCATCGACACGTTCCGCATCGCGGCCGAAGAGGCCACGCGCATCTACGGCCAATACCTGCCGCTGGACATCTCGCCGCGCGCCGAGGGCTACGAAGGTCTGTGCAAGCGCGTGCCCATCGGTGTCTGTTCGTTTATTTCGCCGTTCAATTTCCCGATCAATCTCGCCGCCCACAAAGTGGCGCCGGCCATCGCCGTCGGCTGCCCGTTCGTCTTGAAGCCCGCGTCGCGCACGCCCATCGGGGCGTTGATTATTGGTGAGATCCTCGCGGAAACGGCGTTGCCGAAGGGCGCTTTCAGCATTCTGCCGTGTGGCCGGGACGGGGCGGACCTGTTCACTACCGACGAGCGCATCAAGTTGCTGTCGTTCACCGGCTCGCCGGACGTCGGCTGGGCGCTAAAGGCCAAGGCGGGCAAGAAAAAGGTCGTCCTGGAACTCGGCGGCAACGCGGCCTGCATCGTCGACCGGGACGCCGATCTGGAATACGCCGTGCAGCGTCTGATCATCGGCGCGTTCTATCAGTCGGGCCAGTCCTGCATCGGCGTCCAGCGGATATTCATTCACGAGTCGATCTACGATTCACTGAATCGCAAACTCGCGGACGCGGCGTCCAAACTGATTTCCGGCGACCCATTGAACGAGGACACGTTTATCGGACCGATGATCACCGAGGGCGACGCCAAACGCATCGAGAAATGGTGTGCAGACGCCGTGAAGGCGGGCGCGCGTATTGTCTGCGGCGGACATCGCAAAGGCGCAATTCACGACGCCACCCTGCTAGAACACGTGCCGGACGACGCGGACCTGTCCTGCAACGAGGCGTTCGGCCCGGTGGCGATCATGGAGCCGTTCATCAGTTTCAAGAGTGCATGCGATCGCGTCAACGCCAGCGCGTTCGGGTTACAGGCAGGTGTTTTCACCAATAACATTCATCACGCGTACTACGCCTTCAATGAGCTGGAAGTCGGCGGCGTGGTTATTAACGACGTGCCGTCGTTCCGCGTCGACAACATGCCCTACGGCGGCGTCAAGGACAGCGGCCTGGGGCGCGAAGGCATACGCTACGCCATTGAAGACATGACCGAACTGCGATTAATGGTGATGAATCGACTGGGTTCAAGAGCAACGTAGCGAAGGGATCAACACATCGACGGTCGGAACCATATGGACACGATTTACAAGATGGACAAGATGAATGGTAACTGTTCAGCCACTTGCGATGCCGCGGACCAGCAATCGCCGGGCCGACGCATTCGTAGGGCGGGTTTCACCCGCCGTCGCTTCGCCCGTAGGGCGCACGATCGTAGCCAGGGACTTCAGTCCCTGGTGACCGCACCCCCTATTCTCTCTTCTACTTCTTCCTCGCCCGGAGGGCGAACGGCGGGAAAACCCGCCCTGCCATTTGGACATAACGAGCGTCTTGATTGTCGTGGCATTGCAATTGGCTGACCTGTTACGATGAATGCATCAGCAGTCCGACGGGATTGGTTCTTGCCAATCTTGTAAATCGTGTTAATCCTGTCCATTCAGCAAGCCTGCCGGGCTGTTTTTCGCTACGTGATGGTCAATGGACGCCGACCGCCGATCAACAGTCGTGTCGCATCAGGAGTCGGGAGACGTGTAACGACACACAGTCGGCCAACGCGCCGAGATGATATCCCCCTTCCAACACGCTCACCAATCGCCCGTCGCAGTGATGGCCGGCCGCGTCCAGAACCATGTCCGACATCCACTCGAATGATTCCGTCTCGATTTCGACGGGGGCCAGCGGATCCAGACGATGGGCGTCAAACCCGGCGCTGATCAGAATGAATTCGGCGGCGAATGTCTCGAGCACCGGCCGAATCTGCCGATCGAACGCGGCGCGGTAATCGGCGTCGCGGCTTCCCGGCAACATGGGGATGTTCAACGTCGCGCCCCTGCCGGCGCCGCGGCCGGTTTCTTCGGCATAACCGGTTCCGGGGTAGACGTATTGGGGGTGACCGTGGATGGAGATGAACATGGCGTCGGGGTCTTCTTCCAGAAGGTGCTGTGTGCCGTTGCCGTGGTGGACGTCCCAATCCAGTATCAATACGCGCCCGACGCCGTGCCGCTCGCGCAGATGCTTCACGGCGATGGCCACGTTGGACAAGAGACAGAAACCAAGTGACGCGTCGCGCTCCGCGTGATGGCCCGGCGGGCGAATGGCGCAAAACGCATTATGAATGTCACCCGCCATCACTCCATCGACCGCCGCCAGAATGGAACCCGCGGCAAGTAGGGCGACGTTGTAGCTATCGCCGCAGATTTGACTGTCGGCCGTGTCGATAAACGCGTCGCCGCGTTCGCAAGCCCGCGCCAGTCGATCCACGTAACCACGGGAATGCACGCGGCTCAGAAATTCCACGTCGATCGCCCGGGGCGCGATCCGTGTACAGCGGTCGGCTAATCCGCGTTCGATCAGCCGATCCGAGATTGCGACCAGCCGTTCGGGGCATTCGGGATGCCCCGGCCCGGTCAGGTGCCGTTGAAAGACGTCGTCCAGGACCAGACCGGTTCGGGCCATCGCAGTCGCCATCCGCTCGCACTTGCGTGCCATTATGCGACCGGGAAGTTATGTTGAGAAGGGCAACGGCGCGAGAAAGGAGTGGGTTGCATGTCGTCATTGGACATCATCCGCGATCGAATCGAGCTCATCACGTTCGATTGCTACGGCACCCTCGTCGACTGGGAAACCGGCATCCGCAGCGCCCTTCGCGGCATCTGGGATTCCGACGATCCCGCGGTCTTCGACGCCTACCTCGACGCCGAGGCCGAAATCGAGTTGCGAGCCTACCGCCCCTACAGGCAGGTGCAGGCCGATGCCGTTCGATTGGTCGCGGATCGCCTCGGCCGAACCGTTCCGCCCGGCCGCGAGCACGCGTTGAGCCAGTCGCTGCCCGATTGGCCGTTGTGGCCGGACACGAACGCCGCACTGCAGCGGCTGAAATCCAGATACCGAATCGGCGTGCTGTCCAACATCGATCGCGATTTGTTCGCGGGCACCCAGCGCCACCTGTCGGTCACGCCCGACCTGCTGATCACGGCGCAGGACGTTGGATCGTACAAGCCGGCGGCCGGGCACTTCAAACGCATGCTGGAGTCGATCGGCGGCGACTCGTCGCGCGTGCTGCACGCTGCGCAGAGCCTGTTCCACGACTGCGTGCCGACCACGCAAATGGGGATCGCCAACGTGTGGATCAACCGCCGAAACGAGGTGAACGCCACCGCCGCCCGTCCGATGGCCGTTTTCAGGGACGTTGCCGGCTTGGCCGATGCGCTCGGCGTTTGACGAGTCGCGAGGTACCGGGTTTCAGGCGCCGGCCAGCAAGCCATTCAGGATCGCCTGCAGGGCGCCCGAGACGGTGAACGCCAGGCTTTCGGCGGCGGCGGTGAACACCAGGTCGCGGCTGAAACACCCGCCGGCGCCATAGAGAACGACCTGCGAAAGAAGGCCCAGCGCCGTCAGGCGACGGACCATTCGGTGTGATCGCATGTAATGCTGCATGGAGATTGAACCTCAACTGTTGGCGACCGGCGGCGTCCGACCGATCGAGTCCGCGCCGCGACTCGCTCGTCACCGGGCGGCCGCTCGCCGACTAGGTCGTCGTCTGACCCGCGCCGCTACCGCCGGCCGCGTCCTGGGCCAGGCTGGTGAAGAATGTCTGAATCAGCGTATCGGTCAAGGCCTCGGTCGTGGTGGCCAATCCGGACAGAAGCGTCGTCCGGACGTTGGGGTCACAGGACCCCAGTTGGAGAACGCAGCCGCCGACGGCCACCGTGCCCACCAGACGCATCCAACGCCCGCGAATCCCTCGCGTTGCCATCACATCTACTCCCTGCCGGATGGCTCCCTGCGGCCGACCGTCGAGGCCGGCCGATAGACGCAACCGACGTTCAAAAACCCCGTCGCCGCCAGAATCTAGCGTATCATTCGCCGGGCCGCAACGTGTCCCCGTTCCGGCCGACCGGCGCGGGAACAACCCGACCCCACGGTCCGGTTCATCCGTTCACCGCGATGCCCGGTAACTTCCCGATCGGGTGTCGCCGGCCACGGCTCGTTGCAGCCGGTCCAATGGAAAACGTCGCCCCGGACACTCGGTTTTACCGGTCACCCCGCGATGAGTTACGACGTTCCTTGGCGACACGCCGCAGGCGTTGGACAAATAGCGCACAAGCTTCGTCAGAGACGCCATTTGCGCCGCGCTCGGCCCGTACGCACCAAAATCGCCGACCAGGCAGATTCCGATGCCGTGGTCATTAAAATCGTTGTTCGGCGTCTTGCAGTGGGCGCCGTGCTTCTGTTTCCGCCAACGGGGGCCGACCTCGATCTGTCCGTCGCCCGATCCCCGACCGTTGCCGATGACGAAATGGTACCCCAGTTCGTCCCAATGATTGACGTTGCGATGGTACCGGTCGAACGCGGACGCGCTGCCCGTGGGGGTCGCGCTGTGATGGACGACGATGTATTTCCAGCGCCGGGCGATTCCGCGCGGCGGCATCCAATCCGGCGGAGCTCCGTCGACGAACGAACGACTGGCCGGCGCAGGCGGCGAATACCGCGGCACCGACGTCATGCGCGTGGGGGCCGGCGGCGGTGCTTGCTTCACCGGCCGCGGCAGTTGTGAAACATCCCCCGGGCGGGTTGTCGCGCAGCCGCTACCGGCCACCACGACGGCCACCGCCGCAGCTCCCATCCGCCACCGCATCCACTCGCTCCGGCACCGCATCGCGCGCGATCGACTCCCCGCCGTGTCGATTTTCGGACCCGCCAATTCTGCGATGGTGTGGTTATCGGTCATTGCACCCTGTTTGGTCAACCCGATTCGGTGCTTTTCGCGGAGGTCACCGGCTTCGGCAGCACTGATATCGGTCTTTTTCGTTCGCCGGGCCGGTAAATGGGGTGATTCCGTCGGCGCTGGGCGGCCGGCGCGGTGCGGTTGGTACGGTCCCCCGTTCGTCAAAGCGGCACGGCATCGGGTTGCAGCCGATTCCCCGCTGCGGTCAAATTGAAGTGGTAAGGGGGCCCGTAGCTCAGCGGTTAGAGCTGTCGACTCATAATCGATCGGTCGCAGGTTCGATTCCTGCCGGGCCCAGTTCGGCGGCTCCCGGGCACTGCCCCGTCATTGCGCCGGCGGGGATGGCCTGGGGCGATGACGGACGAACCCGTGCCATCGGACGTGGGGCGCTACCTGCTGAATGACGCCTGAATGGCTTGGATATTGGACAACAACCGTTCCACGAGCGATCGCTCCTCCGAAAGGCTTCGTGATGTCGGCGACGGTTGGTCTTCCAATCCGGCGGCGAGGGCGTCGAAATAGGGTAAGAACTCCGTGAGCCGATTGATGGCGGTGTCATTACCGTCGCTCCTGGACGGATAATATCCATAGTAATAATCGTACGATGGATAGATGTCGGCGCACGCGTTTCGCAGGACGCGCGCGGTGTCCGCCAGCAGCACGGCCCGCCGCGTACCATCGGATTCGAAATAGCTTTCCGTTGCGCCGGGATCCTGTCCGGCGGGCAGGTTGACGTCCAAGGTGGTCGAAACGCGTTGGCCGTCCGGCGTTTCATACGACAGGTCGATATTCGCCAGCGTGTTGGGTTCGTCGAAGTTCACCAGTGCGCCGGCCCGCAGGCGCACCAGAACGATGCCTCCTCCTTCCCGGCTGCTCAGAAACAGGGTCGGCACATTGAGTTCCAACGTGTGGGAAAGCGATTCCGGCTCGGGAATGCCGTACACGTCGTGAACGTCGAAGGCAAACGGAACGGAAGACGACAACACCACGTTGTAGGCGACGGGTGTGACCATATATTCGAACTCGTCGTCGAATACGTGGACGATCTGATCGTAGTCGCCCATGTAGAATGCGTTTCCACCCCGCACCTGGGAAACGTCGTACACCAATTGGTCGCCGTAGTTACCGCCGACGCCGATTATCGTGGCGCCGATGTTTTCGGCGGCGTATTGCCGCATGACCGGCAGGAAATCATCGCTTTCACGGGCACCGGCCGTCGGCAAGCCGTCGGTGAAGACCATGATTCGATCGTTGCGAGCCGGGTCACGGTTTCGGGCCACGGTTTGATAGGCCAGACGCATGGCCCGGGCGATGTTCGTCGCCCCTTCGGCCTCAACCGCGTCGTAGGCCCGTTTGATGCCGGCGACGTCGTCGCCGGCCACCGCTTCGACTTCGATTCTCGAGGCGGCGTTGAACGTGACCACGCTAATCAAATCATCGGGCGTCAGCCGGGCGATCAACCGGTCCAGGCCGACGCGGACCGCGGTGAGTTTGGACGTCTGGGTGCGTGCGTCGATCGTTTCGGCCATGGATCCGCTACGGTCGATCACGAGGCACAGATTCTGGGCGTCGCGTCGGAAGGTCTCCGCGTCGATCGTGGTCCCGAAGCCGATGGCGATGGTCGCCAGGGGCGTCAGCGCATCGAAGTCCTGGTTCCAGGCCGCGGTGGCCGTCGCGTAGAGCAACCCCGGATCCTGGGGCGCCGCGATTCCGATGGAGTGTTCGGACATGAAGCCTTCGACGGTGATAGACTCGGGCGGTGGGATTTCCCCGTCGAGGATCGTCGTTCGGGCAAAAGCGATGTCCTGTACACCGCCGGCCGTGACGCCGGGCGGTGCGGATGCGGCGCATCCGGTCAGGCGAACCGCACCGAGGCATACGACAAAGCCAAGGACGATGGGTACAAGCCGATGGCGCCGACCCGTGCGACGGGTTCTTGGAAGACGCGATGCGGAACGCATGGCCGGTCTCCTTTTTGAAATGGACTACGGTGATTGGAAGCCGGTGGAATCATTCAACCGGTGAAGTGTCCAGTCAAGCGGTTTCAGTGGACGGGATTGCCGTTGCGCCGTCGCTTGCGAGGCAAGGGACGGGGCACGACGCTTCGCCACTGCCTGGCGAGTACGCCAGACCGTGCCACCCGACCGGGCGCGGGAAGGGATTCCCGCTAATGCGGGTGCGAGAAGGGAATCTCGCACCAGCGGGTCGGCTGCGATGGGGCGGCGTGCGGCGATTACGACCGGCATTCGTCGCGGAGGTAGGACAGCAGATCGTTGAGCGGGACGGTGGCGAAGCTGGTGGCGGAGTCGGACAGACCGTAGGGGATGACCAGCAGGTTGTTGTGCACGACGGCGCCGCAGGAGTAGACGACGTTGGGGACGTAGCCTTCGCGTTCGCGGGCGTCGGGGCTGATGATGGGTTGGCGGGCGATGGCGATGACGCGAGTGGGGTCGTCGAGGTCAAGCAGATCGGCGCCGATGCAGTAGCGGCGCATGGGTCCGACGCCGTGGGTCAGCAGCAGCCAGCCGTGCTCGGTTTCGATGGGCGACCCGCAGTTGCCGATCTGCACGTATTCCCAGTCAAGCGTGGGGCCGCGAAGCGTGACGGCGTCGTTCCAGAAGCGGATGTTGTCGGAGCGCATCAGGTGCAGGTTTTCGCCGTCGAGGCGGGAGATCATGACGAATTGGCCGTCGAGTTTCCGGGGGAACAAGGCCATGCCCTTGTTCTGCACGCATTTGCCGTGCAGGGTCATGATTCTGAAGGTGCGGAAATCGTCGGTGGTCAGCAGTTGGGGCAGGATGCGGAAGCCGTTGTAGGCGGTGTAGGTGCCATAGTAGGACACCTTGGCGTCGTCGTCGGTGAACAGGACGAAACGGGCGTCCTCGATGCCGCGGCTTTCGTTGTCGGTCACGGGGAAGATGACCACTTCGGACGGCGGGGTGTCGGCCGCGAAGCGAATGGTGTAATTGGAGCGCGCGAGCCAGGTCACGTGCTGGGCGGCCTCCTCGAACTCGTGCGAACGCAGCCCGGATTCACGCAGCCGGGCGATGGTGTGGTCGAGGTCGGCCTGAATGAAATGATCGGGAAGGGGATCGAGGATGCGGCCGGCCATTTCCGTGTAAGCGCCCATCTCGATCAGTTTCAGGAAGAAGGTGTGCTTGGCGAGGGAGGCGCTGGGATCGGGTCGTCCGCCGGCGACGAACGCGCTAGGCGGATTGACGGCGATGTCGCCGGCGGAATCGATGACGCAGACCCGGAAGACGATCGAGGAGATGTGCCCCTCGCCGGTGGCCCGCAGGCTTAAAATGTAACGGCGGGCGCCGGGCGGCAGTCCGGTTTGATCGAAATGGGGGACGATCGAAGGATTGAACAGGGCGGCGGCCTCGATGGCGTATTCCATGGTGAAATAGGCGCCAATGAGCCAGCGTCGGGCCTCGGTCATCTGCCGGCCGTTGTCCAGAAGGTGGGCGACGGCGTCAAAATGGTGATCGAATACGGCGCGCACGTCGCGATGCCGGGCGGCGAAGTCGTTCAACACGATGCGGAGGTTGCGCTCCACTTCCGGTTCGGACATGTTCAGGATGCGGCGGAGCAACCCGCGGACGCGCGTTTCATCACCGACGATGAACAGCCGGGTGATGACGCGGCGGTCGTCGGAAATGAACTGTTCGGACCTTCGCTTCAGCGTGACCAGGGGAGCGCTCATGGACATCCTGCATGGGTCGCCGCGGCCGGGGTGGGCCGCGGACGCTACGTTTCGAGGTCCGCGATGCCGCCGACCGGCATGGACCATCCGTGGTAGATCGGCGCGCCGCCGATCGCAATTCAATCCATGGTTCCCGGACGAAGCAGTGTCGTCAATGGGCGGCCACCCGCGCAAGCCGGTCGCCAATCAGCCGGAATTCCCAATCGGCGGCGGCGGACCGCCCGCCGCCGCGTCGAATTCAACCACGATGGTGCCGCCCAGGAGATCGCCGAGGCGTTGGCGGTTGCGGGTCAAAAGGATCAACATGACCGTCCACAGCAGGGTGACCAGCGAGATTTCCAGCGAACGCACGGCATTGCGCACCAGTGCGCGGACCAGGCCGCAAGGTCCGCCACGCTCGTTCAGCACCCGGCAGCGCAGCAGGCGTTTGCCGGGCGTGGCGCCCCACACGCTCTCGAAAACGGTAGCGTAGACGACGAACCCGGCCACGACGGCCGCCCAGCGCCACATCAATTCCGACGCAAACGCGGGGTCGTTGACCGCCGCCTGCCACAAGAGCGCCTGGTCGAAATGAAACCGTCGAATCGGCTGCGCGAATCCGTAGGCGCACGCCGGCAGGAACAGAATTCCGTCGATCAGGAAGGCATACAATCGCGGGCCGAACCGCGCCAGGCGGTAGCCGGGCGGCAACACGATGGGACGGAAAACGGTCTGCTTCCGGCGAACGAAGACCGTCAACATGATGATCGCCAGAACCGCGTACGCGATGATGGTTTGGACGGCACCGGTCCCCGGTGCGACGGTCGCGCCGCCGACCAGCGGTCCGATGGGCTGACGGGCGACGATCGGGCGGCCGCCGTCTACCGGCCATGCGGCCCAACTCGCCGTGCCATCGTCGCCTACCCAGGTCGTGACGATGCGGTCGCCGAGC
Source organism: Phycisphaerales bacterium (assembly GCA_013140575.1). Lineage (GTDB taxonomy): Bacteria > Planctomycetota > Phycisphaerae > UBA1845 > UBA1845 > JABFSN01. Next base: position 25,031 of record JABFSN010000011.1, on the reverse strand, counting down.
GCCGCGAAATGGACGCCGATCGACGCGGCGCCCGACGCTCCGCCGATTTCGCTGAACGGCTGTCCGGGCACCCATGCATCGCCGTCGAATCGAACCGGGCGGCAGGACGTCGCGTCGGGACCAGTGGTTGCCTGGATCAGCACCGGGCGACCCTTAACGCTGAAGAACCCGACTGGATCGCCGGTTGACAGCGCATCGATCGCACGCGGTTCGGACCAGTCGGCCGCGGGGCTTGAACTGCGTGCGTGGACCCAACCCGGACCGTCGCCCGGGTCGCGGCAAATCAGTTCGACTGCGCCGGCTTGGGCGGTCAGGTGAATGTCCTCCCGCTGATCAAACCATGCCGGCAGCGGGCGATCGGCATGCCATTGCGCGTCCGCGAAGCGCATTAAAACGTAGTGGGCATCGGGCCACCGGGTGCGCGACGGCAATGCCTCGTCACCGCGAGCGGGTCGCTCGTCCCCCGGGGGCGCCGTCGGCTTATCGCTTGTGTCCGGTTCGTTCGATCGGACCGCGGGCAACTCGGTTTCGAGGTCCGATTCGCCGGCCAATAACGACGCGGCCACGTGGCGTGGAACCACGGCGAACAACGCGTCGGCTTGTTCATCGCCGGCGAGCGCGACGGGGACGACGGGTCGGGGCAGTTTCAATCCGATCGTCGAACGGTCCGGCGTGTAAACCCGATGCGTGCCGTCCGCGAAGATGACGTGCAGGTGCCGGCCACGAACCGCGGTCAGGCCGATCTCGCCGGCGATTTCTCCCCAACCGAACGGGCGTGACCACCCCACCCGCGGGTCGGTGTCGGGTAATAGGAAAACGAATCGCCACGCGGCCGGACCGCCCTCGGCGGCCGCGACGTGGCGATAGGCCCAGACGATTTGGTCGCCGCCGGTCGAGCCAATGGGGGCATCGGCGGGTTCGGCGGTCGCGGACAAACCGTGTGCGATTGGCCAGAAGACCGCCAGGCAGGCGAGCGCCCGGACGCGGAGGCTGTGGCATGGGCTTCCAGCCCATGTCCGCGGTTTCTTGCTGCATCGGCCGCCTGCCGTTGTTTTCACGGGCGGGACGCCCGTGCCACGCCGGGCGTGCCGGCATTCACCCCATGCAGTCCACGCCCGGACGCGGAAAGCCGTATCGGACGCGCGGCACATGCGATCATTGTGACCGATGATGGGGTGTCGTCAACTTGCCGGCGCACCGACCGGGCGCAGCGGCGCACCAACCGACGCGGTCGATTGTCCGCCCGATTCGTTCGGTTCATCGCGCCAACCGACGAACACGCGGCGTGTGGCCGCGATTTCGTCATTCGCGCGGCGCCCGTCCCAGTCGCATTCGCAAGCCATGACGTCGGCCATGTACGCTAATTCGTCGTCGCTGGGGCATCCGTAGGCCGACAGACCGGTCCGACGACAAACCACATCGGAAAGCGTCATGGCCATTTCGTGGCGAATCGCGTACCGCACCTGTGCGGCGATGACGCGGCGTCGCGTAATGGCACCGCCGGAATCGGATTCCAAATGATCCAGGACCGCGGGATAACGGGTTCCGTACAGTCGGGCGATTTCGTGGACCACAGCCGGCTCGATGCGGCCCGTATGGCGCTTCTGCTCCTGAATCAGGAAATCGTCCCACGACGGAATGTCGCCGCCGACCACCGGCGTGCAGGCCGATTGGCACGCGGGCGCCGCGCGATTCAGCTTGCGGCAGGCGAGCGCGACCACCTGTTCGGCCGCCAAGCGCGCCGTCGTGAACTTGACGCCGATCAGACTGATGACGTTGTCGAGACCATCCCGCTCCGCGTGGTCGATCAGCCGATGGTGACGCAACAGGCGGACGTCGGAATCGCCGGGCCGGGACCGCTCGGCGGGCAACAGTCCCGCGTAGACGGCGGCCACGTCGTCGAGCGTCAGCATCGCGGACGGGCATGCGACGTTGATTTCGTCGACGAAGCGCTGAACGTCGTCGCACGTCGGGCGGAAGGCGCCCGGGAAACCGTGGTAGGCTTCATGCGTCGTGCCGATCAACGACCGGTCGCGCCACGGGGTGATGAACAACAGCCGGGCGCCGTGATCGACGGCTGCATTGGGGTCGCGATGGTGACCGGCGACGCCCACCGCGCATTCGCCCGCGATCCGACGGGTCAGAATATTCATGGCCTTGGAAAGTGGAACTCGGGCGGCGGTCGTTGTTCGACCGGTGGCCGTCGCCAGCAGTTCGTTAATGACCGGTCCCGATGCGTTGACGACGACACGAGCACGAATCTCGAATGCGTCGCCCGCCAGGCGGTCCGTCACCCCGACCCGCTCGATTCGCGAACCGCCGACGGCGAATCGCCGCGCTTCGATGTAATTGACCGCGATCGCACCGGCCTCGACGGCGCCGGTCAAAACGGCCAGTACCAGGCGCTCGGAACTGTACATCTGCGCGTCGTGCCACAACGCGGCGCCGGTAATCACATCGGCGTCGGCGCCGGGATAGTGCTGCAATGCGTCACCGCGGGTCAGAATGCGGCCCCGCGGAATGCGTCGCGCCGGATCCAGGCCACGGTTGCGGTCCCACCCGATCAGATCATTGACCGCCAGCGCCGCGCGAAACGCGGCGCGGCTGCGCATCCCCCGTCCGGCCGCGGGCGCCAGAAACGACAATGGATGCACCAGATGCGGCGCCAGGCGCAGCCAGTTCGACCGTTCGCGAATGGACTGGCGCATTCTCCTGAAATCAAGATGCTGCAAATAACGCAGTCCGCCGTGGATGATCCGCAAGCTGTTGGACGACGTGACGGAAACGAAATCGCCGCGGTCGATCAACGCTACCGACAAACCGCGCAGCGCCGCGTCCCGCGCCACGCATGTGCCGTTAATCCCTCCGCCGATGACCAGCAGATCGAATTCCCGATCGGCCAGGCTCGTGGGATCGCGTTTCATGGTTACCCGCGCCGTTCGTCGAATTGCGGTCTATTTGGTGGCGAACGCCATCAAATGCCAGCCGGACCAGCGCACCAGCGGCCGCGGCAACAGATTGAACACCCCGACGAACACGCCGTTGTACAACACGGCCTTCACGCCGCGATGCAGTTTCGTCGCCACCGGAAACCGTTCGGGCACGATGCGCACGTTTCGGAAAGGCGCCAGCACAGATCGGAATTCGCGGCGCGTGAACAGCCGCAGAAACGGCGAATCTTCGTGCTCCAGTCCCACACCCATGGTCTTCGACATGAACCGCAACCACGACCGGCGGTTGTAGACCATCATGATGGCCGTCCCCCCCGGTTTCAGCACGCGATGGATTTCCGCGGCCATCCGTGCCGCATCCGCCGTGTATTGCAGTGCGCCGTGCGCGTATACCATGTCGAATTGACTGTCGGCAAACGACATCTGTTCGCCGTTCATCACCGACAATTCGCCGGTCAACCCCCGCTGCGACAGATTGGTTCGGGCCAGTTCAATAGATGTCGCTGCCAGATCAATGCCCGTCACCCGCGCCCCGCCGCCCGCGAATCGCGCCAAATCAATCCCCACGCCGCACCCCACCTCCAGCAGTGACTGTCCGCCGAACGCGCCGAAATCAACGAGTTTCGGCAGATAGCGCAACTTGTCGAACCGATATGCGTCGAGCTCCTCGAAAAATCCTCGCGACCCCGCCGGCTGCGTCGCCACCGATAGATCGTGGATGTGTTCGTTCCAGTACGCGGCGATGCGATCATACGCATCGTTCGAATGCCGACCCGCGCCCGACGCCGTACCGCGCTCACTCGCCGCCATTGGGGCCATCGCGCTCATAGTGCCAATGCCTCCGCACGGACGCGGGAACGTCCGCCCGCGCTCGATTGGTATCGATCATGCCACATGCAGAACAACATCAGCGACCACAGGATATGGGCGTGATCGGCCGTCGCCTCCAGATGCTGTCGTTTCAGTCGTTCCACTGTTTCCGACCGGAAATACCCGTCCCGTCGGATCCGATCAACCGCCAATACGTCCTGCATCATCGGCTCCAGCGGCCCGCGCAGCCAATGCTTCATGGGCGTGCTGAAACCCTGCTTGCCGCGACGCCGAATCGGCTCGGGCAGCAGGTCCGCGAACGTCCTTTTCAACAGCACTTTCGTTCGCGAGCCGCGTATGTGATACCGCGACGGCAGCGTCAACGCCGCCTCCACAACACGATGGTCCAGCATCGGCACGCGCGTTTCCAGCGACACGGCCATGCTCGTTCGATCCACCTTGTGCAGGATGTTCTCCGGCAGATAGAAACCCGCGTCGACGAACATGTTTCGCTGCGTTGAATCCGTGTATTGCACGCGCCGCAACAAATGCCGCACGTGCCGCGTCGGATCGATGTCCGCCGCTTGCTCGGCAAACCCGTCGGTCAACAGACCGCGCCGCAGTGTGTCGTCCATGAACACCATCCAGCGCATGTGGCCCAGATTAGCGGGTCTGGCCGCACCCGAGGCGAACACTTTCATTCGGTTCACCAGACCTTTTTTTGACGGCGATGGATGCACGTGGGCCAGCAACCACGGCATTAGACGGCGCGTGACCGGCGCCCCCAGCAGTCCATAGACACGCGCCAGCCGATCGGCCAGATACGCGTCATACCCCCCAAACATCTCGTCGCCGCCGTCGCCGGACAATGCCACGGTCACGTGCTCCCGCGCCGCGCGGCTGACGAGGTATGTCGAAAAAACCGAAAAATCGCCGATGGGATCGTCCAGCGTCAACTCAATCGGCGTCATTAACTCGTTCAGATCGACCTGCAGCGTGATTTCCCGATGATCGGTTGAATAACGGTCCGCGACCATCCTTGCATAGGCCGTCTCGTTATACGTCGCGTCTTCGAACCCGACCGAAAACGTCTTCACCCGCCCCGTCGCCTGACCGGCCATCAACGCCACGATAATGCTCGAATCCACGCCGCCGCTCAAAAACGCACCCAGCGGAACGTCGCTGATCAATCGAATGCGAACCGCGTCGGTCAGCAGCGCCCGCAACTCGTCTTCCGCATCCCGCGCATCCATCATCCGTTCGCGCACCGGCAACTGCCAATAGCTCTTCAACTCGGCCTTCTCGCTCGTAACTCGCAACCAGTGACCGGGCGGCAGCTTGTGCAGACCTTGAAACAACGTGTGCGGCGCATACGTGTATTCAAACGTCAACAGCGACAACATGCCCTCGACGTCAACCCCCGGCCGTTCGCCCGACGCGGCCAGCACGGCCTTGATTTCCGACCCGAACACGATTCTGTCGTCGTCCAATAGATAGTGCAGCGGCTTGATCCCGATGCGATCGCGGGCAATGGTCAACGTCGGCTCGTCCCGGAAATCGTATACGGCAATGGCAAACATGCCGTTCAGCCGCTCGCAGAACGCACTGCCCCACTCTTCATAGGCGTGGGCGATCACTTCCGAATCGCCGTCCGACGAAAACCGGTGTCCACAACTCTCTAATTCGCGCCGCAACGCCGGATGGTTATAGATCTGACCGTTAAACACCACGCGCACGCGCCCGTCTTCGTTTCGCGCCGGCTGGTGATTTCCGCCCGGTGCAATGATCGACAGCCGGCACATGCCCAGGTGGGCCCGCGCGTCGCGCCAGAATCCGGTCTCGTCCGGCCCGCGATGGGCCATCGCCGCGACGGCCGCCGGTACGTCAAACGGTTCGACGCCGTCGCCCCCGCGACCGAATACCCCTACGATCCCGCACATGACCCGCGCCGCCTTTGATTCAATTCCGACACCCAGCGCAACGCCTGTTCAATCCGTAAATCGAATGACTCGTTGGAAAACGCGTCTGCCTTTGCACGGGCGTTGCTCGCCAGCCGGCGGCGCAGGCTCGCGTCACCCACCATCCGCCCAATACCTTCTGCAAACGATTCGCCGTCGGGATCGGCCAGGACTGCCGTCCGGTCATCCAATAACTGCGTGTGGCTGAAAATGTTGGTGGCCACTATCGGCTTTCCGCTCTTCATATAACTGTACAGTTTCAACGGCACGTTCGTCCCCATCGAGCGCGACGTCAACAACATGTCCGCCACGTCGATATAGGCGTTCACGGCCGCCGGCGGCACCGACCCGGCCAGTTCCACCGTCTCGCCGATCCCTCTTTCAAGGACCTCGGCACGCAACCGATTCACCTGCGCCGGCCGCCCACCCACGATCAACATGCGGCACGGCACTTTGCGTTGCTGCAACGCGGCGGCCGCCCCGATCAGAATCTCTATTCCCTGATACGGCTCCAGCGATCCCACGTATAACGCCGTAACTCGATCGTCCAGCCGATGACGCGCCCGCAGTTCATCCGCCGACGGTACGTCATCATCCAAAAAATCGACCTCCGTGCAGTAATTCTCCACCAGCAACGCCCGCTTGCCCGGCGCGATCGACGCGATCGTCTTCACCAGATCGTCACAAATGGTCAACACCACGTCGGCCAAGTGGATCATGCTGCGGGTCAGCGCATCGAACGCCCACACGATCGGCGCCGTCGCATAGCGCCCATAATTCTTGATCTGCTGCGACAAATCCGAATGCATGTCATAGACGTGCGGAACGCCGGTCACGCGCGACGCCACGCCGCAGAACAGACCGGCCTCCTCGTGCGACCAGATGCAGTCGTAACGCCGCGCGGCCATCAACGCGCACAGGCGGACCGCCATCATGCCGTCCAGCGCCAGCTTCGCGCCCGACGGGCCGATCCCCACTCCCGACACACCCGGCACGCGCGGCACGCGAATGATGCGCAGCCCGTCGATGCGCACATCCCGCCCATACGGATAGGTCAACAAATCCACGCGATGCCCCGCCCGGCACAGCGCCCGAATACGATAGACCACGCTCAACGGCGTCCCCCGCGGCTCGAAAATCGGCTGCGGCGCCGCCATCAGAATGTGCATCGGGTGGACGAGCGTCGCCCGCTCCGTCGCGAATCCGTTCCCCTCCGGCGACGCCACCCGCTCGCCGCCCGCAACCGCGTCTGTCCGTTGTCGCGTGACCGTCGTCGTCATCGCGTCCCGACCGGGTGCGCCGCCTCCGCAGGGCGCCCCGTCGCCCCCATCACCCCCGGCTCGACGGACGCGCAATCCGCCGACGCGCGATACACATGCCGAACCCGGTAAATACGCCGGCCTTGGCTCTCGTGATAGATCCGCACCAGCAACTCCGACACCACCCCCAGCATGATGAACATGATCGTCATCAGCACCAGCATCGCCGACAACATCACCAGCACGTTGCGATTTAAATTGACCGGATCGGATGTCAAAACCCCGAATTTCTGCAGGACCGCGACGCCCAGCGCCAGCGCCGCCGCCGACATGCTCAACAAACCGGCCTTGCCGAAAAAATAAATCGGTTTGGTCAGATACCCCCCCAGAAACTTCACCGTCACCAGATCCAACAGCACCTTGATCGTTCGCCGTAGATCGTACTTCGTGCGCCCATGCACCCGCGGCCGATGATTCACCACCTGGTCGGTGATGCGCGCCCCGCCCCACCGCGTGATGATCGGCAAGAACCGGTGCATCTCGCCGTACAGCGTCACCCCCTCGATCACCTCCCGGCGATACGCCTTCAACGAACAACCCAAATCCTGAATCTTCACCCCCGTCACTTTGCGGATCAGCCAGTTGGCCAGCATCGACGGAATCCGCCGGCTCACCAGCTTGTCCTGCCGCGACTTCCGCCAACCGCTGACCACATCGTATCCCGGCGCCTCGTCCAGCTTGGCCACCAGCTTGGGAATGTCGTGCGGATCGTTCTGCAAGTCGCCGTCCATCGGTACGATGACCCTCCCCCGGGCCACCTCGAATCCCGCCGCCAGCGCCGCCGTCTGACCGAAATTGCGGGTCAACTCGATCACCGTGCAGCGCGGATCATGTTCCACCGCCTCAACCAGGGCGCCAACCGTCCCGTCCTTGCTGCCGTCATCGACGAATACGACCTCGTACCGGTTGGACCCGGACCCGATGACCTCCGCCAACTCCGCGTACAGCGGCCAAACGTTGTCCCGCTCGTTGTGCAGCGGCACGACGATCGACACGTCAATCGGCGCCGGTGTTTTATTGCCGCTCATCTCCACGATTTGCATCCGGTCCGGCCGGGAAACGGCAACCACGCGTCGCCGGATTTGTGGGGTCGCGCCGCATTCTAGAACCCGACCGCCGCCCCGCATAGGAGCGCCACATCACCCCCGACGACACCCCCGTTATCGAACCACGGCGCGATTGCCTTGACCACCGCCCCCTCGCCGCGCCGCCAACCCCCATTATGGGTCGGACCGAACACGCCGAAAACAACCCGCCGCGACGGAACCCGTGTGCGTTCGACTACCGCCAATTGAGAAGGGGCCCGCCCCACCGCTCGGTCTGCGGTGCGATCGCGCCCCAGTACAATTCAACAGTTGGGCCTGCGCGGCGACCGCGGTCGCAATCGCCTTCCCCGACGCCCACCCGCAGCCTAAACAGAACCACGGAAAAGGGAAACCGATTTCGGCAAGTCTCGCGAATCCTCGCCCGGAGGGCGCACGGTCTTAGCCAGGGGCTTCAGCCCCTGGAACGGATTCCCCATTTCTTTCCGCCCGGAGGGCGCACGAAACCCAGTTTCCCTTTTGTGTGTTCCTATTTAGACCACGCGATTACTCGAACGCCTGCCGGTAATCCGCGATCCGACGCCGTGCCTCGTCGCGCGCCGCATCGATGACGGCCGCGATCTGCTCCAACGACATCGTTCGCAACCCCAGCCGCGATCCGACGCCCGACGCCATCGGCGGACGCCCCAGCGGTCGGCCCACCGGCCTTCCCGCCGGTCTCCCCGGCGGCCGGCCCGGTCCCCGCCGTTTCATCGCCGGGCGACCCTTGGCCGCGCCGGCCTTCCCGGCGCCCTTCTTCTTCTGACCGTGCGTCATGATCATGTGCCGCGCCAAATGCGCCGCCATGACGAACTTCCGATCACACTTCTCGCAATTGAACTCTCCCAACGGTGCAGCCATTCGATCGTCCTCCCTTACTACCGCCCATGCCTGCCCGCGTTATCGCGGACACGCCTTGCCGGGAACCGGTGCCCTGTTGCCAATAACCTCGGCACTCTCCACGAAGGCACCACCACATCTAATCACCCGCTTCGTGGCCCCTTCGCGACATCTATCGCCTATGCAGGGCCTCCCATAATCACAATGGGTGTATTCACACTAAATCCGGACCACTCGCCCGTCAACAGAAAACCACGCCGTATTACTCGTCTCTGTCGCACTGACGGCCACTCTATTCGAGCCGGCGCTCTGCTTTGTGCCGGTAGCGGCCGCCCCTCTCGCCGGCCGCTACGATCCACGGGGTATTGGCGACTGCCCGACTCCGGCCGCTCGACGCGTCCACTTGCAGTTGTAACGGAATCGTGATTTCCGGTATCGCTTTTGAAAATAACAACGGTATGGTTGACGCTACAGTGCGAATGTCGTTGGTCCTCTTCAGTCCCTAAATAGAACACTCCTAGGGAGTAGGGAAACCGATTTCATCATGACCCGCGAATCTTCGCCCGGAGGGCGCACGATCTTAGCCAGGGACTTCAGTCCCTGGATCGCGTGCGCTATTTCTTCCCGCCCGGAGGGCGCACGAAACCCGGTTTCCCTTTTGTGCGCTCTTATTTAGTGCCAGACGACCGATGCCGGCGCCTACGCGCGCGTTCAGGAAACGCTCAGAAACAACTTGAACTCTCTCTCTTTTCACAGACGAGATGCACATGAATCACCGGGTTGCCCGGGTCAGGTCTCCGCAGCCCAAAAAATCAGCTCCGCTTCCGAATCCTGTAAATCTTGCAAATCCTGTCCATATCTCAACGGTTCCGTCTGTGGTCGCTCGCTGTCCTACACGTCCAAATTCTTGGCCTGCAGCGCGTGATCCTCGATGAATCGCCGCCGCTGCTCGACGTTGTCGCCCATCAGCACGCGGAATATGCGGTCCGCTTCCCGGGCGTCCAGATCGATCTGCTCCGCATCTTCCGCGTCTTGCGAAACACAAACCCGCATCAGGGTTCGCTTCTCCGGGTCCATCGTCGTTTCCCACAGCTCGTCCGCGTTCATCTCCCCCAGACCCTTGAACCGTTTAATGGCGTACCCCTCGCCCCCGGCCTTGCGGATGCCCTGCGCCACCTCCGCCAGATTGCTGAACGCCATTTCCGGCTGTTGTCCGTGCTGCAACATGAATTTCGCCGGGGGCAATTCGCCCGTCTCGTCCTCCAACCGCTCCAGAAAATAGTCCGCCGCCGATAGTCCCTGCGACTCAATGCTCGCCATATGCTCGCCCAGAATGCGGCATTCGCTCATTTCGTACCGAATGATGCGATGCACGTCGCCGCCGCCTTGCTCCTCGTCCGACGCCATCACCCGCCGCGACTCGATCAGCTCCACCGCCCCATGACGGGCGGCCTCTTCGTCGCGAAACGCGCGCAGCCCCTGCTCGGTGTGGAAAAACCGCCGCTCCGCCGCCTCCTGCCCGGGCCGCTGCACCACCGCCATCAATAACGGAACCTTCCCCTCCGGCGACCGGTGCGTCCGCAGCACGTCGCTTAATTCCACCCCCCGCCGCTGCAACACCCGCGCCTGCGCCTCGATCCCATCCAGCGTCTCCATCAGCAACCGCAGCATCCGGCCCTCTATGAGCCGCGGCGCTCCGTCCTCCTGGACCACCAGACGCGAATCCTGCAAGCCCAGTTGCGACAGCTTGCCGTTCAGTTCGCGGTCGTTGACGATGTATTCGATCTTCTTGCCTTTGCGAAGCTGATACAGCGGCGGCTGCGCCACAAACACCCGCCCGTCGTCCACCAACAGGCGCATGTGCCGAAACAGAAACGTCAACAACAGCGTGCGAATGTGGCTTCCGTCCACGTCCGCGTCGGTCATGATGATGATCTTGCCGTAGCGCCGTTTGGTCAGATCGAACTCATCGCTGCCGATTCCGCACCCAATTGCGGAAATGATCTTGGTGATTTCCTCGTGCGACAGCATCTTGTCCAGCCGCGCCTTCTCCACATTCAGAATCTTCCCCCGCAACGGCAGAATCGCCTGCGTCACGGAATCGCGACCCTGCTTGGCGCTGCCGCCGGCCGAATCGCCCTCCACCAGATACAACTCCGTCTCGTCCGCGTTCTTGCTGCGGCAATCCCACAGCTTGCCCGGCAGACCAGCCCCGCTCAGCACGCTCTTGCGGGCCAGCTCCCGCGCCTTCCGCGACGCCTCCCGGGCATGCGCCGCCTGCACGCCCTTCTCCACGATCCGCTTCGCGTCCGGCGGATTCTCCTCCAGAAAATTCCCCAGTTGTTCGTTCACCACCTGCTGAACGTACGTCTCCACCTCCGGATTCAGCAGCTTGACCTTCGTCTGCCCCTCAAACTGCGGCTCCGGCACCTTCACCGACACCACGGCCGTCAACCCCTCGCGGAAATCATCCCCGATCGGCGCCAGGCTGCCCTTCAGCAGGTTCGCCTTCTTCGCGTAGTTGTTCATCACCCGCGTCAACGCGGCCTTGAACGCCGACAGATGCGCCCCGCCGTGAACATTGTGGATGTTGTTGGCGAAACACAGGATGTTCTCCGTGTACGTGTCCGTGTACAGCAGCGCTATGTCCGCCGACAACCCCGAATCCGCGTCGCTCGCCCGCAACGAAATGACGTCCTTGTGAATCGCCTCGCCGCCCTCCGCTAGGTACCGCACGAACTCGCGCAGCCCGTCCTGAAAACACAGCGTCTCTTCCTTGCCCTGCCGCTCGTCGACCACCTGAATGGTCAGTCCGCAGTTCAGATACGCCAGCTCCCGCAAGCGCGTCAGCAACGTCTCGTATTTGAACTCACAATCCGGAAAAATCGTGGGATCGGGCTTGAACTCCACCCGCGTCCCGCTCCGCGTCGCCGGACCCAGCGTCTTGAACGGCTCCGCAACCTCTCCCCGTTCGAAGCGCATGCAATGCGCTTTCCCGTCGCGCTCCACCTCCACATACAACCATTCGCTGAGCGCATTCACCACGCTCACCCCCACCCCGTGAAGCCCGCCCGACACCTTGTACGACTTCCGGTCGAACTTGCCGCCCGCGTGCAGCACGGTCATCACCACTTCCAGCGCCGGCTTGCCGTTCAACTGCGGATTGTCGTGCTCCATCGGACCCACGGGGATGCCCCGCCCGTCGTCCACCACCGTGCAACTGCCGTCCGCGTTCAACTTCACCAGAACATTGGAACAATAACCCGCCAGCGATTCGTCGACCGCGTTGTCCACGACTTCATAAACGAGATGATGCAGCCCGCCGGCGCCGGTCCCGCCGATGTACATCGCCGGGCGGTGCCGCACGGCCGACAGCCCTTCCAAAACCGTGATCGCCGACTCGTCGTACGCGCCGCTGCGCTGCGGACGCTCGCCCGCCGCCCGCGGCGCCGCGACCTGGTCCGGCCGCTCCTGATCCAGCAACGACTCGCCCGATGATGATCCGCTCATGATCGATCCATTCCGCCCCGCGGACTCGCTTCACGACCGCCGCCCCCCCGGCCCCACGGCGGCGCCACCGCGCCCACAAACCGCACCGCCCGCACCCGGCCGACCGATGACGTCTTCGACAGCCGCTCCCGTATCGGCTCCCCCCAACACATGCGCATGTACCCCACCAGACGCGGGTCATCCACCTCAACAGTCAGCAGCCCGCGGGCCAATGTCTTCACGCGACAATGCCGGCGAAACAGCTCATCCGTAACTTCGGCGACCGCCGCCGCCGCCCGCGGCCCGGACTCCGCGCCATGTCGTTCGCCGGCGCGCTCCACCAGCCGCGCCGCAACCGCCGACAAGGTTTCGCCGCGGCTTCGCTCCCGCCGGTTGCGCGACACCCACTCGAGTTGTTGCCGCGTGATGTTCCGATCCACTCCGCTCGCCCTCACGTCAAATTCACCGGCATGACCACGTACAAGAATCGTTCGCCCGATCGAAAAACCCCCGGCCGCCTTGACTCCCGGAACTCGAACGTAATCTTATCCTCCGGCACGGCCCGCAATACGTCGACCAGGAACGTGGGATTAAAACCGATCTCCGCGCTCGGCCCGTCGTAGTCGATCGAAATCACGACCACCGCCTCCCCCTGCTCCGGCGCCCGACTGGTGATGGTCAGCTTACCGCTTTCAAACGCCAAACGCACGCCCCGCGACTCTTCCGTGCTCAGCAACGCCGCGCGACGGACCGCCCCCAGCAACTCCCGCGTGTCCATCACCACTTTCTTGTCACTGTCCGTCGGGATGACTTCCTCGTAATTCGGGAAATGTCCCTCCAAAAGCGCGCTCGTCAGACTAACTCGCGTGGTCTTCAGCAGAATCTGATTCTCCTTGATCTGCACTCCTACCGTTCCCTCGCCGTCGCCCAGTATCCGACTCATCACCTGCATCGCCTTGATCGGAACGATCGACGTCCGTTTCACCGACCCGCCGGCCGGCATCGGCAACGACGCCTTCGAAAGCCTCCGCCCGTCCGTCGCCACCAGCGTCAGCCGTTCCTCCGACTTGTCCCACAACACCCCGTTGATCGCGTACCGCGTATTCTCGCGGGCCGCCGAAAACACCGTCCAATCACTCAGCCGCCGCAGATCATCAACCTTAACTTCAAAATCAACCGCCCCCTCCATTTCCGGAATCGGCGGAAAATCTTTCAACTCGTGTTCGTAGATTTTGAAGTGGCTATCCTCGCCGCGGATGTGACATTCGCCGTCCTTGGTCTCAATGGCCAACACCTCGTCGGTACATTCCCGAACGATCTGGCTTACCTTCTCCGCCGGCACCAGCAGCGATCCCTTCGTTTCCACCTGAATCTGCGTCAGGCTCACCCGAACGCCGAGTTCAAGGTCGGTGGCCGACACCATCGCGAAATCCTTGTGCACATCGAATCGAACGCATTGCAGTGCGACTTTCGGCGTGCGGCTCGCGGCAACGCTCCCGGCCACGGCCAGCGCTTCCGCCAATTCAGCTCGATCCAGACGTAGCTTCATGTGTCACGGCTCCTCTTATAGCTTCCTTTAAAGGAATAAATCATAGCAGTAGTAGACCCTATTGAATATGTGCGTTCCTAATGGCGATCCCATCATAAACCAAGGTGGAGTAGATAGTTAGATACATGGAAATCCAGACCATGGCTGTGGATAACCTGTTACTTTCCTGTTTAGAGCTCTTGAAAAAGACACACCCTCGGTCGCATTCGCCCGCCTCGACGATGAATCAGTAAATCCTATCGTCTGCCTGTTCACACCCGGGGATTCGATGTTCGTGCCTCCCTGATCGCTCCTTGGCGCAGTACCAATGTCAGCTCTTCGACCGTCGAATCAAATGATGGCACTTCACTCCGGCGCTTGGTTATCGTTCGATGGGCGTGAATGACCGTGGTATGGTCGCGCCCCCCGAAATAGCCGCCGATCTCCTCGAGGCTCATCGACGTCAACTCCCTCGCCAAATACATGCACACTTGTCGCGGCAGCACAATCGACTTGTGGCGACGCTTGCCCTGCAGGTCGGACAGCCGCACCTGATATCGTTGGGACACCAAATCCAGCACGTCGGGAATCGAGACCGATCGCCCCCGGGCGCCCTGTCCGAGCGCTTCCAGCGCCAGCGACATGTTGATGGCCGCCCCGCGCGTCTGGCTCAGCAGGTCCACCTTCGCCAGCGCGCCTTCCAGCTCACGAACATTCGAATCAACCTGCATGGCGATCAGCTTGATCACGTCTTCCGGCAGTTCGATTCCCCGAGCCTTGGCTTTGGTTCCCACGATGGCCATGCGCGTCTCAAGGCAAGGCCGGTCCATAAGGGCGACCACCCCGGAATTAAAACGGCTGACCAAACGATCTTGCAGGGCGGGGATTTCCGCCGGCGAGCAGTCGGCCGACAGCACGATCTGGCGCTGCGATTGATACAACGTGTTGAACGTGTGGAAAAACTCCTCCTGGCTGCGTTCCCGGTCGCCCAGGAATTGAATGTCGTCGATGATCAGCGCATCCACGTGCCGGTATCGGTACCGGAACTGCTGCATGGCCCCGCGTTCGACGGCCTCCAGAAAATGATTCGCGAACGTCTCGCAGGAAATGTACATGGGCCGTAACCCGCGCCGCTCGCGGACTTCGTGACAGATTGCCTGCAGCAGATGTGTTTTCCCCAACCCCACATCGCCATGAAGAAACAACGGGTTGTACGCGTTTCCCGGACGATCCGCGACCGCGACGGCGGCCGCGTGCGCCAGTCGATTGCAGGGACCGGTGATGAAACGATCGAATCGACATTCGGCGGAAAGCGACAGCTCCGCCCCGTCATGCTCGAACGACAACGGCAACGCCCGCGGCTCCTCGTCGGCGCCGTTGCTCTCAAACGAAACGCTGATCAGCCGACCCAGCGCCGCCTGCGCGGCCTCGGCGAAGGCTCGTCGGCACTGCTGGTCCAAGTAGCGCACCTGGGGACGGTTTGCGGCCGCCACAACCAGCACGCCGCCGGTCAGGTCCTGCGGCACTAATTCACTGAACCAGTCGTGGGCCAAGTCGGGGTGATGAACACGAACGTACTCCACCACCTCGTTCCAAACGGACGGCTTCAGCGTGTTCGCCTTGGCTTGCACAACAACCCTCGTGGCGTTTTCGTCGATGGCTTCGGACGGTACGGCGTTTAAAGCATTGTCCTGTAAGGAGTTGCGTCGAACACTCGCGCACGCCGCGCCCTGCCCGTAATTGTAGCAGAAGTTCCGCCAATCGCCACGCGCTCACCGCGCGCATCGCAATCGGTGAATGGCAAACGATTTGCGCGCCGGTTGATGCGATCGGCCGCACGGTTAAGATGCGAGTCGAAACAGACGGATCGACCTGCCTCAAGGATCGCCAGGATGGCCGACACCACGACCGCTCAACCCATGACCAAACCCGCGACCGCGCAACTGGGCTTCGAATTCTCGTCCGGGGATCGCAGCCCCGCGCCGCCCGCGGCACGACCCGAACGAAACAAGGACCGCGACCAAACCGAGGCGCGGCCGTCCAAACGGTCACGGGGCGGCAAGTCGACCAGCGCCGGTCCCGTCACCGCCGAGCACATGGCCACGCAGCAGCGCGAAATCTCCGTTTCCGAATTCTTCGCCAAAAACCGTCACCTGCTGGGGTTCGACAACAAGCGCAAGGCCCTGCTGACCACGGTCAAGGAGGCCGTCGACAACAGCCTCGACGCCTGCGAGGAAGCGCGCATTCTGCCGGAACTCGTTGTCGAAGTGACTCAGACGGCCGAGGAGCGGTTTCGAGTGATGGTTCAGGACAACGGTCCGGGGATCGTCAAGGAGCAAATCCCCAACATCTTTGGAAAACTTCTGTACGGGTCGAAATTTCACCGCCTCAAGATGTGCCGCGGGCAACAGGGCATCGGCATCAGCGCGGCCGGCATGTACGGACTGATCACCACCGGCAAGCCGTTGAGCGTGGTCAGCCGCACCTCGTCGAAAGCCAAAGCCCATCATTACAAGCTGGCCATCGACACCAAAAAGAATCGGCCCGACATCGTGCACGACGAGGCCATCGACGTCGATTTTCCGCACGGCACGCGCGTGGAGATCGATCTCGTCGCCAGTTACGTCAAGGGACGGCAGGGCGTGGACGAATACATCGACCAGACGGCCATAGCCAATCCCCACGCGGAAATCCGTTACGTCAATCCCACCGGCGAACGCTTGACCTTCCATCGCGGCGTCAAGGAATTGCCTCCGGAGACGAAGGAAATCAAGCCCCACCCCCATGGCATCGAGCTTGGCGTCTTGATGAAGATGCTTAAAGAGACGGAATGCCAGAAGGTGGGCGGGTTTTTGCAGAAGGAATTCTCGCGAGTCACTTCATCGACATGCAAATCCGTCTGCAAGACAACCGGCATCACCCCACTGACCTGGGTCAAGCAGATCGACTCGCAGACGGCCGAACGCATTTACGACGCGCTTCAGAAATCACGCATCATGGCCCCCTCGACCGACTGTCTGGCCCCCGTGGGCACGCAGCAGATATTGGCCGGTCTGTTGAAGGGTGTGAAGGCGGAGTTCTACACGGCCGCCACGCGCGCCCCGACGGTCTATCGCGGCAACCCGTTTCAAATGGAAGTCGGCTTCGCGTACGGCGGCGAACTGCCCACCGAGGAAACGGCCCGGCTGATCCGCTTCGCCAACCGCGTGCCGCTGCTGTATCAACAATCGCATTGTTCCATCTACAAGGCGGTGGCGGACACCAACTGGCGGGCGTACGGTCTGTCGCAGAGCGCCGGGTCGCTGCCGGCCGGTCCGCTGGTCATCATGGTGCACTTCGCCAGCGTGTGGGTGCCGTTCACGTCGGAATCGAAGGAGGCGGTGGCCGACTACGACGAAATCCGCAAGGAAATCCGCCTGGGATTGCAGGAATGCGGCCGGAAGTTGCAGACGTTCATCAACCGCCGCAAGCGCACCGAGCGCGAAGGCGAGCGCCGTAGCGTATTCGTCCGCTATATCCCCGAAGTGAGCAACGCGCTAAACGCCATCACCGGCGCCGGCGTGAAAAAACTCCGCGACCAGCTAATGGCCCTCGCCCGCGAACGCACCGAACTGGCCGACCGCGAGCTCGACGACCAGGGCCGATTTATCCGCAAGAGCAAGAAACGCGACCCGCTCGAAGACGACTCGACGGTCATCGTCGAACGCGACCCGGGCGGCCCCGAGGCCGGCGCCGAGTTGTTCGGCGATGACGAATCGCGTATGACGGGAAAAGTAGTTCCCCGGAAAAAGGGACGCCGGAAGTAGGGTTCGAGGATCGCGTATTTCGGACGCAGCGAAGATGAACGTACGGTGTCTTGGCAAAACCGACGCGCTGTTCATCTCGATGAGCCGGACAAGAAAGGCGTAAGTGTGGCGAAGAAGGTAAGACGTCCCGGAGCGGTGGGGGAGGGTACGCACGGTCAAGACGGTCGGCTGACCGACACGAAGACCCGCGACAAGATCGAGGCCATGGCCCGGATGGTGGTGGAGCAGATCGATCGGGCGGACAATCCCACGTTGAACATTCCCGTGCGGTCGTTGAGCAACGTGGCCTTCAACGAGAAGAAGGGCATCATCGAGATGGGCGACGGGAAGGCCGCCCGGCCGTTTTTTGATCTGGGGAACGCCCGGCGGTTCATGCAGACCATGTTGATGAGCAGCGAGCTGCTCAAGCTGCAACAGCAGCACAAGACCACCAGCATCCGCGATATGTTCTATCACTGCAAGCACACCATCGAGGGGGCGCGCGAAGAGACGTTTGACGAGCAGGAAGAGTCCGACCCGGTCATCGAAGACCTGGAAGTGACGCTGGGCGCGCTGCGCGAAGAGCTGCGCATCTTCGCCAATCCAGAAGGGTCCATGGTCGGGCCGATGACCATCCGCGACACCGGCGACGAGATCGAACTGTCGCGCATGGGCAGCGGCGGATGGGCCGTGCCGTCCATCGTCGAGCCGCACGTCATTCAATTCGTCAAGAGCGAGGCCAAGTTCATTCTGTTGATCGAGAAGGCGGCCATCTGGATGCGGTTCAACGAGGACCGCTTCTGGAAGACGCACCAGTGCATGATTATCCACGGCGGAGGTCAGCCGCCGCGCGGCGTGCGACGTCTGTGCCATCGAATGGCCAATGAGCTGGGTCTGCCGTTATACGTTCTGGTCGATAACGACCCGTGGGGTTATTACATCTACAGCGTCGTCCGGCAGGGGTCGATCAACCTCGCGTTCGAGTCGTCGCGCATGGCCGTCCCCGCGGCGCGGTTCATCGGCATGAGCAGTTTCGACGCGGCCGAATTCGATCTGTCCGCGTCGGTCACCATCCGCCTGAACGACAAGGACATCGTGCGGGCCAAGGAGATCATGGCCTACCCCTGGTTCGCGGACAAACGCTGGCAGCGGGAGATCAAGCACATGCTCAAGCAGGGGGTGAAGCTCGAACTCGAAGCCCTGTCCAACAAGGATTTCTCGTTCATCGCCGACACCTACGTGCCCGAGAAGCTGAAGAAACGCAAATGGCTGGATTAGCGGAACGGATTCCCCCACCTGTCGATTGATGTCCGAGATTGTCCAAAAGCACTCCGCGGGAAGTCCGAGGCCCCGGTCGTCCGACCGCAGTAGGTGAACGACGATTGACCCGGGTCGCGTCGATCGCTAGGTTTTGGTTTGACGAATCGAGTTGGCATTGATCCATGACGGGAGCGCAGCATGATCGAATTGGGGAAGAGCCGTTCACATCAACGCGGACGCGCACGGAAATCGTTGACCCGCGCGATTGCGATCGCCTTCGCGGGACTATTCGTGTCCGCCGCCACCGGTCAGGAACGCAACGTCCTGACGGCCCACGATGTTGCCAGGATCCGTGGCGTGACCGCGGCCAAGATTTCGCCCGACGGGCGGCAGATCGCGTATCTGTTGGCCGTTCCGCGGGCGCCGGGCAAGGACGATGACGGACCGGCCTGGTCGGAACTGCACGTCGTCGATCGCGAGGGGCACGGTCGACCGTTCATCACCGGGCAGGTAAGCGTCGGAGGCATTGAGTGGACGCCGGACGGCAAGGGCATCTCGTTTTTGGCCAAGCGCGGCGATGACAAGGAGAAGTGCCTGTACGTGATTGCCACGGACGGCGGTGAGGCCCGGCGGGTGGTCGAGCACAAGGCCGAAGTCGGCGAGTATTCGTGGAGCCCCGCGGGCGACCGAGTGGCGTTCTTGTCCGAAGCGAAAGAGGACGAGTCGGTCAAGAAACGCAAGGATAAGGGTTTTAAGCAGGAAATCTACGAGGAAGACTGGCGACCGACGAAAGTGTGGATCGCGGCGGCGGAGATGAACGCGGCCGCGACGGGTGACGCGGACAAGCCCGAGCCGAAGTCGTTCGATCTCGACGGATCGGCGTCGGAACTGCATTGGAGCCCGGACGGCGCCCATTTGACCGTCGCGCTCGCGCCCACGTCGCTGATCGACGATTTCTACATGCGCCGCAAGTTGCACGTGATCGACGCGGAAACGGGCAGCGTTCTGGCGACGGTGAACAACCCCGGCAAATTGGGCGTGGTCGACTGGTCGCCCGACGGGAAGCACCTGGCCGTTCAGGCCGCCGCCGATCTGCACGACCCGGCCGAGGGGCGTTTGACCGTCGTGCCGCTGTCCGGGGGCGAGCTGACCGATCTGATCCCCAATTACGAGGGCCACGTAATGGCACTCGGCTGGCAGACCAACGACACGCTGATGTACGTGGGCCAGGAGGGCTGCCAGGCCGTGTTTGGAAAGGTCCAGATCGATGGATCGCAATTGAAGACGATTGTCCCCGCCGGCGGGCCCATTCTGGAATCGGTCAGCTTGAGCAAGGACGGACTGGCGGCCGCGTTCATCGCCGACGCCTCCAATCATCCGGGTGAAGTGTTCTATATGGCCCACGGCGACACCGCGCCGCGCAGACTGACCAACAGCAACCCGTGGCTGGACGGCAAGCAACTGGCCAAACAGGAAGTGCTGCGCTACAAAGCCCGTGACGGATTGGAAATCGAAGGCATCCTGATTCACCCGCTCGACGAAGAGGCGGGCAATCGCTATCCGCTAATTCTGTCGGTTCACGGCGGGCCCGAAGCGCACGAACCCGACGGATGGCGAACGAATTATTCGCGGCCGGGTCAGGTGGCGGCCGCGGAGGGGTATTTCGTGCTGTATCCCAACTATCGCGGAAGCACCGGCCGCGGCGTCGCGTTTTCCAAGCTCGATCAGGCCGACTACGGCGGCGC
The DNA here is from genome assembly GCA_013140575.1 of Phycisphaerales bacterium. Lineage (GTDB taxonomy): Bacteria > Planctomycetota > Phycisphaerae > UBA1845 > UBA1845 > JABFSN01. The sequence continues at coordinate 4,264 of JABFSN010000011.1, read as the reverse complement.
GGAATTCAACGATCTGGTCGACGGCGCGAAGCACTTGATCGACGCGGGTCTCGTCGACGCGAAGAAAGTCGGCGTCACCGGCGGATCGTACGGCGGATATGCGACGGGCTGGTGCGCGACGGCGCTTACCGAGCATTTCGCGGCCGGCGTTATGTTCGTGGGCATCAGCGACCACGTGGCCAAGGCCGGGACTACGGACATACCGCACGAAATGAATCTGGTCCACGGCCGGCGCTGGCCGTGGGACGGTCATTGGGACTGGTTCCGCGAACGCAGTCCCATCTACCACGCCAAGCAGGCAAGAACTCCGCTGTTGATCATGCACGGCAAGGACGATCCCCGCGTGCATCCCAGCCAGTCGTTGGAGCTATACCGCTATTTGAAGGTCATCGGTGAGACGCCGGTGCGTCTGGTTCTGTATCCGGGCGAGGGTCACGGCAACCGCAAGGCCGCCGCCCGGCTCGATTACAACTTGCGCATGATGCAGTGGTTCAACCACTATCTAAAAGGCCCGGGCGGCGATCCGCCGCCCTACGATCTTGACTACGGTCCCGAAGTGTTCAAGGACGACGACGCGACCGACAAGAAAGCGGAGGACGAAGTCGAACCGGTCAAGCCTTAGCGGCGATGGCCGGCTCGCTTCAGGATCACAATTGAGCGGAACACCCGCGACCGGACAGTTGGGGCGCCGTACAACGGGATGTGGGACAGGATCAGGCACATCGTAGCAGGCGGGGGGCGGATCCGTTGGCGTGATCGGCGGCGGCGGTCGCGGGGCATGGCCGACGGCCGTGGGCCGTTCGCGGCGGGGGAGCGGTATTCACTTGTCAAAGAGCGGCGCGGCGCGTCGCGGGGCCGGGCGGTCCGGGCGTCCGGGCGTCCGGGTTCATCGACGTCGATCGGAACGGAGGTGAGCGCTGCACCGTTCGAGCGAGTCGACACCCGGCCTCATGGCCACGCGAGCGTGGGCCATGCCACCCGAAGAGCGGCCTCGCGGACCACGACGCGTCGTCGGGAACGGATCCCGCGGCGCGGCGGGGGAATTCGGCTCGCGGCAGACGCCCCCGTCACCCAAATAACTCCGGCAGCGCGCTAAAGATTTTTCGGATTCGTCGATCAGCGGGGGACGGGGGCAAGAACCACAGCCTTATCGGACGAAGGCGGGGAAGATCATCCACAGATTTCACAGATTGACGCAGATTGCGGAGTGCGCGCCGCGCGCATTGCTCGCTTCTCCGTGGTCCACTGTGGATTCTCGTCTTTCGCCTTTCGACGTTTCAACTTTGATTACGGCCAGGGCGGCGCGAACACATCCTTTCCCTCTCCTGCGTGCCGGCGGGCTGAATCCGAGGGCTGAACGGTGAAGGGTGAAGGCGACCAAGACGGGAGCCTGAACGAGGCGGGCGCCTGAACAACGAGGAAGCGTGAAGGGTAGGGTGAAGGGGTTTCTGGAATAGGCTTCAACGCACGCAGGCCACGACGAGCCGACGCCTCCACGCAACGACGACCCAGCGCGTGGGCGGCCGTGGCGTCGTCGGAGCTTTGACGCCGTTTGCGGACACGTTCTTCGGGGAGGCGCATGACGGTAACCTACCGGGGCGGCAACGCAGTCGGATGAGCGTCCGCCGCCCGAACGCATGCTCACGCGGAGTACCGCGAGAGCATGCCACCCGTCACCCTGGACACGCGCACGCCGTGCGTGCTCGATTTCGACGGCCCCGACGGCGGCAAGAACGCCCACTACCTGCTAAGATGGGTGAACACCCGCGGCGAAAAAGGCCCCTGGAGCGAAACGGCCACCGCGACGGTGGGGGCGTAGGAGAGCGAGACTATGATGCTTGACGATCAGAACCTCTATCATGGCGCCGCATTGGCACAGTATCGTAGGTCAGGGCATCGACCCGACGCCGTTTCACACGACACGTGCCGCCCGGTTGAGCGAATGTCGGGGCGATGACGCGACCTACATGGGTGGGTTATCAGGTGCGAGCGGATCACCGACAACACCATCATTTTTGCTTTAATAGATGGCGAGGAAACGGTACGGGAGCATCGAGACGGCCTATGAATAAAAAACATGAATCACGAACAGCATAAAAAACTTGACAAGTGCCGATAAGCCGGCCAGATTGTCGGGTATGCAAAACCAACTACTGTCGTTGCCATGGGTTGATGAGTACTTGCCCCGACTGTCTTTCGCGATTCGGGGCGGAGTCCGAGACTGGTTTGAGGTTGCTCAAGTTTCGGCACGCGTGGCGATCGCGCACTCGTCACGAAGCCGCGCGAGCATGATTTGCGATTTGTGCGGGCAGCGAGCGCGCGAAGCTTTTCAAGACATTCCGGACCAAGTACTTGTGGAAGTGGAATACGAGACTGCTCAGCTACGATTCCTGAATCAGGATGTTGTCCTGAAGTTCAATCAGCTCGATTCCGGCCTCCGAGTACATACACCGAGCACTGACCGCGCGAAGGGCTTCCTGTACCAACAGGACTTCCTACCGTTCACTGAAACCGTCGCACCGAGCGCCGGTTTGTCCCTCATTGGCGGGTACCGGCTGGACGGAAATCACACGCAATTACTCCAGGCGACAGTGACGTGCCAGCACGGGCAGGACGTCATATGGCATCGTGACATACCGGAGCCGCCGCCGACCGACCGATTCAGCCTCATCCAGCCAATAAACCCAGGGAGAGGACCGACCATAACTGATCGGGTCGAGGGGCGACGCGCTGATGGTGCATGATTCGATTCAACAAGAACATGCTAGGCCTGGCGCGTGAACTGCGCTCTACGACGCAAGGCGAGCTTGCCGTCGCGTCTGGCCTGTCTCAGACGAAGGTCTCAAAAATTGAGGCCGGACTGCTCGTGCCGACGGAGGAGGAAGTCAAGCGACTTTCCGACGCGCTGCATCTGCCGATCGCTTTTTTTGGACACGATGGACCGCGTCCAGCACGGGGGAGCACGTGCCTCAACCATCGGAAGAAACAGTCAGCACGGGTGAGGGATCTAAACCGGGTTCACGCTCAGTTTGCGTACCTTCGATTGCAGATTGAAGAACTGCTGGCAGGAGTTCAGATCAACGCCTCGCGGTCACTTTATCAGATCGACGTGGATGCAATGGATGGCGATGTGGAACACATCGCTGAAATCATTCGCCAAACGTGGGGCGTTCCGCCGGGACCGGTGGAAAACCTCACGACATGGATCGAACATGCGGGGGCCATCGTGGTCCGCGCCGACATTGAATCGACCGAAATCGATGCGATGGGATTCTGGCCGGACGCTGGCCCACCGGTCATTTTCGTCAACGCCGCGTCGCCGGGTGATCGGCTGCGGTTTTCGCTCGCGCACGAACTCGGTCACTTGGTGATGCATGCGGGTCCAATCGGCGACATTGAGAAAGAGGCTAATCGGTTTGCGGCGGAATTCTTGATGCCGCGAGCAAGCATCCTCCCGGAGCTTGCATCAGGGCGAGTTACAATTCAGAAGTTGGCCGCACTCAAGATTCGGTGGAAAGTTTCCGTTCAATCGCTCGTGCGTCGGGCGCATGATTTGTCCGTTATTACGGATCGACAATACAGATCGTTGATGATGCAGATTAGCAAGATGGGATGGAGGACCAGCGAGCCGGTACGAATCGAGCCAGAACAGCCAACCGTGTTGAGTTCAATTGTCAATCACTATTTGAGCCGAAAGGGTTTCACCCTCGCGGAACTCAGCACTCTCGCAATATCGCTTGAACCTGAGTTTTGCCGTCAGTACTTCGGCGAAGAGAACAGCAACCGTATCCAGAATGGTGTCCGTTTTGTTCGATAGCTAGCGTTTTTCGCACGACACGTACCGCCCGGTTGGGCGAATGCCGGGTCGATGACGCGACCTACATGGCTTCGGGAACCGCAGGAGTCTTGCATTCGTGGTTGATGAACACAAGAAGAATCTGGTGGAGCAAGTACGCACAAACCTTTCGACTATCGCGGCCTTGGATTTGAATGGCCTGATTGGCTCGGACAGGCTTGGGACCGCAAGTTTCAGAGACGGCACAGAGTTGTTTCAAGACTGCATCCAGCTCGCGCACCAGTCGCAATCTCTGCCTTTCGAGAAGCTGACACCGACTCCACTTGGACACATTAATGGATATCTATTGATCTTCGCCTAATTAAAGAAACATGACTTCGCGGCACGATAAAAGGGTACATGAGACCGCAAGGAAGCGCCGAGGAGTTGGAACGTCGTCGCCGGCGGGCGGTGGCGTTGGTTCAGGAG
>JABFSN010000062.1 GCA_013140575.1 Phycisphaerales bacterium | reverse complement strand
CATTTCAATTGCTGTCGCGGGGGAGGGTCGTCCGGGTCTGGCAGCGGGCGATCGGGGCGTTGTTGCTGGTGGGATGCACGTCGTCGGCGGCACATCTGCTGATCACGCCCGATGCCCATTCGCCGGTGTTCGGTCACGGCGGCTTGATCGGGGTGGGGGTGGGTGAATTCCTGCGGCGGTCGTTCGCCGCGTTGGGGACCACGCTGGTGCTGACGTATGCCATACTGGTGGCACTCGTATTCCTGGCCGAGGGGTGGGTAACGCGTGGAGCGGGGATGCTGCGGGATTCAATCGTCGGGATTCGGCGTGGGAAGGCGCTGCCCGCGGTTGCGACGGTCGGGGTGTCGCCGTTGACGTCGGGCGTGGTCCGACGTCCGGGAGTCGGGGAACTGCCGGCGCGCGACGTGCCGATCAAGATCGGGCCGGCGATGCCGAAACGGCCGCAGATGGATTTGCTGGAGGTCGAGGGGGTTGCGGAACGGCCGGCGACGGGGGATCGGGATCGGGCCGAGAAGGCGTCGCAGCGCCAGCGGCGGTTGGAGAGGAAGCGGCGTCGGGCCGAACGGAGGGCGCGGGATGCAGCGGCGCCACCTAGTGGCACCATACAAAGTGAGATGCCGCCGGCGGTTGAAGTCACGCGCGCCGCGTCGGTGAAAACGGCCGAACCGGCGTTGGTATTGCGGGAGGATCCGTCAAAGACGGCGGTTCCCGCGAAGAGGCCTGCGGCATGGAAGTTGCCGCCGCTGAAATTGCTGGACGCGCCGGAGTTCAAGTTCACGGCCGCCCATGAATCGGTGCTGCGGGAGAAGGCCCGGCTGCTGGAGCGGACGTTGCAGGAGTTCCGGCTTTCGGTGCGGGTGGTGGAGATCGACACCGGTCCGGTGATCACGATGTTCGAACTGGAGTTGTCGGCGGGGGTGAAGGTGAGCCAGGTTGCGGCACTGGCGAACGACATCGCGCGGGCGATGAAGGCGCCGGCGGTGCGGATCGTGGCCCCGATTCCGGGGAAGAACACGATCGGGGTCGAGGTTCCGAATCTGAACAAGGAGAAGGTGCGGCTGAAGGGGCTAATTCTGGGGGCGGGGGACAAGATCGACAAGATGGCGGTGCCGTTGCTGCTGGGAAAGGACGCGTCGGGAGCGGTGCTGGTTCAGGACCTGACGGAGATGCCGCACTTGTTGATTGCGGGGACCACGGGCAGCGGCAAGAGCGTGGGGATCAATGCAATCATCATGAGCATTCTGATGTGCCGGCGACCGGACATGGTCAAGCTGGTGTTGATCGACCCGAAAATGGTCGAGTTGAGCCATTTCAAGGATGTCCCGCATTTGATGTCGCCGATCATCACGGAAACGCAACGGGCGGAGCGGGTGCTGGATTGGGCGGTGGGGAAGATGGAGGAGCGGTATGCGCTTCTGGCGGAGGCGCGGGTGCGTAACATCGCGTCGTACAATGAGTTGGGTCGCGAGGAGCTGGACAAACGGTTCGAGCCGGCGAGCGACGCGGAGCGAACGTACATTCCGACCTATCTTCCGTACATTGTCCTTATCATCGACGAGTTGGCGGATTTGATGATGACGACGGGCAAGGAAGTGGAGCACCATCTTTCCCGACTTGCCCAGAAGTCACGAGCGGTGGGGATACACATAATTGTGGCGACGCAGCGGCCGGAAGCGCGGGTGGTGACGGGTTTGATCAAGTCGAACCTGCCGTGCCGTTGCGCGTTTCGGGTGGCGTCGCGGATGGATTCGCGGATCGTGATGGACCAGAACGGGGCGGAGACGTTGATGGGGCAGGGGGATATGCTGTTTCTGCCGCCGGGGTCGCACAAGCCGGTTCGGGCGCAGGGGGCGTTCATTGAAGAGCATGAGTTACATGGGGTACTTGAGTTTTTAAAGTCGCAAGGCTCTCCTGATTATCACCCGGAATTGGTCAAGGCGGGGGGTACGGCGGCGGGGTCGTCTGGGGAGCGGGATCCGCTGTTTGACGAGGCGGCGAAAGTGGTGCTGGCGTCGCAGCGGGGTAGCGTCAGCCTATTGCAACGGCGATTGATGGTCGGCTATTCTCGCGCGGCTCGGCTGATCGACCAGATGGCCGAGTGCGGGATCGTGGGAGACTACAAGGGATCGCAAGCACGCGAGGTGATTATGACGTTGGAGCAGTGGAAGGCGCTTCGGCAGGAGGCGCAAGACGAGGCGGCGATGGAAGAACGCAGGACGAAGGCAACGGCGAGTGCCGACAGCGATGGGGACGAACCAATGGGGCGCGGCATCACCGCCGTCGGGCGCGCGGTCGACGATCGAAAGTCGAAAGCGAAGCCGGCCGGGCCGGGCCGGGTGGTGGCGGCTGAGGATGACGACGAAGAATGGGAAGATGACGACGACGATGATCTCGACGACGATGACGAACTCGACGACGACGATGACGACGAGGATGATCTCGACGACGAGGACGAATAGGGCGTGGTCGAGGACAACGTCCACGGATGATTCGGGGAATGGACAGGATTTACAAGATTGACAAGATGATGAGGGACTGATCGCGTTTCCTTTCCAGAGCGAAGGTAATGCCGGTCGTGTTCGGCAGGTTCGTTTCGGCTGGTCCGGCTTGATTCCGGGCCGGGCAGCCCGGCGGGAATCGTCGTCGGGCGAGAAGCGTGAATGCTGTTTGATTGGGTCGTTCATGCGTCGATCGATGAGATGGCGTGATTGGCTGTTGGCGCCGGCGTACGCGGCGTATGTGCTGGCGCCGGCGGCACACGGTCTCGGCGACGGGGCGTGCGCGTCGTGCGCGATGCACGAACGCGGCGGGCCGTCGGTGGCGGCGTCGTGCGACGGCGATTGCGGGCAGCGGGACCATCACCATCATTCGCATCACGATGAAGCCCATTGCACTATTTGTCTGACGACGGGGCCGGTGGACCCGAACTGGCGGGCGTCGACGTGCGCCGACGTGCATCCGCCGGTGCTGTGTCGGCCGATTACTGACGACGTGCGCATGCCGCACGGCATGACGCTTCAATCCGATCCCATCCGTGGGCCGCCGACGGCGCGACCGCACATCACGGCGTCCTGAATTTCTGACCGTTGGACTTGGCTGACGGTTCGGTTGCGCGACGCGCGCCGGATCGAGGGAGATCGTCTATGGGACGAAGGGCGTGGGTACGCGCCGCGGTGATGGCGTGCGCGTGGATGGCCGTTCCGGTGCTGGGGCAGACCGGTGAACGCGGCGGCGATGCGGTGCTCGAGGAAATGAAACGGTTGAGGGAACGTATGGAGGCGCTGGAGGCGCGGCACGAGGCGGATCAGACACGGATCGGGGAATTGGAGTCGCGGTTGCAGCGGCTGGAAACGCCGGCCGGCGGGGAGGAGCGGGCGGCGGAGCTGGAAACGCTGCGGGCGGCGATTCGCGATGAGTTGGGGGCGGCGCCGACGTCGACCGGGGCGTTCAGCTTGTCGCCGAGCGGCGGCGGGGCGGGGAATGCGTTTAATCCGGCGATCACGGCGTTCATCGACACCGGCGCGAGCATTTCGAGCGACGGGGGCAACAATGCGTTGAACCGGTTCAACCTTCGAGAGGTGGAACTGGACCTGCGGGCGGCGATTTCGCCGTCGGCCGACGGGGCGCTGGTCATCGCGCTGGGCGAGGAGATCGAGCAGCAGAGGAACGGAGAGGTGGAGATCAATCGGGAAGTCGATCTGGAAGAGGGGTTCATCGATTTCCATACGCTGCCGTACGACATGTCGCTGAAGCTCGGCAAGTTCCGCGGTTCGTTCGGGCGGAACAATCTGCTGCACACGCATGATCTGCCGCAGGTGACGCGGCCGCGAGTGGTGACGGCGTTTCTGGGGCCGGAAGGGCTGGCGACGACGGGGGTATCGTGGAGCTGGCACGTGCCGAACCCGTGGGACAAGTATCTGGAACTGACGGGCGAGGTGGTGAACGCGGACGGGGGGGCGGAGTCGCCGATTCTGGGAGGTCCGAACGCGGACAATCCGGCGGTGCTGGGTCACGTTCGTTATTTCGACGACGTGGGGGAGACGAGCACGATGGAACTGGGGGGAACGTACCTGTTCGGGCGCACGGACCGGGACAGCGATTTCAACGCCAACGTGTTCGGGGTGGATGCGACGTATCAATGGACGCATTCGGACCCGAGCAAGTTCAAGAGTTTCCTCGTGCAAGGGGAGGCGTTCTGGGCGGACAACGATGTGCGGCGAGGGCTATTCGGCGGCGAGCGGCACAATTCGTTCGGGGCGTATGCGTTGGCCCAGTACCAGTTGGAAAAGGAGTGGTACGTGGGGCTGCGGGCGGACTACACCGAGTTTCCGAATTCGGAGTCACGAGGCGAAGACGACTGGGATTTCGCGTTGGCGCCGTATCTGACGTGGTACATCACCGAGTTTCTGCGGGCACGTTTGGAATTCCAACATCGGGTATTCGAGTTGGACGGAGACGGCGCGGAAGAGCAGGCCGTGTTCTTGCAGTTCACGGGGGTGATGGGGGCGCATCCGGCGCATCCGTATTGGGTGAATAGGTAGGGGAAGGGACGGAGGGACAGAGGGACAAAGGGACGAAGGGGAGGAAACGTCGAAAGGCGAAAAAGGGAGAGAAGAGTTCACCGCGGAGGCGCGGAGAGCGCGGAGGGAGGAGGGTGAAGGGTGCGAGAGGCGCGCAGGGTGTGAAGCGTGCGAAGGGGAACAGGGAGTGAAAATGGGAGCGTGGACAGGGGCGCGGAGGTACGGGATGCGAGACAATCGGGAGTCCGGCGGCGGAGAGATTGAGGAGCTCGTCGATGAAGCAGAAGCAGCGTAGGTTATTGGGCCAAGCAGCGCGTCGGGTAATGAGAACTGTGGGCGTCGGGATCGGAATGGCGATGGGTGTTGTTCATGGTTGTGATGGATTCGTCACGGACAGCGTGCTGTCGGGGATTCGGGATGGGGCGGTGACGACGACGACGGGGTTGATCGACGGTTATTTTGCCGATCGATTTGGGTTGGACGGTGGAGAGGAAGAAGCGGTAGAGGAGGGAGGCGGCAATGACCTGTTCATCGGGTTGTAACGGGAGATTGGGCGCCCGACGGTTGCTGTCGTTCGTCGCGATGGTGGGCGCAACGTTCGGTGCCGCGGCGTACGGCGAGGTGCGGGTGGTGACGACGACGCCGGCGTTCGCGGACATCGTGCGGAATGTGGGGGGGACGCACGTGTCCGTGGAGAGCGTGATGCGGGGTCCGGAGGACGTGCATTCGGTGTCGCCGCGGCCGAGTCAGATGATGTTATTGAAGCGGGCGGCGTTGTTCGTGCATGCGGGGCTGGATGGGGAACCGTGGGCGCCATTGCTGGTGAAGGGGGCGCGGAATCCGAACCTGCTGCCGGGGGCGACGGGCAACGTGGATGTGTCAGCGGGCATCGTTTTGAAAGAGGTGCCGAGCAGGGCGCAGATGACGCGGGCGCTGGGGGACATTCACGCGTTCGGCAACACGCATTATGCACTGGACCCGCTCAACGGGGTGATCATCGCGCGGACGGTGGCGGAGGCGTTGAAAGGGGTCGATGCGGGCAATGCGGGGGAATACGAATCGAACTGCCTTCAATATGAGGGGCGGCTGCGGGCGATGACGGCGCGGCTGGTGGAGGCGATGCGGCCGTACGCGGGGGCGCGGGTGGTGACGTATCACCGGAGTTGGCCTTATTTTTTGGACCGGTTCGGGCTTGTGTCCATCGGTGAGGTGGAGCCGAAGCCGGGGATTTCGCCGGGACCGCGGCATTTCAGCGAGTGCGTGGAGAAGATGAACGCGCAAAACGCGCGGGTGGTGATCGTGGAGGCATTCAACCCGTTGGAGAACGCGGAGGCGGTGGCGTCGCGGGTCGGCGGGCGGGCGGTGGTGATGGCGCAGGACGTGAAGGCGCTGCCGGGGGTGGATTCGTACGAAAGTTTGTTTGAACACAACGTGGGGAAGTTGATCGAGGCGTTCAAGGCGGTGGGAACGGGGGAGTGAGTCGCAAGGTGAATCGGACGGCGAGGCGGGAGTTCAAGGTTCCGGCATATCACCACAACGCTATGCACAGGTTTCCGGTCACGGCTTCTGTCGCCCCGCTGGGGCTTGGGG
>JABFSN010000213.1 GCA_013140575.1 Phycisphaerales bacterium | reverse complement strand
CGCATGGGTCTGGGTCGCGTGGCGCGTATGGCCGACATGGACCGCAACGGTGTCGTCGACATGACCGACATCGCGCTGTATGCCAACAGCGGCGGCGTGACCTCGACGCGTGACGCGCGTCCGGTCGCCCGCGAAGGCCGCGACGTCAAGGACGGCAGCAGCACGTCCCTGCGTGGCTCGCGGTAAGGCATTGAACGGTCGCGGGGAGCGGCTCGTCCGCTCCACGCGGTCTGATTGATGCCGTGTTTGGTTCAACCGGGCGGCGTGTGGTGCATGGCACTGCACGCCGCCCCTTTTTTGGCGCTGGTGTTGATGCGCAAGGCGGCTCGTACATCACGTCCATCGCTCGATCGCCAGGCGGCGTCCGAAGCCGTTGTCCGCGGCGTGGTGGCGGTCATCGAAAACCGGGGCTGCTGGCTGATGATCCAACGCGGTCCCGGCGTCTGCCGGGCCGGCGCCTGGTGCTTTCCGGGCGGGGCCATTGAACCCGGCGAATCGCCGCGCGACGCCCTGGTCCGCGAGATTCACGAAGAACTGTCGATCCGCGTGGCCCCCGGCCGGCCGGTATGGAATTGGACCAGCGACGACAGCCGGCTGGAATTGGAATGGTGGACCGCGGGAATCATCGACGGGCGGATACGCCCCGACGCCGACGAAGTGGCCGACTGGCGGTGGGTCCGGCCCGACGACCTGCACAAGCTGCCCGATCTCCTTTCGAACAACCTCCAGTTCGCGGCCTACGCAGCGGCCAACGGCTTGTGCCCCGACTAAACAGCCTCGGGCGGTCATTCAAGCATTGCTTGGTGCAGGAACCGATCACGATCCGACCGGGTCGGGGCATCGGTAGACGTCCATCTCGATACCCGCCCGATGCTGCCGCGCGCATTCACCGCCGCCGGTGCGGGCGTGCGGGTGAAACCGAGCGGCGATCCGGAAGCCGTGCGACACATTGACGGTGGTCGGCCGACGTGCGCGGCAACGGTCCGAAACAGGATCCGGTCGCCCATGGCCGGCGTCACTTGCCTTCGCTCGATCGCCCGAACGCATAGACGTGAACCGGAGCGCGACCGGCCTGGTCGGACACGAAAATCAAGTAGTCGGCGGTGAACCCGCCGGGAACGAAGCGGGCGAATTCCGGCAACATCGATCGGTCCGTGCACACGCCCGCGGGCAGGACGAGTTCCCCGGGCTCGCGCGGCGAATCACGCAGCGACCCGCCGTCGGCGAGGGCGTCTTCGCGGCCAAACGACATCAACAGGCGACCTTGACGGTCGAACATCTGCACCCGGCCGAATGCCGCGTCCACCACGAACAATGTTCCGTCCGGTCCAACGTCGAGGTGCCGCGGCCGGGCGAACCGGCCCGCACGATCGCCCGGGCCGCCGAACGACGATGACCCTCCGCCTTCGGCCGCGAAGACATGGACTTGGCAGGCGGCCACGTCCGTAACCAATACCCGGCCGTCCTGCGCGACGGCGAGGCCGCACGGCCAAAACAACGGGGCGGCAATCCCGGCTTCGATTGTTCGCAGGAGCGCCCCGGTGCTCGGATCGATCACCTCGATTTTGCCGACCGACCGGGTTTGATCGTCGCCCCGCGTCGCATCCGCGACGGTGGACGGCGAGCCGAAGTCGCCTTCCCGTTCCGTCGTGTCCATCGACCCGGCATGGACATAGGCGTTCAAGACATACAACGACCCGGCATGCCATGCGACGTCGACGGGCTTGAACGGGCGACCGTCGAGCGCACCGATCGACCGTCGGAACTCGTACGTCGGCGAATAGACCACGACCTGCCCGCGGCCGGCATCGGCCACAAAAACTCGCCCGTCTTCGTCGGTCGCCACGGCCACGGGTTTGGTTAACCGTCCCGGTCCGATTTCGCCCAGCAGAATCCGTCGTCTTGTGACATGGTCCAGAACGTACACGACGCGTCGTTGCGTGTCGCAGACGTACAACTTGCCGTCGGCCGCAGTCAGACCAAACGGCTTGCCGGCGCCGTCAGCGTCGCGTTCATCGGGCCCGAACAGGAATCGAGCAAGCGGGGCGCGCTCTCGGCCAAACGTGTTGCCGGGATGAATCGCCGTCAGATGGACGATCCGGGGCGAAGCCGGGCGCGGCGGGTAATACGCCCCGCCAATCCCCGCCGGTTGCGGCGATCCCCGGTGGCAACCCACGCCGGCGCTCGCCGCCAATAGTACCACCAGCGCAAGACAGAACCGGAGGCGGACCCCGGACGGCACGGCCAGACGAACGGTCGAAGTTCGTGCAGCCGCGTGACCAGCCATGCCCGTGCCGCGGCTGCGCATTATTTTCGATGGCACGTCAGACAAAGGGCACTGCGATCGTTTGGCTTGACCAGCAGCTTGTCGGTTACGCCGGGATGATGCACGTCGTGACAGGAGACGCATTCGACGCGGCCCTCCGGCAGACGCACCGCACCATCGGATTCAACTTGGGCGCGCGGACGGTAACCGCGGTCGTGATCGGGATAGCGAATGCCGACCGGATGATCCATGCCCAGATCGCCGTGCGCCCCGATTCGGCCGCGGGATCCCAGCACGAATTCGGTGCGCAGCGGTTCGGCGCCGAACGTGTCAATGGCCACGCTGCCGTCGTGGCAGCTCAAACACAGCAGACTGGATGTCCCGGGCGTCCCCGTGCGGCCGTCATACAAGCGGAATCGCTTTTGCGCCTCCGGTCGGTCATCCCACAACGGCCCCGCCTCGACGCCGTCTTCGCTTTCCGGCGTGTGACAGACGTTGCAGTTTGCAGTGCCGTGAACAAGCACGCCCTCGACCGGAACGGACTGACTCGGCGCCGTCGCGCTATCGTCGGGGGCAGCCGTCGGCAGACCGAACCATACTGCGATGACCATCGACCGAATCAACATGGTCTGTCACCTCGGTGATTCACCATTCTCATCAACTTTCCGATCCACGTCGCCGAGGCCGCGTTCCGGCTCCGTCAGCATCGGCGGCGATGTATTCCATTCGACGGGCGACTCGCGATCGTATTCCTTGGCCGCGTGACACGCCGGGCCGCACGACCCGCCCGTTGGTGTTTCACGGAATCGAAGCGGCGTTCGCCATTGGCCCATCGTCAACGTGTCCCGGATTAGACGGGACTGCGCGCCGGCGTGCGATTCGTGGCAAACGTGACAGCTCCGGCCCTTCGTATCCTTGTTCACGTGCAGATGGTGGAGATTCGCCATCCCGTTGCGGAATCCGGTCGCGTCCGTCTCCGCCTCTTCCAATAGCTCGGCATCGTGACACTCGAAACACAGTGCGTATTGCTCGCGTTGGCCAACCGGCACATAGGTCTTGGCCGAGTAGGCGTGGCCCAGCAACGCCCGCTCGGTTGATGCGTGCGGCTTGTGGCACGACTGACAGTCCAGCGCCCCGGCGGGCCGATGCACGTTCCCCGCCGTCTTCAATTGCTCCATCGTCTTGCTGTGACACGACACGCACGCTTCGGCCGGCGGAAATCTCATCAGCTTGGCGTACGCGCTCTGGTGTCCGCGATGACACGCCGTGCATCCGGATCGCTCGATCGGCGCATGAACCCTGCCGCTCAACTCCACGTCGCCGTCGTGGCATTCCATGCACAGCCCCGACTTTCCGCCGTGCCGCAACAGCTGGGCCTCGTCGCCGCCGTGCGGGTTATGACACGTCAGACATTGACCGGCCGTGAACGGCGCATGACCGACGAGTTGCCCCGACGCATCGCCCCCGCCGGCCTCGGCAAGATCATCGGCATCGTGGCATTCATGGCACAGGGCGGGTTCTTCCGACGTCAACGCGAATGTGTGCTGCTCCGCGTCGGCCGGGCGATGACACTGCCCGCACTGATTCTGCGCAACCGGCGCGTGTATAAACGCCGTCTTGGAAAGACCGTCGTGGCAGCCCGAGGTCAGGCAATTATCGCCCGTGACCTCGGCGGCGCGCGGCTTGGGACGCTGGGCCTGCGCCAGCGGAAGCGATGTGGTCGCTAATAGGATCACGGCCGCGACGCATCGCTGAATCAACGGCTGACGGCGTTTCGTTCCCATGCGTGTCTTCCAAACGTCACTGCGAATACGGGAATCGTATATGATTGACGCTGTGGCAGCGCAGCGTGCAATTGCCTTCCATCCGCCCCGTATCGTCGTATTCAATGCGATCGACCGCCGGCGAATCCACCGGCTGCACGATCGATAGATCGAAATTGATTAGACTGCCGTGGTTGCCGCCCCGCGTTCCAAACCCGCTGACGCCGTGCGCGTCGTGGCAGGCGGAACACGGCGCCCGCACCTTGACGACATGCTGCTGGTGCAGCGAAAAACTCTCGTTGCCCAGAATGCTGGCCCGGTCGTGGCAGCGGTAACACAATGCGTAGGCGTCGGCGCTCTCCGATGTGAAGTCCCGCGTATCGTAATTCGCGATCAACATCGGCTCGTAAATGGAGCCGTGCGGACCGTTCGGGCCGTTCCCGCCCGCTGCCCGCGCATTATTGCTGTTATGGCAATCGGTGCATGTAATCAGGCTTCCCGTTCGCAACGGCGGCATCAGGCTGACCACGTCGCTATTACGCCGTGGCCCGATCACCGGATGAAACGACGGGTTATTCGTCTCGAATTCGATCCGCGTGTTATTCTGATGCACTTGGCGGGCAATGCCCCCGCGTCGCCGCGACGCATTGTCCGCGTGGCACTTGAAACAGACTTCATAGGAATACTGTGCGTCGCTGACTTCCGCGCCGTGGCGATCGACCCCCCTGACGTGCAGGCTGGCCGGCGACGTCAGGAACCCGCGACTGCCGAGAATCGTCGTCGGTCCGGTCGGGCGGACGGCGTGGGGATTATGGCAGTCCGTGCATTCGACGTGCCGGCGCGCCGTGGCCGCGTTCTCCGCCGGATCGTGCACCCCGGCCCGCAAAAACACCTCGTGCGCCGACGATTTGCGGATGTCCGCCAAAATGTTCGTGCCCGCGATCGATCCATCATGGCAGTTCAGACAATTGGCCTCTTCCTGGCGGAACCGCAGCAGTCGCTCTCGCTCCGTCGCCCCGTGAATCTTGTGGCAGTTCAGACATGCATTGTCCGCAACCGTGTGGTATTTCAGTTCCTCCCGTGGATCGACTCCGCGGCCGGTCGTGCGCGCATGGCTCCGTTCGTGCGAACTGCCCTGCCAGCCGTCCGGATCGTGGCAGGTCAGGCAGACGGCCCCGCGGCGATCGGTCACCCGCAAGAACGCGCCCAGACTGTTGTTGTGCGGGTCGTGACACGTCGTGCAGTGCACTTCATTGTGCTTGCCCAGCGGCAATTCCCGCGACAATAACTCAGGAACACGCAATTCACGGTCGGCGAACGCCAGCGCCCGATCGTACCGAAATCCGATGGGATGATCGTCGGACAGATCGCCGGTCAGATCGGACGGTCCTGGCGGAATGGTGCGCGGCGTGGTCAGGACCGGGTGCATCACCGGCTCGCTCAACAAAGCGCCCAACGCCAGTGACCCGTCGTGACAGCTCAAACACATTTTCGACGGACCGCTCGGCTGATCGACCCTCGCATCCAGCGTGCTGCTTTCATACACGCGGTAGTGCGTCGTCGGCGTATGGCGGTTCCACAGCGGCGTCTGCGGCACGGCATTGTGTGGCGTGTGACAGAACACGCATACCTGCGTCTCGTCGTGCGCGCGAATCGTGCCCGGACCCCGCGCCGACAGATCGTGTTTGCTGTTCACCACGCTGTCGTCCGCGCGCACGGCCGCCGCTGCGAACGTGAACAGCACCACCGGAATGCGACAACGAACCCGCACGTTGATCACCCCGTCCCATTCAAATACTGAAACATCTGCAATCGCCGATTGTACGCGTCCGCCACCCAGATGCGGTCATGGTCATCAATCGCGATGCCCGCGGGAATGGCAAACGCCCCCAGCTGGTTCCCTTCTTCGCCGAACGCCATCAACAACCGCCCGTCCATCTGAAACACCTGGACGTTCTCGAACTGTGCATCCACGACATACAAATGACCGTGCCGATCAACGGCCACGCCCTTGGGCAGCGAAAAATCGCCCGCCCCGTTACCCTTTCCGCCGATTGAGCCCGCCCATTTCCCATCAAAATCAAACCGTTGCACGCGGAAATTCAGGGTGTCGCTGACTACAATTCCCCATGCCGGATCGCACGCAATGTCCGTCGGATAGTTGAATTCGCCGGGGCCTCTTCCGCGTTGGCCGAACGCCCCGTCGACCGCCCACGAATCCCCTGAATTGCCCACCCGCGACAACATCACCACGCGATGACCGGATGTATCCACCACATACATCCGCCCCGTGTCTCCACAGACGGCCAGTCCTCCCGGACGCTCGCAGTCGGCCGGCACCCGCTCAACGTATTCGCCGGCCGCGCTGTAAACGAACACTTCCGCCAACGCGGCATCGCTGACGAATAATCGTTCGCCGGCAACCGCAATACCCGCCGGACTGCGCAGTCGTGTCTCTCCGGCATGGTCGATCACCATGTGCCGCCGCGCCCTCATGTCGATCAAATGCACGCACGCCATGCCGCCGTCCGCGACATAAATCCGATCTCCGGAACCGACGGCCACCGCGTGCGGTCGCGAAAAAACCGTCGGTCGGTGGTCCGCGCGGTTCAACCACTCCGCCGTAACTTCCCATCCCGTCTTGGCCCGTCGCAGATCGTCACTGCCCCGGTACGCGCCGATACACCGTATCCGCGGCGCATCCGGCGGCGACGGAAAAACAATCGCCGGCTCCACAGGCTCAAACAGCGGACCCGCCGGCCGGGCGCACCCCGTCATCGCTGCGCTCACCACGAACGCACCCGTCGCCGCCGAAATCGTCAGTAGGACTCGGTCCATCGTCATTCCATCCGCGCGATGTCTTCCATATCCCACCGCAGGTTAATCCACGCACCCACCGAATCTTCGCGTGAACCCGCGATTCGCAGCAGATCATACTCCAGCGTGAATTCGATGGCCATGTTGCCCCGGCGGTACGCCAGAATCCCCTCAAGATCAAGTCCGTTCGTCGTGCCGCGCACCGAATCATCCTCCCAACGCCACGTCGTGTGCACCGTGCTCGTCCAGAAGTCGTTCAGACGGCATTCATGCCGGGCGCTCAGGTTGATTTCCGATACCTCGCGATCCAATTCCCCTCCGACAAACAGATATTGTCCAAAATCCAGACGCACGTCGAACAACTGCCGGTCCGACCGCACCACAACCCATCCGCCGCCGATCCGAAACGCATCGTACGGGTCGATCGTGTCGTCGAATATCTCGAATTCCCCCTGCGCCGACCACTGCGGCCGTGTATACGTCACCCCCATTCGATGATGATTCGTTCGATCCGCGATGAAATCAAACCCCTGCGATGCGTCCGCCTCCTGATTGCGGTAGTTAAACCGGTAATACGGCGTCAACCCGGACTCAAATGCCTGTTGCAGACCGAAATCCATCCGTAGCGTATCAATGCTCCCGTCCGCGGGCGTCTCCACGTAGTAATCGATCAACACGGTTTGCCCATTGGCAATGCGGCCGGACGCCAGACGGAACAGCGCGACGCGGTCCGCGGTCCGCGTCGCCGCGAAATCCAGACCCGCCTGATAGACGAGGGTGCCCGTCAAGTCCGTCACCCGCAATGAAATCGGAACGACATGGGCCCGCGTCAGATAGACCGGCAGTGGATCGCGAAACGTTCCCGATTCATTGCGCACCGCCCGCAACCCGCCGTCACCGCGGGTGCGCTCCGAATCGAACGCCAGACCCAGTTCGCCCGTGAACCGACCCAGCGCGTTGTCCCGCCCGTAATGCCAGTCCACCGAACCGCCGCCCTGCGACGTCTCCACGTCGTCGTCCGTACGCTCTTCCAGCCCGTAAAAGTTAAACACCGTCGTCAGTTCTTTACGGAACTGATGCCGCAGTTCCGCGTCGAACCGGTGCAGTTCAACCTCCAGCCCGTCGTAGCGTTCACGGCGCCCGTCGTAACTGAATCGCGTGCTCAATTCTTCCGAGTGTTTCAGCGTCAGTTCCGGCCGGATCTCGAATAGGTCCTCCGCCAAGTCGCCGGTCTCTTCCTGATAGCGGAACACAGTGAACAAACGGTGGCGATAGTCAGCCCCGAATTCGAGTTCGTGCTCCAGTCGCACGACGTCCCGCGTCGTGTCAAAATCGACCTCGCCCCCCTGGAATTTCTGCTGCGTCCGCGCGTGCTCGTATTCATACGTGACGCGGTGATGCTCGTCGATCTTCCAGTCCCCGCCCAGTCGCAGACGATCCTGCCGAATCCGCTCATCGTCGATCTCATCACGATTGCCCGTGCGGTCCGTGTCCACACGGTCAAAACTGAATCGGATCGGAAACACGTCGTGCCGCAACGACCACGACGATCCCCATTCCGTCCGCACTTCCCGCAGACTCGGCAGGAACAGCCGCCCGATGCGATCGTCGCGGCGGGTGCCGTAAATGCCGCCCGACAACGGCTTGGTCTTCAGAAAATCTGCGCGTAAATCGAATTCGTGCAGAAACCCGGTGGATCGATCCGCGTCCGTGAAATCAAGACGCTCCTCGCGGAACCGACTTTCCGTATAACCGACGCCCAACGACCCGGAAAAATCGAATAAATGCGGATGCACCATGTCGCCGTCGATCGTCAGACCGATGATCGGGTAGATCGATGCCGTCCGATTGGTCTGCCGTGCATTGGTCCGGCCAGATCCGTCCTGCGACCGCACCCGATGCTGCTCCAGACCGGCCTCCATCTCCAGATACGCGTCCATTCGGCGTATATGAAATAGTCCCGGCTTTATCTCCTCGTCCATCTTGATCGGTTCCTGCGCCTTTAGCGTCGGACATGCGCACGCAAACGCGACCAGTGCCAATCTGAACATGACTGACGGCGCACAGACTCGGCGCCTGGCCGGCCGCGCATGGCTCGATTTCCGCGTCCGCGGGCGTCGCCCATTGGTGTCATTCACGGGCGACCTCCGCCACCGCCCGGCTTCAACAGCTTCGGGGTTTGACCGAAATGCGCCTCGTGACACTCCGTGCAGGACCGCCGCTCAATCGCTCGATGGTACGTCTCGACTGCGGCCCCGCCCACATCCACATCGTGGCACTGAATGCACAACGACCCCTGCGGTGATCTTAATAGCGCCGCCTGCGCCGACACGTGCATCCCATGACAAATCAAACAATCACCCGCCGCCACCGGGCCGTGCGTGTAGCGCGAATACTCGAAATACTCCGCGTGACACGATCGGCACACCGTGCCGAAATCCGTCACCGGCCGCTGACCATCGCCCGCGACGTGGCAAACATGGCACTGCCGCGCCACGAATGGCGCGTGCCGCCGCACAGGAACCCGTCGGTCCGCCGCCTCGTCGCCGCCAGAATCGCCCGTCGGCTCGACCGCATCCGCCGCCAATACTGCGCGAATCCCCCCGCGCGAATCGCGGCCGCCGACCGGATCAGTCGCGACGAATCGCCCTTCAACCGTTTCACGCCGGCCGGCGCCCGTGCAAGCCCCGGCCACCACGGCGAGGCCGACGCAAATCACCGCGATCGCCGCCGCCCGGCGCGCACAGTCACCTCCCACGGTCGTTCGCCGTCGTATTAGCCACGGAACCTGACGCCAAGGATGGGCCATCGCGTTGACTTGAAACACCCTGTTCCGACGAACCGCGCCGCGGAGGCGGATCGTAACCTCGCCGACGCACCGATCGCAAGGACTTTTCCGACTAAATCAAATCTTCGGCCGGTCGGCCGTCGCGACTGCACCGCGAATCCGCAATTACGCTTGACCTCGCGCCCGATCGGAAACAGAATGCACAGCGTCGGGACCATGTTTAGCAGGAGGCCCTTGTGGTGCGACTCATTGACATCTCCTTAGTGGGCGTCTTCGCGTGCTTCCTTTCCGGTTGCGGTTTCGATATCCGCGACTCGCTGTTCATCGCGGCCGAAAGCGGCCTCCGCACCGCCGTCGACGTCCTGGTCTCCGATTTCTACACCGACCTGCCCGAATACTTCACCTTCCCGCCTCCCGGCGGCGAACCCGATCCATCGGACGACGCCCCTGACGATCCGCCCGATGACGAGCCGCCTCCCAACGACGATCCGCCTCCCGCCGCGGGCGATCCCGTCGCCGGCGAATCAATCTTCATGGTCAACTCCTGCGGTCTCTGCCACTGCGACGACGCCGTCGGCGGCTGCCTGCCCGGCGCGCCCGCCCTCGTAAACGCCTCGACCGACCTTATCCAATCCAATCTGCAGGGCGACGACCCCCACGTCGGCGGTAAACTCCCCGAATTGACCCCGCAAGACCTCGCCGACCTCGCCGCCTTCCTCGCGGACCCCGCCCCATGATCGGTTGCTTCAGGCTTAGCTATCGCCCCCTCCGTCCCTCCGTCCCTTTGTCCCATTGTCCCTTCTTCCTCGCGTGCCTTCTTCTCCTCGCCTCCTGCGCCGGACTGCCCGGCTTCGCCATCACCCCCGACACCCGCTCCCCGCAGGACATCGACGGCGACGGAATGGCCAACGACATTGACGACGACATCGACGGCGACGGAAAACTCAACGACGCCGATCCCGACGCCGATTCCGACGGCCGATTCGACCACCCCGTCACCGTCGAATTCCCCTTCGATCACAACGCCTTCATTGAACCGTTGGTTCCGCCCAACCACCCCAATTTTGACTACCAGGGTCGTCTGATCATTCCCGCAGGGCACATCGACATCAGCGACATCATCCGCGTCAATCAGGACGGCCACCCACTCGATTTCCTCGAACCGCGATCCCAACCCGCGTCCGCGTCCGCTACCCTGCCCGATTGAACGACGCTGCACGACTGGACACGGCCGGTCGATCTTTGTAAACGTCTCTAAATGTTGCCGCGGCGGTCAAACGCCCGGGCGTTTTGATTCATGAACATGATACGCCTACGCCGGGACATCACGGGCTTCATTCTGGTTCTTTCCGTTGCGGCGGCGGTGTGCGCGGCCGACGAAACGGTCGACTGCCAATCCTGCCACGCGAAACAACAGGGCGAACTGTCCACGTCGGTGCACGTCGCCCTGCAATGCCGCGATTGCCACGGCGGCGGCGAGCAGTATGGCCTGCCCGCCGATGCCATCAGGCGATTCGTCGAACGCACGCCCGGCCAGTCCATGACCTTCGATCACGGCGCGGGTTTTTCGGGCCGGCCCCGGCGGGCGGACGTCCCCAACCTGTGCGGCGACTGCCACGCGGACGTCGAACGCATGAACCCCTACGGACTGCGCGTCGACCAACTCGCCCGCTACTGGACCAGCGGTCACGGCAAAACGTTGCGCGACAAGGGCGACGATCGCGCGGCCGTCTGCATCGACTGCCACGGCAGTCATGGCGTGCAAACGGGTCGGACGCCGACCAGCCGCACCTTTCCCCTGAACATTCCGGACACCTGCGCCACGTGCCATTCCAATGTGGACCTGATGACCGAATTCAAACTGCCCACCGAAGTCGTGGCGGAATACCGGCACAGCGTCCACGGCCAACTGCTGTTTGATCAGGGCGACACCGGCGCGCCCACCTGCGCGACCTGCCACGGAAACCATTCGGCCGTCCCGCCGGGATTCGCCACCGTCGGGGCAGTCTGCGGACAATGTCACGCCCATGCATCTGAAAACTTCGCGACCAGCATTCACGCCCGGCAGCCCGAACACAAGGGTTGCGTGCAGTGCCACGGTGGCGGTCCGAATCGCCATTTTCACGACATTCAGCGAATCACCAATCCCGCGGGTCTGATGATCGAGCGCTACGAACATCTCCTGACCACCGATGCCGCGCCCACCCGCGAGCGCGTCGTCCAGGCCATCCATCCCAACCCCCGGCAGATCATCGAGTCGGCGTTGCCGGGGTGTACAGCGTGCCACGACGATCCGCAGACCGATGAAAGCCTGCCCAAGCTGTTTGAACTGGTCGATCGCATCGGCGACGCGGAGATTCAGTATGTTCGCACCGCCCAACGGCTCAACGAAATGGCCCGCGGCGTGCTTCTGGTCGACCGGCAGCGGTTTTTGTTCGAGGACGCGAAGACCCATCTGATCGGCCTGGCGCCGTTGCAACACACGTTGGACATCGAAAAACTGGCCGCCGCCGTCGACGAACTGGACGGAGTGTGCGGAACAGTCAATCGCGAGCTGGACGCCCTTCAAAAACGTCTTCAGTCCCGTTACAAGGCCCTCGTTCCCATCTGGCTCTTCGCGTTCGCGTTCAGCGCCGCGCTCTACGTCAAATACAAGCGATTAAAGGCCGTGTACGTGCAGGCGCCTTGACTTCGTGTGCAGCATGGACCGGGAATATCGTGGCACGGGCAGCTTCCCGGTGATGCGTGAAGAAAACGCCCATTCCGCGGCGCGGACCTCGTGCCGCCGCCGCTTGCATTTGCGATCGCCGGTTTGCTACGATGCGTAGCTGGGGTTGGTTCCTTCTTCCGCGGTTCGGGCAGGAGCGATAGGCCGGGGCGTGTTGAACCCGTGCCAGGGCATGACGTGCGCGCCGTTGGCGCGCGTGTCCGGGACTCGAACAGGAGGGAAGCACGTGAATACTCGATGGTGCATGGTCGCGCTGATGATCGCGGCGTTGGGAGGTACGGTTGCGTCGGCCAGACCGTCGAACGGGCGGAACTGCTCGACGTGTCATACCGGCGGCTCGCTGGGGTTGGACATCCCCGAAGTGGTCGGTTTCGATGGCTACGCCGATCCCGACGAGACACTCACCGGCGCGACCAACCGCGGCCTGCTGAAGGTGTTCACCGTCATGCCCGGCCAGTCGATCGATCTGTCGGCCCGCGTCGACCTTGGCACGTTTCTGAATAACGCCTTCGCCATCGAATTGAAGCGCATGGAGACGATCGGCGTCGAGCACGGCGGTTCGCTGGGATTCACTGCCGACGCCGATTGGAATCTTCAGATCGGCGTCGAGAACGTGGACCCAACACGGCCCTATTACACCCTACCGGACGTGGATGGCATTTTCTTCACGGCGCCGACGACGTTCACGTTCTCGATGCTGGTCGATCCCGCAACGCCGCCCGACTACTACGATCTCGAATTCGCGGTCGCCGGTCAGCCTGGCGAATTCTACGGCGACGAGCACTTCTACCTGCGGGTCATTCCCGAGCCGGCGACGATTGCGTTGCTCGCCACCGGACTCGTCGCGATTGGGGTCCGCAGTCGGACCGGCTCTCGCAACGCCCGCGCGGGCCAGTGACGCGCGTTCGAGGCAGCGGCATTTGGAATCGCGGTCCAGCGCATCCCACATGCTCGGCGGGCTTGCCGTCTGCCCCCGCAGTAACAGGGTGACCATACTGTCGGATGATGTCGAACCGTCAGTAACATCATGTTAAATAAATACTTACATCCATAGCGGTGCCCCCGTGCGCTCCGCGGCATCGATGCGTGTGGTTCGTCGCGGGTGAACCGCACAGTCGGGCGTCGTAGAACCGTCGGTGCCGGTTGCGGACGTTTTCGGCCGGCGGTGGCGCGAATGCCCGCTCCGGGCCGACGCGTCGTTCGGATCGGGGGCTTGCCGGACTTGGCCGACTCGCTATAGTGGGGGATTCCACGCTCGTTGGTGAAACGGCGGGCGGATTCACAGACCGGCATACGGGCCGAGGAGATTTCCGAGTTGGTCAGATTGCGATTGAAACGCGTCGGACGGCGGCACCAGCCGTGTTATCGAATCACCGCGGTGGATCAGCGCAAGAAACGCGACGGACGGGTGATTGAGGAACTGGGCCACTACGACCCCGAGGGCCCCGATCCTGCGACGCAGGTGGTACTGAACGGCCCGCGCATTCAGTACTGGCTGGGCGTCGGCGCGCAGCCGACCGATACGGTACGCGGGCTGATGAAGCGCGCCGGAATGACCGTACCGGCGTCGGCGTAATCTGATGTTTTCCGGTTGACGCCGTGTTGCGTATTGACGTTTTGACGCTGTTTCCCGACGTGTTCGACGGTTTTCTGGGAAGCAGCATCGTCGCCCGGGCGATCGCGTCCGGGTTGGTGCAGGTTCGATGCGTCAACTATCGGGATTTCGCGACCGACCGCCATCGCAGCGTGGATGATAGCCCGTTCGGCGGCGGGCCCGGCATGGTGATGATGTGCGGGCCGGTGTTCGACGCGGTCGGGTCGATCACACGGGACTGCGATCCGCCGCCGTCGTTGGTGTTGTTGACGCCGCAGGGCGAGCGCCTGACGCAACCGATGGTGAACGAGTTTTCCGGCGAGCGGCACTTGCTGCTGCTGTGCGGTCACTACGAAGGGTTTGACGAGCGGATTCGGGAGGGGTTGCGGCCGCGGGAGGTGTCGATCGGCGATTACGTGCTGTCGGGCGGCGAGCCTGCGGCCATGGTGTTGATCGACGCGCTGGTGCGGCTGCTGCCGGGAGCGTTGGGCGACGAGGCATCGACGACGGAGGAGTCGTTCTCGGCCGGTTTGTTGGAGTATCCACAGTACACCAAGCCGCGTTCCTTTCGCGGGATGGAGGTACCGGAGGTTTTGTTGTCCGGACATCATGCACGGATCGAGGCATGGCGGCGCGCCCAGTCGCTGGAGCGCACGCGTCGCCGCCGGCCTGATTTGTTGACGGATGCGAATGATTCGAATGCACCGATTTAGCGTTGGCCGTCGCCGGTGATCGCGTGACACCGGGCGGCATGTGTCGCACGGTGAGATCTCGCGGCGATGGAGTGTTCCCCATGTATCTTCCCATGATTGACCTGGTCGAAAAGGCGTACCTGCGCGCCCAACCCCTCGAGTTCGGCATCGGCGACACCGTGGACGTGCATGTGCGCATCGTGGAAGGCGACAAGGAACGCGTGCAGGTGTTCAACGGCGTGGTGATCGCCCGCCGCGGACACGGCGTCAGCGAGATGTTCACCGTCCGGCGGATCGTCGCCAACGAGGGCGTCGAGCGGATTTTCATGGTCCATTCGCCGCGCGTCGTCCGGGTCGAGGTCAAGCGGCACGGTAAGGTCCGCCGGGCCAAGCTGTACTACCTCCGCGATCGCGTCGGCAAGGCGCGGCGGCTGCGTGAAAAACGACGCATCAGCACCCGTGGAACCGCGGACGGGCAGGTTGCAAACAAGCCCGCTCCGGCTGGCGCCGACGAGCCCGACGCGGAGGCTGTGGCTGTCGCGGGCCACTCCGGGTGACGCCGGCGGAGAATTCGTGCCTTCTGTTCGAGTCGGACCCTTTCCGAGCGGCTCCGTCCGCGAGGCGGGTCGCAGTTCGGGGGGCGTCCCGTGCCGATGCCGCCCACAAAAGTTCAAGACCGCGCTACGCTGGGCGCTCGCGGCGAACGGGCGGCGGCGCGATTCCTGAAACGCCGCGGCTTTCGCATCGTCGCCCGGAATTACAACTGTCCGCCGGGCGAGATTGACATCATTGCCGAGGACGGCGACACGCTGGTCTTTGTAGAGGTCAAGACGCGGGCCACGGGCGACCGCGCCGATCCAGAAGTCAACGTCACGGCGTTCAAGCGCCGCCAGATCATCGCGGCCGCCAGGTATTTCGTTCAGGCGCGCCGAGCCCACGACCGCCCGTGCCGGTTCGATGTCGTATCGGTCGTCCGGCCGCAGTGGTGGCGGCGAGCCGAAATTGAGCACTTTCCCGACGCGTTTTCGCCCACCCGTGGGTGAATCCGGCGAGATTCTCCGCCCGCATCGAACCGGTTGGGAAGCATTCAACCATGACGTGGACGATTTCGAATGGACATGATTAACACGATGGACAAGATGGATACGTCCGCAGACCGGGGGAACCAATCCCGGCCAATCCTGTAAATCTTGTGAATCCTGTCCATTCTGGAGGGCTTGTTCAAGTCCTTCTCCGGCCCACGCTAGGCCGATAGGGTGACGCAACGACTATGCTGGACCGCTCGCACTATACCGCGTTGTACGCCGCCTATGCCGTGGCCATGGCCGGGGCGCTGATCGCCGGCAAAATCCGCCGACGGTCATGGCCCGCGTCCGTTTCGCCCACATTCGCCCGTCCCTGGCGTGAACTGGGATACGCCATGTTCGCCGCAATCTGCGTCATCGGTGTTGGGCAGTTGTATCAGGCGGGCATTCGGCTGACGATCCGTGGGGGGCTCGCGCCAATTTTCGAGAGCATCAATCAACTGCTGATCTTCAGCCCCATGATCGTTCTGTTAATCCTCCGCCGGCACTCGCC
This sequence comes from Phycisphaerales bacterium, assembly GCA_013140575.1. GTDB lineage: Bacteria > Planctomycetota > Phycisphaerae > UBA1845 > UBA1845 > JABFSN01. Next base: position 10,816 of record JABFSN010000213.1, on the reverse strand, counting down.
GGCCACCGCGTGGCTGCCCTTGCGCAACGTCGGCGCCCACGTGGTCACGGGAATTCTATTGGCCGCCGTCGCCGTCCTCGTATTCACCGTCGTCCGATCCGGAACCGCCGGATGGCCGGTAGTCGTCGGGCGTCTCGTGCATCCGAAGAACGTCGACATCCTGGTTCAGGTCTTTCTCGAGGATTTTTCGATCGCCGTTATTCTGGTTCGCGTCGGCGCCGCACTGCGCCGGCCTATGCTCGCCGCCCTCCTCGTCGCGGCGCTGTTCGCGGCCGGGCACATCCCGGCCATGTTGTCCGGCGGCGCGACGGCCGGCGAACTTGCACGGTTGCTGCTTGATTTCGGGCTGGGCGCATTCGTGTTGCTCACCGTTCAGCGGACCGGCAGCATCTGGTGGCTCGTCTGGATTCACTACGCCATGGACATGATGCAGTTCGATCGCATCGTCGGACCGGCCGCAACATCCTCCGCGGGTTGAAAACTCGTCTTCCCCCCCGCCACCTCCCGGCCACAACGCGGAACGCACCCTGCGGTCACGGATCGCCACGATTGGGGGTGCCCACGACCTCCCGGCAGGAGCGGCGTGACCATGGGGCTGAACAGTGCTGAATAATTCCATTCGCCGCCCGAATTCGCTATTGTGGTGGTGGGCTGTAACCCCGCGTGCGGAGGAGATTCGGTGCGAACCATCCCGGTGGCCTATCTGTTGTGGTTCTTTTTCGGCCTCGTCGGCGTCCACCGCTTCTATTGTGGCCGCATCGGAACCGGGTTGCTGTGGGCTTTTACCGGCGGGTTGGCCGGCATCGGCTGGCTCATCGACGCATTCCTGATTCCGGACATGGTCCGGGAATCGAACGCCGAATACTTGTCCTGTTTCCGGGCGTACGGCACCCCCGATCCCATGCCCATGGCCCACCCCATGGTCCGTGAATACCCCCCGTCTACCGCGCCTCCCCAAACACCCTTCGGCATCGCGACCGGTCATCGTATCGTCTTCTGCACCCAATGCGGCGGGCCAATGCAGGTCCCGCGCGACGCCGTGGGCGCCGCCTACGCTTGTCCCCGCTGCCGCACGGTCCTGGAAATCCCAGCCTGATCGACGCCGCGCGGTTATCCCCTTCGTGAAAATGCGGACCCCATGCGTACGCCGTTCGAGCGATAACTCCATACCATTCAACGTGTTCCGTTCGGGTTTGCATTGACTCGGCTCGGCCGCGTCGCTACCCTCAATAGTGCTTGGAAACCGGTGTGGGGGGTGGTTTTCCGGGCATTTGCCATTGTCCGTAGATCGGGGGTCTGGTCGCGTGGATCGTCTCGGCAGCGCCGTGCGCGCCAGAACCATCCATTCACTTGTACGGTTGCAATCCATGAAAAGATTTTCGCTGTCGCTTTTGCTGTCGCTCGGAATATCCGGCCTGTTCGGGTGTCCGTTCCTGGAAACACCGCCGGATGAATCGGCCGGTCAGGACCTCCCCGCCCCAGGCGATGATACCGGCGGCTCCGGCGATTCGGCGACGTCCGGGGGCCCGACCATCCCGGACAGCGCGCTTCAGGGCGGTTTGGGCAGCGGCGGATTGGCCGGCTTCTTCCAGCAGGAAGTGCCTCCGCTGATCGTCGAGGAGGGGGGACTGCTCCCCGGCCGTCCCGCCCCGCTGGCCGCGTCCATTACTATTCGCGTTATCAACCTGAACGATCAGCGCGCAGACGTGCAGATGACCTTCGGACTGGACGGCGTCGAGGTGCATCGCACGTTCCTGCGCGTCCCCGGTCTATCACCGCCCATGATCGTCGGACCGGAACTGACCGACGACGTGCGTATCAGCGGCCAGTTGGCCGACGGCACGCCGACCGCAACCGTGGCCGTCATTTTCAACGAGAACTTCCTCGCCGACACGACGCGCGACTACGTCATCGTGCCCGGCGCAGCGCCGGCCGCCGCGGACATAGACGGCGACGGGCTGATCGATCTGGCGGACAACTGCCCGTCGAACAGCAATTCGGACCAGGCCGACGCGGACGGCGACGGCATCGGCGACGCGTGCGACACAACGTCGGACGCCGACAACGACGGCGTTCTCGACGGCGTGGACAATTGTGCCGAGGCGCCCAACGTCGACCAGGCCGACGGCGACGGCGACGGGATCGGTGACGTCTGCGACATCCCCGACGATGCCGACAACGACGACGTGCCCGATGCCATCGACAACTGCGCGGAGGTGGCCAACACCGAGCAGGCCGATGCCGACGAGGACGGGATCGGCGACGCCTGCGACGAATCGGACGACGCGGACGAGGACGGCGTTCTGGACGACGTCGACAATTGCGTGGAATCCGCGAATGAAGATCAGGCCGACGCCGATGAAGACGGCGATGGCGACGCGTGCGACGACGATATCGACGGCGACGGCATTCTGAATGACGACGACAACTGTCCGGAAGTCGCCAATAGCGTGCAGACGGACAACGACGCCGACGGCGAGGGCAACGAATGCGACGACACACCCAACGGCGTCGCCTCCCCGCCGCCGCCACCACCCCCGCCGTTCACCGACTGCAACAGCAACGGCATCCCCGACGGTCAGGAACTGATCGCGTCCGGCGGGCCGGGCGTGTTGTACGGCGGCCAGGGCGGCGAAGCCTGCGACGCCATTCTGTTCACGCTCGATCCGACCACCGGGCTGACTCAATCGGTCGTCAATTTCTCCGACCTGGGTTTCGGTCCCTCAGCGCTCACCGGTCTGACCGCTACGCCCGACGGCCGCACCCTTTACGGGTCCGTGCGTTTCCCGCCGGCGCTGGTGCGATTCGACACGCTCACGCAGCAGGCCGTCCTGGTCGGCGAATTCCTGACCGACGACATTGACGGCCCGGTGCCCGTGGCCATCAGCGCCCTGGCCCTTCTGCCCGACGGACGGCTGATCGGTTCGGCCCCACAGGAACGCGCCCTGGTCGAAATCGCTCCGGCGACCGCGGAAGTTTCGTTCCTCTGCGACACCGAACTCAACTTCGCCGACGGGGTGATCCCGGTCCAGCTCAGCGGACTGACCGTGTCATCGGGCGGCACCCTCTACGGCACGACGGCCTCACTTCCGCTTGTCCAGGAACTGGTCACCGTGGACCTGTCCGGCGGCCCGTCGTGCCTCGCCACGCTCGTCGGCGGCCCCAGCGGGTTCAGCAAACTGGCCGCGGTCGCGTTCGGCCCCGGCGGCGTGCTCTACGGCGGAACCGCCAGCGGTCAGCAGTTGATCAACTTCAACATCAACACCGGCGTCGGCACGCTGGTGCACGACGTCTTCCCGCCCGACGACTTCTGCGCGCTCGACGCCCTTGAATTCGTGACCCCGCCGCGCAACAACGACTGCAACGCGAACCAGATACCCGACGAATGCGACATCGCCGGCGGGCTCGGTTCCGATTGCGACGGCAACGGGCGACTGGACGACTGCGAAGCGATCACCGACTGCAACGACAATTCCGTCGCCGACGCCTGCGACGTCGCCAATGGAACGAGCGCCGACTGCCAGTCCAACGGCATCCCCGATGAATGCGACGTCGCCGCCGGCACGGGCGTGCTCTACGCCGTGCAGGGCGGCGATTGCTGCGGCGGACGTCTCTATCGCGTCAACCCGGCCACGGCCGAAACCACGCTCCTCGTCGACCTCGAGGCGGAATTCCCGAACCTGGATCTGTGCGGCCCGTCGGGCGTAGCCCTCTCGCCCGATCGGCGGTCCTTGTACATCTCGTTGAATTTCGAGGATGCACTTATTCGCCACGACATCGAATCGGGGCAGACCGTGCTCGTCGGCTCCTTCGAAAACGCCTCGCCCAGCGACATCGCCTTCCTGCCCGACGGCACGCTGGTCGTGTCCGATCCGGGTGACAATGCGCTGTACGACATCGACCCGGAAAACGGCATCGACACGCCCCGCTGCGCGACCGTGGTCGTCGACGGCGCCCAGAACGTGCCCGTACGCATCAGCGGATTGGCCGTCTCGCCCTCCGGTGTCCTGTACGGCTCCACCGGTAGTAACAGCGGAACGCCCGCCGTCCCGGCCGGTGCCCTGCTGATCGTGGACCCCACGCCCGACGGAGATGGCGAGTGCGTTGCCACGCTTATCGGCAGCGGGACGGGCTTCAACCGCGTCGCGGGCATCGCGTTCGCTCCCGACGGGAGGCTCTTCGGCGCCACCGCCAGGGACGAAGAACTGATCCGCATTGACCCCCTCACCGGCGTCGGGACATTGATCAACCAGTTCTTCGGCGACCCCGGCATCTGCAGCATCGACGGCCTGCAATTCGTCGGCGGATCGAGCGATTGCAACGAAAACGAAATTCCCGACGAGTGCGACATCGCGAACTGCGGCGCCGATCCGAACTGCCGTGATTGCAACGAAAACGGCGTGCCGGACGGCTGCGAGGCGACCGCGGACGCGTTGATCGGCCCGATCCCCTATCTCAGCGGAAACGACAGCCCGTTCGTTCTGTCCGGGATCGGCGGCCCCGTGTTGCTCGAAAACTTCGAGGACGGCGCGCTCAACATCCCCGGAGTGTCGGCCAACGGAAGCGTGATCGGACCCGGTGGTTTGACCGATTCGGTCGACGCAGACGACGGCGCCATCGACGGTTCCGGATCCGGCGGAAGCTCCTATTTCAATGGCGACGGCGCCGCCGGCATTACCTTCATTTTTGATTCCCAGGCGCTGGGCGGCCTGCCCACCCGCGCCGGCATCGTCTGGACGGACGGGAGCGGGACCACGCGATTCGAAGCCTTCGATGCTCAGGATCAATCGCTTGGCGTTTTGACCGGCAATCATGCGGACGGCTCCAGTTCCGGCACGACCGGTGAAGACCAATTCTACGGCGTCACTCATTCCGGCGGCATTCTGTCCCTCCACATCAGCAACTCCGCCGGCGGAATCGAGGTCGATCATCTTCAGTACGGCGGCGTCGGCGCGGCCGGTCAGGATTGCAACGCCAACGGCATCCCCGACGAATGCGACATCGCCGGCGGTTCCAGCACCGACGTCAACGCCAACGGTCGGCCGGACGAATGCGAGGCGCCCCTGCTCTTCGTCGATCGCGACGCCGTGGGCAACGACGACGGAACCAGTTGGGAAGACGCCTACGAAGACCTGCCCCGCGCACTGGCCGCCGCTTCCGCGTCGGGCGGGCTCGTCACCGAAATCTGGGTGGCCGACGGCGTATACACCCCCGCGCCCCCCAACGGCGATCGCACCGCATCGTTCCAGCTATTGGACGAAGTCGCCCTGCGCGGCGGCTTCCGCGGCGACGAAGACCCCGCGACCTTCAACCTCGCCAACCGCGATTTTGATGGAAACCGAACCGTCCTCAGCGGCGACCTGAACTTCAACGACTCCATTCCCGCCCCGCTTGGCCCCACAGGGGAGAATTCGTACAGCGTCGTGCTGGGCGGCGGAACGAACGCGAAAACCGTTTTGGACGGGTTCACCATTTCCGACGGCAACGCCGACGGTCCGGGGAACAACGCGGGCGGCGGCATCCGCATCGAAAACGGCAGCCCGACCATCTCGAACTGCAAGTTCGAAAACAACCGCGCCCTCTTCGGCGGAGCCATGTACAACCTCGCCGGCAGTCCCGCGGTCACCAACTGCAGATTCAACGACAACGCCGCCGGCGACTCGGGCGGCGGCGTGATCAACAGTGCGGGCAGTCAACCCACGTTCACGGCCTGCCAGTTCCTCGACAACCAGGCCGGCACCAACGGCGGCGGCGGAATGCTCAGCAACAGCGGCAGTCAGCCCACGCTCTCCCTCTGCGATTTTCAGGGCAACACGGCCATGCTCGACGGCGGCGCCCTGGCCACCCTCGACGGACGCGACACGTTGACCGACTGCACGTTCTCCAACAACCGGGCCGGCGTCGGGGCGGCCGTCTACGAATTGAACACGACCAGTGAGTGGACGAATTGCACCTTGCAGTCCAACGTCACCACCGTCGGTCTCGCGCGCGGCGGCGGCCTCTACGCCGAAAGCGTGGACATGACCTTGACCGCGTGCGTGTTCGATCAAAACGTCGCCGATCTGGAGGGCGGCGGCCTGTATCTCCTCGGCGGCTCAATGTCGCTCGCCGCGTGCCAGTTTGATGCCAATCGGGCCAACAATGCCGACACCGGCGGCGGCATGGTGGTGGATGGCGCCATTGCCACACTTGATGGCTGCTTCTTCACCGGCAATACCTGCCCCTTCGGCAGCGCGGGCGCTCTTTACAACACCAACGGGAGCGCGCTGACGCTCAACGACTGCCATTTCAACGGGAACATCGCCAACAGCTACGGCGGCGCCATCCGCACGGAATCCAGCGTCTTGACGGCCACCGACTGCACGTTCATGTTCAACCAGGGACGCGACGGCGGCGCCGTCGCCAGCTTCATGGGCAGCCCCACTTTTACGCGCTGCACGTTCTCCGGGAACAACAATGGTAATTTCGGCCGCGGCGGGGCGGCGTACAACGACGGCAGCAGTCCCATGTACGACCAGTGCAACTTCGATCAGAACCACGCCACCGGCGAGTGCGGCGAGGGCGGGGCCATGATCAACCTCAACGACAGCGGCCCGCTCATCCTGAATTCCTCGTTCACCCACAACGTCGCCGACGCCCGCGGCGGCGCCATCCAGAACGAATCCAACAGCAACCCGATCATCATCAACGCCGCCTTCGTCGGCAACGAGGCCAAGGGCCTCTTCGGCTGCACCGCCCGCGGCGGCGCCATCGTCAATGATTCGTCGAACCTGATCTGCGTGAACTGTGTGTTCAACGCCAACAACGCCGCCAACGGCCCCGGCGGCGCCATCATGGAGTCGCAGGGCGGCTCGCTCCTGATTAACTCCACGCTGGTCAACAACCAAGCCTCCGCCGGCGGCGGGCTCTTCGCCGTCATCAGCACGCCCGCCATCACCAACTGCATCTTCTTCAACAATTTCGCCCTCGGCGGCGGTCCCGACGAAGCCCAACAGATTGACGGCGATGCCCCTTCGTTACGCAACGTGGACTACAGTTTCATTCAAGGCCTCACCGGACAGCTCGGCGGAACAGGCAACATCGGCGCGGGCGGGCTCTTGCCCGGATTCGTCGATTTCGACGGCCCCAACGAAACCGCCGGCGACATCGACGACCTGCTCGACCTGGCCGCCGGTTCCCCCTGCATCGACGCCGGCGACAGCGACACCTTGAGCGCCAAAATCTCGACTGATTTCGCCGGCCGACCGCGATTCGTCGATGATCCCGCCACAACCGACACCGGCGCCGGCACGCCCGCGTTCGTGGACATGGGCGCGTATGAATTCCAGGGCATCATGATCGGTCCGTAGTCTTTGCCGACGATACGCACCGGCCAGTTGGGTGGCATGGCGCACGCTTCGGTTGGGTGGCATGGTCCACGCTCGCGTGGCCATGCGGAACGCCCGCAGTCGCGTGTCGCTCTTCGCCGCATGGCAGGGTGGCATGGCCCACGCTTGCGTGGCCATGCCGATCGTCATCGAGCGGCCGAACGCATCGGCCGGTCGGGTGGCATGGTCCACGCTCGCGTGGCCATGCCGAACGCCCGCAGTCGCGTGTCGCTCTTCGCCGCATGGCAGGGTGACACGGCCCAAGCTTGCGTGGCCATGCTGAACGTCATCGAGCGACCGAACGCACGACGTGCAACACGTGACCGACCTCAGCAATCACGGGCGCGGAATCAACCCCGACGGCATCGCCCACGGATTCATCGCCGGCGATATCCCGTTCAATCCCGGGATCGCCCCGCCCATGTTCGGAAACCCAATCATCGGCGTCGGTCCCGGTATCGCTACATCCGGCATCGCCATCCAACACAACGCCTGCGGCCTCGACGCGAACCATTGCAACTGCTGATCGAACGACACCACCGGCGCCGCGGTGATTCCCTGTTGAAACGCGGCCAGCACCGCCGGCGTGTTCATCATGCCGATCGACTCGAAAATCTCGCCCAAACTCCCCGGACGCGGGTACTCGACAATCTGCAATTCCGCGCTCTCCGGAATGTCGGCCATCGCCCGCGCCGCCTCGATCGCGTCGTTCAGACCGCCCACCTCGTCCACCAGACCCAGCTCGACGGCCTGCGCCCCCGTGTAAATCCGCCCCCCGGCGACCTTCCGCACCTGCTCCGCCGGCATCCGCCGCGTGCTGGCCACCCGGTCGATGAAAATGTCGTAGAAATCGTTGATGTAATCCTGCAGGAACTGCCGGTCCTCCTTCGCCATTGCCCGGTACGGCGCCCCCAGCAACGCCCGTGCCCCGCGCTGCATCGTGCTCACCTCGTAATCGACGCGGTTGAACTGCGACCGGTACGACGCGAAAATCCCCAGCACCCCGATCGAACCCGTGATCGTCGTCGACTGCGCGAATATCCGCGCCGCCGGGCACGCGATGTAGTACCCGCCCGAACCGGCCACCCGACCCATGCTCACCACCAGCGGCTTCTCCTGACCCAGCAGCCGCAACGCCTGCCAGATCACGTCCGACGCGTAACCCGACCCGCCCGGCGAGTCGATCCGCATCACCACCGCCTTTACCGATTTGTTCTTCCGCAGCTCGTTGACCACCTTCGCGAAATCGTCCCGGCAGATCAGTTGCGACGCGAACCCCGCCCCCATGTTTACGTCCACGATCGGACCCCGCGCGTTCAGCACCGCGATCTTCGGCCCCACCGCCTTCCGGGCCTCGGCCGCCTCGCGCAGTTGCTTGTTAATCACCTCCACAAGGTCCTGGATCGAATTCACATTGGTCAGGTTCAATCCCTCCTCGCCCAGCCGCTTCATTTTCTCGCGCCGCAGCAACTGATCGCGGTATTCATCGTAATACGCGATCTTGTCGATCAATCCCCGCTGCAACGCCTGATTGGCGTCGAACACCCCGATGTCGATTGCCGCCTTCACCTCGTCCACCGCTATGTTTCGCCCCTCCGCGATCATCCCCACGTACGATTCAAACATGCCGTCCAGAATCTGGTTGTATTCCTCGTCAAAAAACTTGTTCGGCTCCCGCGCATTGATGAACCCCGGGTACTTGTAATCACCGGCCGTGATCACATCGAACTCGATCCCCATCATCTGGTAATGACCCTGCAGGAACAGGAACATCGCCCCCAGCCCGGGAATGTCCACTCCGCCCGTCGGCGCCACCGTGATCTCGTCGGCCGCGCATGCCAGCAGATACGCCCCCGGCCCGCCGCCGTTCAGAAACGCCGTCACCTTCTTGTCTGACTCCCGCAGCCGCCCCAGCGCCCCCCGCAATTCCTGAATGTCCGCCAACGAGATGGCCGGGCTGCCCAGGTCCAGCAGCACGCCGCCCACCGTCTCATCCTTGCGCCACGTCTCCATACGCTCCAACAATTCGCCGACCGTCTTGGTCTTGCCCGGCAACGGCAGATTCAACATCCGCGCCGGCACCACGAACTCGTCGATGCGCATCTCCGCCAGCCGCTGGATCGGGCTTTCCGCCTTCTCATCCTTCTTCCCGTCGTCCTGGCCGTCGTCTTTCTCGTCGCCGTCCTCTTTCTCCGCGTCCGGCACGTCCGACCGCCCGTCGTCCTGCGCCCACACCACCGCCGGAACACACAGACCCGCCAACATCAACCACCATGCGGTTCGTGCCAACATCATCCTGCTCCTTCTGAATTCCCGGTACAGGCTGCGACCCCGCCGTCACGGCGTCGTCGTGACGGCCTCCGCCGGCGCGTCCGTCGCTTCCTTCGCCACCCGATGAATCTTCCCATCCTGGTCAATAGTCAACGACTTCAAATGGTCCAGCGTCTCCGGCGCAAGCCCCAGTTGCCACGTCGTCGGCGCCCACTGGACCTCGAACAACTTGTCGTCAATCTCCACCGCCGCGGCATCGTCCGCGACGTCCGCTTCCTCGTCCTTGTCCGGGCCATCTTCGTCGTCGGTCTCTTCCGCACCGAACATGCCCTGAAACACGTTGGCCCATTCCTTCTGCGGCGACAAATCGAGTTGCAACAACTCCGGATGCCCCGCGAAATCAACATACCCATCCAGTTCCGTCAGTTCCGCCGGCCAGCGATCGTGGTCCTTCTGAAACAGCTTCGCGTGATGATAAAACACCCGCAGTCGCTCGCACGCCAGACGCTCGCGGGCCAGATCGCTCCCCCCCGATCGGTCCCTGGCCAACGCCGCCGCCCCCAGCGCCGGAACGATGACCGCTCCCAGCGGCACCGGCCCCACGTGACCCGCCTCCAGACCCGTATAGGCGACCTTCACGTCGACCAGCGACTGCCCCAGCATGTGATCGCCGCCCAGTTCCGGCAAAACCGCATCCCGCACCACAGCGCTCAGGCTCAGATTCACGTACGGACTAAACGTGTCATAGACCACCGGCCAATTGATCCACCCCTGTCCGTTCGTCTTGGTCGACGTCGGCAGATGACGGCATTCCTTGTTCCGTGGCAATTCCGTCCATCGCTTCACCAGCCGTTCCGGATCGGCGCTGGTCATGCCCAGCACGATGCAATGCCGTTCGACGCCTTCCGCGTCGCTCTCCCGCGTGGTGAACAGCACCGGACGCATCACGAACGGCATCATCATGCCCCCCGACGACGCCCCCTGCCGCCAGAACACCGCGCGATCCTTCACCTCCGCCTCCCGCCACGGTTCCCGCTGCTCCCGCTCCACATGCCGCCTGTTGATTCCCGTGATCGACTTGCGAACCTGCTCCACAAACTCGTCCGGCTTGGTCGTCCGAAACTGAAACACCAAATCCGGAATGGGCATGAACCCCTCGCCCGGCATCACCACCAAAC
>JABFSN010000156.1 GCA_013140575.1 Phycisphaerales bacterium | reverse complement strand
GGATCGATCGTTCCACTTCCCAATTCCGGCGCCGTGCGGGCGGAGTGTTCCGAAGCACCCCCCGCCGGCGGCGTGGCCATGGCCTTGCCCTCCTTTTGGGCCAGAACCGGACCAGCCGGGATCAGGGCCAACAGGCCGATCAACCCCAAAAACGCGGACAAAAGCCGGATGAAACCCCTGCACCGATCAGTCGTTGCGACAGTTGCCATGCGCTGCGCTCCTTGCCCGAGACCATGGAATGGAACAGATCGGACGACGAGCCGGATGGATGGACCGACCGTTCGTCGTCCGCCGCTGTAAACAATATATCCCGGTTGGCGCGTGGAGGTCCAGTAAAATCGGATAAATTACACAATTGCGACGACAGCGACCCTGCGGCCGAAAAAGGCCGAGTTCCGTCGCCGCGGCAGCACGACGCCGATCGGTCCCCTGCACCAAAATGGGATTGGGCACCCGCACTGTAAGCCGGAGCGTTGGATTCGTCGAAAACGAAGGGCGCTACTTGGTCAGCAGACGCTTGGCCCGGCCGACGAGGTAGAACGAACCCGTGACGCAGATGAGGTCTTCGCGCGAGACGGCTCGTGCCGCGATCGAAAACGCGTCCGACAGGTCTTCGGCCACCTGGCACATCTTCGAAGACATTTCCGTGAACCGCGCCGCCAGCTCAACGGGGTCGGCCGATCGCGGCGAGCCCGTCGTGGTGAAGATCACCTTGTCCGCGCCGATGCGGATGTGCCGCAACATGCCCGGAATGTCCTTGTCGCGCTGGCATCCGAAAATGATCACCATCGAATCGTAGGGGATGTTCTGACCGATGGCCCGCATCAACGCGTCCACGCTGGCCGCGTTGTGCGCCCCGTCCACGAGTACCCGCGGCCCCTCGCGGATCAGTTCCATCCGTCCCGGCAACGACACGCCGGCCAGCCCGTCGACCGATTTGCGGTCGTCGATGGTGAACCCGCGGCTCTTCAACACGTCCAACATGCCCAAAGCCAGCGCGCAGTTGATGGCCTGATGGTCCCCCATCATCGGCGCCCGCACGTGTTCGAAATGACTCGTCGGCGTGGTGACGCAGATCCGCGTGTGGGGCCCCGCTTCCCGCGACGACTCGAACCGGTAACTGAACACGTGTTCCTTGCCCGTCGTGCTGAACGGCGCCTGGCTTTTTTCGGCCGCCGCCCGCAGCACACCGTCCACCGATGGCCGCTGAGGGGAACTGATCACCGCCACCCCCTGCTTGAACACGCCGGCCTTCTCCGCTGCGATCTTGTCCACCGTCCGGCCCAGCAATTCCATGTGGTCCAGGCTGATGTTCGTCACCCCGATCACCTCGGGATGAATGATGTTCGTCGCGTCCAGGCGCCCGCCCAGACCGGCCTCAATCACCGCGATGTCGACGCCCGCCTCCACGAAATAAAGGAACGCCACCGCCGTCACCATTTCAAAATACGTAGGCTCGCCAACCCGCGGCTTCTTCGCCGCCTTGGCCACCTCGGCGATCAGCCGCGTGAACGCGGATTCGCTGATCGGCGCGCCGTTGACCGAAATCCGCTCGCGGACGTCCATGATGTGCGGCGACGTGTACATCCCCACTTTCAGGTCGTTGCCGCGCAACAGCCCCGCCAGCATCGCCACCGTGCTGCCCTTACCCTTGGTGCCCACGACATGCGCGGACTTGAATTTCCGCTGGGGATTATCAATAACGGCCATTAGCCGCTGCATGCGCGACAGATTGAAATGAACCGATACTGACTTCGCAGACGGATTACGTTCAAAATTAGCAGCAGAATTCAAATAATTAAGCGCAGAACGATACGTACGAATAGGCTCGGCTTTTCCGTTCGTACGGGGAGCAGGTCTGCGTTTCGGTTCTGTTGTGGTCCTAATCATAGGAGGCAGATTGTAACCGCGTGGCACAAAGTCGTCAATGACCGGAGGTTACGACGCGCCCGGCTGGTCGGAACCACGATTGGGCTTAAACGGCCGCTAATAATCATGTTACGTCAAAACCAATTCGTGGACCGAAATCCTTCGATGCACGATTCATCCAACTGATCTATACTGTTTCAGCGAGCCTAGGGTGCGTCCGAAACTGTCGCCGGTCGAACCAGCGCAACCGAAAATTGAATTGAATAACTACAAAAAGAATTGCCAAGCGAATATCGGCAACGCCCGTGTTGGCTAGGGTTAGCGAGGATAGGAACACGCAACGTGGTCACGCAGGTTGACATTCTGTTTTCGTTCGGAGGCTCGACCACCCGCGTGCTCATCGGAACGGGGCTCCTGTCCGATGGATCCGCGTTTTCCGAAATCGGCGTGCGATCTCGCGCATTCGTTCTGTCCGATTCAAACGTGTGGGAACGATGCGGCCCCGCGGTGGGCAAATCGCTGATCGATGCGGGGTGGCGCGTCGAGTCGATGGTGATCCCGCCCGGCGAGTTGAGCAAAACGCTCGAGCGCGTGGCGGAGGTTTACGAGAAGCTGGCGAGATTCAGTTTGGGAAGGGACGGCCTCATCGTCGCTGTCGGCGGTGGCGTGGTGACGGACTTGGCTGGATTCATCGCGGCCACATGGATGCGGGGGGTGACGAGCGCTTACGTTCCCACCACATTGGAGGCGGACATCGACGCCTGCATCGGCGGCAAGACCGGCGTCAATTGGAACGCGACGAAGAACCTGATCGGCGTTTTCCATCATCCGCGGCTGGTGGTCGTTGACGCTCGCTGCCTTTCCACGGTCAGCGACCGCGACCTGTCGGCCGGGATGGCCGAATCGATCAAACATGCCCTTCTGGCGGGCGAGGATGACTTCGCCTGGCACGAGGCCAACGCCGATGCCGTCCTTGCCCGCGACGACGAAACACTGGTTCGGCTGATCGATCGTAATCTGCGGATCAAGGCCGGATTCGTCGCCCGCGACCCGTTTGAACAGTTGGGACACCGCGACGCGCTCAACCTGGGGCACACCATCGGACACGGGATCGAGGCCGCATGTGGCTTCAACCTGCGGCACGGTGAATGCGTGGCGTTGGGGTTGGTGGCGGCGTGTTGGATTTCCGAACGGATGGGTTTGTTGCCGGGCGAAACGGTGGAACGGGTTGTCGCGCTGCTGGCGCGATTCCGGCTGCCGATTCGGCTGCCGTCGACCGTGGACGAGTCCGAAATCATGAATCACCTGCGCCGCGACAAGAAGTTCCGTGACGGCAACATGCGATTCGTTCTGTTGGAATCGCCCGGCCGGCACGTGGTCCGATCCGACGTGGCCGAGACGATGGTCCGCGACGCGATCGCTTCACTCCAGCCTGGATAACGAATCTTTCGACATTTCCGTGCAAGTCGGGCGGCACGGGCCAGCGTACTCGCTTGCCCGTGATTTCAGCCATGTGTTCGGATCGCCACGTTTTGGGCGCGCACCGCACACGGACAACGGAGTACCGTTGTCCGTGCCACCCGACCCGAAAGACCATCCGTGCCAGGAAACGACGGCGCCCGGATCGCAGGATCGCGGTTGACGCTCGCCGCGCTTGTCGTGCCCGGTAAATGGCGATACCATTGACGGTGGTGGGTGTTTCGCTTCTCCGGGGATGACTCCTCCGCCCCCTGCCGGGGCGGGTTTTCATGGGCAACGAAACCACGGGTCGCGTGAAGTTGGGCATCGCTCCACCCCTGGCTGCAGTCCACCGCCTCGTACGGGCGGAACCGCGGGCAATGCGCTTGGGCATGAACGGGGCAATGCGCGATCGGCGCGTATAGTAGAGACCACGATGCAAAACACGGGCATACGAAACATCGCCATCATCGCTCACGTCGATCATGGCAAGACGACGCTGGTCGATCAAATGCTGCGGCAGTGCGGACAGTTCCGCGAGTCGCAGGTGTCCGGCGAGCGCATTTTGGATTCCAACGCGATCGAGCGCGAACGGGGCATCACCATTCTGGCCAAGAATATTTCCATTCATTATCACGGCACGAAAATAAACATCATCGACACGCCGGGGCACGCGGACTTCGGCGGCGAGGTCGAACGCGTTTTGAAGATGGCCGACGGTTGCCTGTTATTGGTGGATGCGTTCGAGGGGCCCATGCCGCAGACGCGATTCGTGCTGCGGAAGGCGTTTGAAAACGGTCTGCGCCCGGTGGTGGTCATCAACAAGATCGATCGCCAGGACGCCCGTCCGGACAGCGTGCTCGACGAGGTTCTGGATCTGTTCATCGAGCTGGGGGCAGACGATCACGCGCTGGAATTCCCCACCGTCTACTCGTCGGCCACGCTCGGATACGCCGCGCTGAATCCGTCCGAACGTCCGGACAACATATTTGTTTTGTTCGACACCATCATCGATTATGTGCCGGCGCCGGAGGCGGACCCCGCCGCTCCGCTGCAAATGCTGATCAGCACGTTGGATTACAGCGACTACGTGGGCCGCATCGGCATCGGACGCGTCTTCGCGGGCACGCTGCGTTCGGGTCAGGACGCCATGGTGATTAACCGCGACGGCACGCATTGTAAGGAACGAATCGCGGAGTTATACATTTTCGACGGTCTGGGGCGGAAGAAAGTCGAGGAAGTCCCGGCCGGAGACATTTGCGCCGTGGTCGGGATCGCGACGGTGGACATCGGCAACACCATTGCGTGTCTGGAAAAGCCGATGCCGTTGCCGTTCATCCGCATTGACGAGCCCACGCTGCACATGACCTTCCGGGTCAACGATTCGCCGTTCGCGGGCCGCTCGGGCAAGTATGTCACGTCGCGTCACTTGCGGGACCGTCTCGAGAAGGAGTTGCAGAGCAACGTGGCGTTGCGCGTCGAGCCCGGCCACACGCCCGAGGAGTTCTACGTTTCGGGCCGCGGCATGTTGCACCTGTCCATTCTCATCGAGAACATGCGCCGCGAGGGATTCGAATTGGCCGCGGGCAAACCCAAGGTGATCTATCGCGAGATGAACGGCCGCAAGACCGAGCCGATCGAACTGTGCGTCATCGACGCGCCCTCGCGGCATGTAGGCACGGTGATGGAGCTGATGGGCGGCCGCCGCGGCATCTGCAAGACCATGGAGTCGCGCAGCGAATCCACCCTGATGGAGTTCACCATTCCCGCCCGCGGGCTGATCGGGCTGCGCAACTACATGCTGACGGCCACCAACGGATCGGCCGTCATGCACCATAACTTCTACGAATACGAGTATTTCCGGGGCGAGATTCCGGGGCGGAAAAACGGGGTGATGATCGCCAGCGAGCCGGGACAAGTGACGGCCTACGCATTGGACGGTCTCGCCGACCGCGGCGAATTCTTCGTTTTGCCGGGCGCGCAGGTCTATCAGGGGCAGATCATCGGCGAGCATTGCCGCGAGAACAACCTGGAAGTCAACATTTGCCGGCCCAAGAAGATGACCAACATCCGCGCCGCATCGGCGGACAAGACCGTGGTCTTGAGGCCGCCGCGGGAGATGCCGCTGGAAATCGCGCTCGAGTTCATTTCCGACGAAGAGCTGGTGGAAGTCACACCCGACGCCATCCGCATGCGCCACCGCATCCTCAACGAAACCGGGCGTAGGCGCGCGGCACGCGACGGTCGTTAACGACCCAGCGGCCAGTGATTGCCGACGCCTACGCGATTGAGCGAACATTGCGCCCGCGAAACATCAGCTGGAACGTCGTTCGTTTCAGAGCACCGGGCGCACGCCCGGTGAAGAGTGGAACGAACACGATCCATGTTCTTGCCATCCGTGGGCTTGCGCCCACGGCTCTGTTTCGACGTCTCCGACGCTAAACACCTACTCGCCGGACGGCGCCCGCGCCGTTGTGTTTTTCATTCTCCGGCGTTCATTGAGAGCGAATTCTTGAATTGCGCCGCCAGTTGATCGGCCAACCGCGTCGGTTCCGGTACGCGGTGGCCATTGCCGCAACGGAGAATCAACCGCACCGTTCCGATCAAGTCCATTCGATGCCCAATGCTGACATACATCGGATTGACGCCGTCCCGACCTCTTGCTCTCCTTCCCTTCGTCCCTCTGTCCCTTCCCCCCTCAAAACATCTGCACACTGCACTTCTTCCCCTCCTCAACCCACGCACGAAAGTGCGTGTTCAGCAATTCCCCCCAGCCGGAACTCATGCAGGCCTCGTCCTCCGGACCGAACACCCCCAAACCCTGGTACGAGAACCGTAAACACGTTTTGCCGTCGCGGTCCGACAGTCGGTACAAGTGCATCCCCGCCCGAGGCGTCGGCAGCGTCCCCATCGGCTCCTCCACGCGCACCAGCTCGTTAGGCCGGTACTCCAG
>JABFSN010000036.1 GCA_013140575.1 Phycisphaerales bacterium | reverse complement strand
TCGCCCACACGTTTGCCGCCAGCCCCAGCGCCGTCGCGCCTATCTGCCCGCCGAACACCGACAGAATCTGCACCACCGTCGTCCGAAACGACCCATGCCGTGACGGCGACGGTCTCGGCGTCGCCGACGCCGCTCGATTCTCCGCGCCTGATCCGCTCATGGGCTGCATTCCGGTTTTACAATGCTGTTGCCACTCCGAGCGCGATCGGCGACGCAGGGACGCTGGTAACACGGCCGCTTTCCCAGCCCCGAAGGGGCGGCAGTCAATAGCCGGGGGTGTCGTCCGCGCACGCGGACGACACCCCCGGAATGTTCGGCCTCGCGAGAATAAGCCCCAGCGGGGCGAACGAACCCCCGGCCGGGGATGCACTCGCAGCGTTGTAGCACCGGTTCGCCATTCCCTCGCCGGGGGAGGACTTCACCGACGACGATTCGGTACCTGCCTGGCGCGGGGAACCCCAAATCAGAGCCGCGGGCGCAAGCCCGCGGTTTCTTGGAACGTGTTTCGATAGCTGTTTTCTTTCCGAGCCGCGACCGTACGGGAGCGGTTGCACTGGCGAAAACGCAGACCGAAGCATGCCGGCGTTCGGCGGCCGTTGGCTTTTGAAACACTTTCTTAAAGCGCGGGGCGCCCTCGATCCTCCCATCACCGGGCTTGCGCCCGGTGCTCTGAAGCAAGTGGAATGCGCTAAACACGTACACGATTCGTGTCCCGCACGGCTTTCCGCCCCGGCGGGGCGGCGGACTGTAGCCACGGGTGTAGCGATGCGCAGCATCGCGCAACCCGTGGTCACCGTCGCAAATGGAATCCCGCCCCGACAGGGGCGGAGGAACCGTGGTAACCAGCGCTGGACTCGTCCCTGTCGAAGACGGAAGGGTGACGGGGCTCGCGGTCGTTTTCATAATCGACGATAAACGTACGACGGTATGACGTAATGACGCTGCGTCAGAACCACCCCCAGAATCCGCGCACCGGCCGCTTCCAACTTTTCTGACGCCTGCTGCACCAGCTGCGCCCGCGTGCTCGACCACCGCACCGCGATCACCACCCCGTCCGCGCGGGCATCCAGTCGCGCAGTCCCCGGAGATGCCAGCAACGCCGCCGTGTCCACGAACACCCATCCGAATCGCCCACGCAATTCCTGTAGTACGTCGCCCACCCGCGTCGATTCCGCCAGCGTCACCGCGCTCAACGGCCTGTCGCCGCAGGTCAGAATCGAAAGCCCCGCGTGCGACTTCACTGGCCGCGCCGCCTGGTCCAGCGCCGCTTCCTCGCGCACCACCTCGGCCAACCCCGGACCGGCCGGCAGATCGAACGCCGTGTGCAGCGACGGCCCATCCGAATCCGCGTCCACCAGCAGAACCGATTCGCCCGTCTCCCGCGCCGCCAGCGCCGCCAGATTGATCGCCGCCGCCGACCGCCCCTCGCCCGGACCCGCGCTGCTGATCGCACACACCCGCTTGCCCGGCTCGTCCATCGCCCGGCACAACTCGTGGAAAACCGACCGATAGGCGTGCGTCAGCCCGTTCCGGCTCTCAAAATCCCGGATCAACCCGCGTTGTATCGTCCGCCCCCGCCCCATGTGCTCCTCGTACCGCCGCCCTCTGTCAGCTTTCCTCTTCGTCCCTTTGTCCCTCAGTCCCTTTGTCCCTCTCACCTTCCCACATACGGAACCGACCCCAGCGTCCTCAATCCCACCAGCCGCGACACCGCCTCCGGCGTCCGCAACGTCCGATCCAGATACTCCAGCGCCGCGCACAACCCCACCGCCACCGCGATCGACGCCAGTAATCCCAGCCCCCGGTTCATCCACTTGCTCGGCCTCACCGGTTTGAACGACGGGATCGCCGGCTCCACGATCCGCCCCTGCGGCTGCGTCGTGAACTGCGCGATCGACGCGTCCTCGCGCTTGTTGATCAGAAACTTGTACACCTCGCTGCTGTTCTCCACGTCCATCACCAGGTCCTGATAGCGCGTGTCCATTTCCGACAGTTCCGACAATTCCGCGCGCACCCGCGTGATCTCCTCCATCAACGACGCCCGCAACGACTCGGCATCCTCGGCCGGCGGATCTTCCGCCTGCGGTTTGTCATCCCGGGCCTCGTCCAGCTTGTCTTGAACCTCCGCCACCGCCGCCCGGGCCGCGACCACCCGTGGATGATCCGGTTGATATTTCGTTTCCAGTTCCGCCAATTCCGACAGCTTGTCGATCAACGCCGTCTTCTCGCGGTGCGACAGGTCGCGGATCGCCGACGACTCCCGCCGCACCGAATCCCATGCCGACAACGCACGAACTTCTTCCTTCTGCGACAGATCCCAGTAGCTCAACTCCAACAGCGACAGCTTCTCCAGCACCGCGTCGATCTGCCGGTCAATGGCCACGATCCCGTGCTCCCGCTTGAACCGCGCCACCGCCTCCCGCGCCTCGTGCAACTCGGGGCCGCGGACCTCCAGTTGCCGGTCCACCGATTCGCGCACGTCCTGGGCCCGCGCCACGCGCGCCGCCAGCTCGCTCTTCACGAACACGTCGGCCAACGTGTTGGCCACCACGGCCGCCAGTTCCGGATCGCGGTCCCGCACCGTCAGAATCACAAAATCGGTGTTGGTCATCGGTTCCACGCGGACCACCGCGTCGTCCTGCAAATACCCGACGGCCCTGTCGAATCCGGTCGGAAGGCGCGGCGACTTGTACGTTCCGTGAAAAACCGATTCCACCACGAAGCGCTTCGCCCCCTCCTTCGTATCCTTGTAGAAGCGCACGACCCGTCGCCACCCCGCGTGGATCGTGTCCCGCAAGCTGCCCGACGGATCGGCGCGTTCGTCCAGTTTCAGGTTGGTCACCACCTGCGCCAGATTCGGCTGACAGATTAGTATTTCGCATTGCGTCTGCGTGATTTCCGTCTTCTTGAAAACCAGGTTTTCGCGTGAAAACGGCACATCCAGCCCGGATTGACCCTCAATCAGGATTTTCACTCGCGACTCGAAAATCGGGTAAATCACATAATTGGCGATTTCCACCCCCATGATGGTCAGCACGATCAGCGCCATGATCGTCCATCGCCGCCGATACCAGACGTCCACGATGTCGCGCAGCTCAATCCCGCGCGCTGTCGCTCCGGTGCCCGATGCCTGTTTTCCCACCCATTCCGCCATGTTCACCGCTTGGCTGATGAAATGCCGCGCGCGACGACGCGGTCCCCCCATGTTTCACTGTAGGGCTGGGTCGCGAAAACTGTCAACCCGCGTCGTCTGCAACTCCCGCTGAATCCGTCGTTTACGACCGATATTCGCCGTTCGTCACCCCTCGAACCGCAACAGGTATAAATCCTGCGTCGGATTGCCCTTCGCCCCCTCCGGCACGAAATCAACAAACCGCCCGCCGCGCGATAAATTGTCGCGCACGTATTTCTCCGTGCAAAAGGAGGTGCAGATGTTCTTCCCTTCCAGGTGCGCCCGTCGTATGACCAACTGATTGGCGTGAAAAACGGCGCGCTCCGCGTCCGACAGCCCCGGCAAATACGATTCCCCGTGCATGGTCAAAAGCAGGTGCCCGCCCGGTTTCACCACCCGCCGCAGTTCATCGATCCACGCGATTTGCAAATCGCGATCCAAATGGGTGAACACCGAAAGCGCATAAACAAAGTCGAAAGTGCGGTCGTCATAGGATAGCGGCGGAGCCAAATCGTTGGTCTGAAAACGAGCGAACGTCAGGTGTCGTGCGCACCAATCCACCAACCGCGGGTTGTAGTCAGTTCCGCAAACCCGAACGCCGCCCAATCCGCTGAAATGCCGGATAACCCGGCCGCAGCCGCAGCCAAAATCAAGCACGGATTCAAACTTGTCTGGTGCCACGTCGTGTCGCTGTAGTGTCTCTCGAATTGTCGCCGCACCGCGCTCACCAAGCGTCAGAAACCACTGTATGTCGTAGGTGCCCGCGACCAGATACACCAGCCGTGCCGACGGCACCGGCCACCCGTCCGGCCCGCCGTGTTTGCGATACCCAGTATTCCGTGTTGCTACCCCCGGTTTCAACAACGTCGTCAGGCCGCGGGCCTCATTAACGGCCTCGACCAGCCCCAGCCGTCCCAAAACCCCCACGATCGATCGTTTCAACGACATGTGTGTTCGCCGATCAGCCCCCGTCGTGATACACAACCCCCCCCGCGCGACTCTACGTGGCCGCGTCGTAGGGGTCAAACGGGCGAGTCGCGGACGGTTCCCGCAATAGCCCGCGCGTGGGACGACTGTCTGTTATCGGTTCTTCGAATACCGCCGCAATTGCAGTGGGTCGTTACGCCGGCGCCGCTGCGCGCCCAAAAACTCCCAAGTTCGCGGTTTTCAAGACGTTGTAATCCGCGCAAGCCCTTGAAATTGCCGCCGAACGAGGACATACTTGATGATAAGGTGCCGGAGACCCGACCGCTGACGAACGGCGGCGGGAAGTGTTCGATGGGGGTGCGATATCGCATCGGCGGTATCGGTGCAGGTCACTCGGGGAATGGCTGAACGCGGATCACCCCGCGCCATGGGCGGGGGTGCAGCCCGCGTTGCCGAATTCCGGGGTGTGGTTCATCTCCGAACGAATTCCGGCATCGTGGCGACATCGGTCCACCCAACGGCGGCCGGTGACAGGCAGGGGATAGCCATGCTCGAAAGCCGCGAAACGAATCTGCTGACGCAAAGCGCATCCTGCGCCGCGACCACGGTTTCCAGCAACGCACAACCCGACGGAATCGGGGACCGTAGCGGCCGACCGGTGCGGCGCGTGCAGTTGATCTTCCCGCCGATGGTGTTTTCGCGGTTCCAGTCACGTCAGACGGCGTTGTTTCCATTGGGGTTGGGATACGTCGGATCGACGTTGTTACGCGCCGGATACGAGGTCGAATTGGTCGACTGCCCATCGGAAGGCTACGAAACGCTGGTCCCGGCGGGCAAGGACCGTTTGATTTATGGACTGACCGAGGAGCAGATTCGCAAACGCATCGAGGCGTTCAAGCCGGACGTGGTGGCCATCAGTTGTCTGTTTTCCACGCTCGAAAACCGCATGATGGCCGTGGCGCGGATCGCCAAACGGGTCAATCCGGACATCATCGTTATTTGCGGCGGTCCACACGTTTCGGCGTTCTACGAGCGCATCACGAAGGACCCGGCCGTCGATTTCTGCGTAAACGGCGAAGGCGAATACGCGACCCTTGATTTGCTGGATGCGATCAACGGCAAGCGGCCGTTTTCGTCGGTGCACGCGATCAGCTACCTGGCCGGTGGGGAGTTGACCGTTCAACCACGAACGTCGTGGATCCAGGATTTGGACGTGGTTCCGCATCCGGCACGGGAGCTGGTGGATCTGAACAAGTATTTTTCGATCGGCAAGACGCAGGGGTTGCGGCTGGACGGTGGGCGGGCGTTGCGGATCGCGCAGATGACGACGTCGCGGGGGTGCCCGTTCCAGTGCACGTACTGCGCCAAGAACGTCACCTGGGGCAAGGCGTACCGGACGCGGAGCGCGGAGAACGTCCTCGACGAGATCGAGATGCTGGTGGACCGCTACGGCGTCGAACGGCTAGCGTTTCAGGATGACAACTTCACGGCCGACATGGAGCGGGCGGAGCGGATTTTCGACGGCATGGTGGAGCGCAAGCTGCCGGTGACGTGGGAAGCGCACAACGGGCTGGGGGTGAATTTCCTGAGCCCGCACCTTCTGGAAAAAATGAGAGCGAGCGGGTGTGAAAGTTTCACCATCGCGGTGGAGAGCGCCAACAGTCCGCTGCTGCGGCAGGTGCGCAAGCCGAACTACATCAAGCTGGCCCCGGCGATCGTTACCAAGGCCAAGGAATTGGGCATCGAGGTGCGCGGGTTTTTCATGATCGGGTTCCCGGGGGAGACGCTGGACGAAGTGTGGCGGACGGTGGAATACGCCCGCAACCTGCGGTTGGCGGTCAGCGCGTTCGCGATCGTGACGCCGCTGCCGGGGACGGTGCTGTACAAGGAGTGCGTGGAGGCGGGCTTGGTGGACGAGGCCACCATTGATTTTGAGGAATTGAGTTTCGGGGCGTTCGATCTGAATCTGTCGAAGGTGCCGGTCGAGCAGTTGAAGTGCATTCGGAAGATCGAGTGGTTGAAGACTGTGTTCCTGGACGAGCAGGGGCGGTTCAAGACCACGCTGCCGATGAGCCCCAAGGACATGATGGACGAGTTGAAGAACGGGCTGGCGCTTTTCCCGGACAATGAAGACATCGGCACGCTGCTGGCACAGGCGAAGGCGCATTTCCAGATGACGGGGATTGATGCGGATTTGCGGGTGGCGGTGTAGCAGGGATCAAGGGACGCAGGGACGGAGG
>JABFSN010000043.1 GCA_013140575.1 Phycisphaerales bacterium | reverse complement strand
CTTGGCCGACGAACTCATCGCGTCCCTGGTCGAAATGCGGTCCAGCGAACCTCTACTCCGATCGTTCATTCATACAACCAAACTCAAACTGTAGACCGTTCTATTATGAAGGCGAAGATCAATAAATATGCTACTAACGCACTCTCCAGACAAACTGTAGACCAATAACGCCACGGTCTAAGGCGATGACGCCTCACTGTGCGAACGATGTTTCTTCGAGTGGCCGAATCGCCAATAGACGCAAGTTCTGGATATATCCAAAGCAGGAAGTCGTCCCCGGTCGTCGCATTAGAAGCCAAAGACGAAGACCTCGCGCAACACACCCGTCGCAAAACCGCCCATTCCGCCAACTGCCGCTCCAAAGATTCCGCCGACAATTGCCCCTGGACCTGCGCCAGCTCCAGCGGCACCTGCGCCCGTTGCAGCACCCCATACTGCACCCTTGTAGGCACCGACCCCTCCGCCGATTGCCGTCGCTGCACACACGGAAAAGAACCGCTGATCGAACGTGCGAGGGTCCGGAAGCACAGGCATTGTTCCCTTGACTGAACCCATATACTCGTGGTCCCATCCGAACCAGCCACGGTCGTAATAGTGGTGCGTGTAGCTCCCGTCGGGATTGCGATAAGTGTCATGTTCAATATAGAGCCCGCTCGGATCGACGCCGTCTAGCGGCGCATTGGCGATGTACGCAAAGACGTTGTAACCGCCGTTAATGCCTATCGGATCGCGTTGAAGGAAGCGCCCCGTTGACGGGTCGTACCAGCGGTGACCGACGTGTTGGTAGGGGAGGTTGGGGAAGGTTTCGTAGCCGTGTTGGCCGACGTATTGGTAGCGCGTCTCAGCGGTGCCGATTGTTGACATTTTCTCGCCGAAGGCGGTGTAGACAATCCGCGGCAACGCGGTCGGGGCGACGATCGGCGGGCCGGGTTGGCCTTCGTCGGTCATGGCCCGCGTGGTGCCCAAGTGGTCGGCGTGGAAGTACTTCACGGCGTAGTCGTTGAGCTCGGGCGTGGCCGGGTCGGGCGTGAATTGGGCGAGGCCGAGGTGGTAGCGGACGACGTTGGAGCCGACGTAGTGGGCCGGGGCGGGCGTCGTCGTCCAGGTCAGCGTCAGATCCTTCGTGGGGGTCTCGCCGTCGTAGCTGGTCCACGTGCCGGTGTCATAGTCTGGCATTAGATAGTTCGAGGCCTGCTCGTCGGCGATGCGGTCGCGCATCATGTAGCGCGTCCGGCCGTTGCCGCGGAATTCGCGGATGGCGGTGGTCATCAACGTCAGCGGATTGACCACGCCCTGGGCCTCGTGCCATTGCCGCTGACTGATCACCTGCACCTCGCCCGCCTTGTTATAGAAAAACTCCGTGGCATAAACGAACCATTCATCAGGAACCGGTCCCGGCGGATCAGGCGCCTTCCGCACCACCCGCCGCACATTGCCGGCCGCGTCGCCGGAGTTCTCGAATTCGTACTCGACGCGTTCGAGCGTGTAGCCGTTCTGCGCCCCACTCGTCGCCATCACAGTATACAACTCGAGTCGGTTGTTGTTCAAGTCATAATGATAGGTCGTCTGCCGGCCGTTGAGCGCGTCCACCTTGGTCTCGCGATTGCCCCCCGCGTCGTACGTGTAGGCCAAGTCGTACGCCGACGCCCCGCTCCGCGTCTCCCGCGTCAGCCGGCCGCGGCGGTCGTAGACGTAGTCGATGGTGGCCGACCCGTCGATGCCGTTCTCCGTCACCCAGTCAATCAGTCCGCGGGCGTCGTAGACATAGCTGATTTCCAGCACCGCGGCCGGCGGCGGGATGATTTCGACATAAACCTCTACGACACCGCTGACGCGCCGCAGCACGTCCGTGGGCGTGGTCACCGAGTTATTATGGCCTGACAATCTTCTTTCCACATTCCGGACAATTACGCGATTCGCTCAGTCCTCTCAAATCATATCCGCACTCGCGGCAGATCGGTACTCCCCGTTGCCAAATCTCTAGTCGTACCTCGCGTCTAACAACGGACTTGAAATACCAGACTGTAAGGAGTACCGAGAGCAATAACCAACAAAAAACATAGAGGCCGGATGCCAGCCATTTATTTGGAACAAATGTGGGGGTAGTGAACAGTGTCCACAGAAATAGCGCTATCCAGAATCGTCGCGGTCTTAGACGATTACTCCTGGCAGCGCGCACAATCTTCCACTTTTCAGACTCATCATCTATAGAGAAAAGCTCGGGATAGAGCCAAAGAAGGAAACTTGATCCCATGGCTTTGTCAATATCCGAATACAAATATTTCGGTGAGCACGCCCTTCGCAAAACCGCCGGCGCCTCCAACGGCGGTACCGAATATGCCGCCTACGATTGCCCCAGGGCCTGCGCCGACTCCGCCGGCTGCGGAGCCCGCGGCGGCACCGGAGACAGCACCGGTAGCGGCCCCTGCCATTCCACCAATAGCGGTCGATGCGCACACCGCGAAGAACCGCTGGTCAAATGTTCGCGGATTCGGAAGCACAGGCATTGTTCCCTTGACTGAACCCATATACTCGTGGTCCCATCCGAACCAGCCACGGTCGTAATAGTGGTGCGTGTAGCTCCCGTCGGGATTGCGATAAGTGTCATGTTCAATATAGAGCCCGCTCGGATCGACGCCGTCTAGCGGCGCATTGGCGATGTACGCAAAGACGTTGTAACCGCCGTTAATGCCTATCGGATCGCGTTGAAGGAAGCGCCCCGTTGACGGGTCGTACCAGCGGTGACCGACGTGTTGGTAGGGGAGGTCGGGGAAGGTTTCGTAGCCGTGTTGGCCGACGTATTGGTAGCGGGTGTCGGCGGTGCCGATGGTTGACACCTTCTCGCCGAAGGCGGTGTAGACCAGACGCGGCAGCGCCGACGGGGGGACGGCCGGTGGACCCGTTTGGCCTTCGTCGGTCATCGCGCGCGTCGTGCCGAGGTGGTCGGCGTGGAAGTATTTGACGTTGAAGTCGCCGGTGGTGGCGCCGGGGGTGAATTGGGCCAGGCCGAGGTGGTAGCGCGTGCTCCCGCCGTTCTCGTAATGCGGAATCTGCGGCGGCGGTGGGTGGGAAATCCAGTTCAGCGTCGTGTCCTGCGTGGGCAGTTCGCCGTCGTAGCTGGTCCACGTGCCCGAATCGTAATTGGGCAATAGATAATTCGACGCCTGCTCGTCGGCGATCCGGTCACGCATCATATAGCGAGTTCTACCATTCCCGCGGAATTCGCGGATGGATTGCGTGGAGACGCTGGCGATGCCGGCCGGCGTCTCGAACCATTGCCGCCGGCTGATCACCTGCACCTCGCCCGCCTTGTTATAGAAAAACTCCGTCGCGAAGACATCCCACTCATCCGGCACCGGCGCCCCTACTGAACCATTCTGACTCACGGACTCGGAAACTGAGGCAACCCCAATTCCTTCCTATGGAGATTTGCTTCGGCAATCACGTCGGTTTTCGAGTTTTGAAAATACAACACCTTTCCGTTTGCGTACAGAACGTTGCACCCGTCGATTTCGCCTTCATAGCACTCCAAGACGATGGCAATCCACAAATCTTCTTTCACAACACCCAAATCTGGAACGTTTTGCCACTGCCTTTGTACTTTCGTGAACAGTGCAGGTTCCTGAAAGTCCCATTCGCCCTCTGCGATTACGCCTGAAGCCACAAGTTCGGCTTTGGTGAAACACAAGATCTCAGGCCTGTATCGCGAGTACGCGCGAATGCGTTGCCCAAGCTGCGCCAAGTTTTCTTGAAACGAGCATGTCACTCGCGCGACTGTTTGTGCCTGCAATGTCTGCCTCAAGGTTACGACACCAAACACCACTACGCCCAAACACACAAGCCAGACGAGCATCGATAGATTGCTTGCCGCGAGGCGCGACAATCTGACTCTGCGAATGCGATCAACTCGGCTAGCCATTAGCGCACTACTGAAATTCATCCTGGTATCGGAAACACTTGAGGAGATTCATTATACTTCGTCGCCCACTTCAATGCCCAGTTTTCGCAGTTGTAACCAAAGATGCCCGGGAACGAATAGGTCGGTGGGTTGCTTCGCTCCCTTTCGATCGCCGCCCGATCAGTCCCGTCCTGTTCAGGAGTCGTCTCGTATTCATAGAATCTCCACCAACTCGAATACCACGGCAACTGAGGCAAGGATGGGACGGTCTGTTTTTGCACTTGCCCCGGACCATAGAACCAGTTTGATGAATCAGGACCAAGGGCATATCGCGTATAACTGCCGTCGGCGTTTCTGAAATAAACCCAACTGTGCCCAGGCTCACGATAGTACCACCTGTCCAATCCACTTGGGTCCAAGCCGTCCACCGGCGACAATTCGACGTACGCGTAGACATTTAGCCCGCCTCGGACGCCGATCGGATCTCGCTGAAGGAATCTGCCGGTCGAAGGGTCGTACCAGCGGTAGCCGACATGTAGATACGGCGTGAAGGCGAATGACTCGTAGCCGTGCCTGCCTACGTACTGATACCGTATATCGAGCGCGCCGGACGCAAAAACCGGCTCCCCGAATGCTGTATAGACGATTCTCGGCGAAGCGAACGCAGGACCACTCTCCGGCGAATTGGTCATCGCGCGAGTTGAACCGACGTGGTCAGTATGAAAGTAATTGACATTGAGGTTGGGGGAACTCGAAGCCGGCTTGGCTTGGGCGATTCCGAGTTGGTATCGGTCCGCCGGAACGGGATAATACTGTGATCCGGACACTTGCAGCGAATAGTCGCGAGTCGGTTCGTCGCCGTCGTACGCGGTCCAGACGGCCGACGCGTAATCGGGCGACAGGGTTGCGGCATTTCGGTCGCGCATCATATAGCGAGCGCGTCCGCCGCCTCTGAATTCGCGAATGGCCGCGGTCGTGACCGGGCCGGGTCCACTCGGGCCTTCGGTCCATTCCCGATGGCTCATGACCTGCACTTGGGCGGCGTGGTTGTAATGAAACTCCGTGGCGAACACATTGAACGTGTCGGGATTACTCGATGGCGGGTTGGAGACCTTTCGTTGGACGCGACGGACATTCCCGGCGGCGTCGCCGTCGTGGTGGTATTCGTAGACGACACGCTCGACGACGACGGCGGCGGTCGTGTCGAGAATATCGTAACCGTTCAGACGATTGTTGTTGAGATCGTAATCATAGACGGTCTGCCGATGGTTGACCGCATCGTCCTTGGTCCAGCGATTGCCGCCGGCGTCGTACGAATAGGTCAGATCGTACGGGTTGCTGAGCGTGCGAACTTCGCGCGTCAGACGGCCACGATTGTCATACGTGTAGGCCAAGTGTCCGCTGCCGTCGATGCCCGTTTCGGAGACCGTGACAAGTGACCCGCGTTCGTCGAATGTGTAGCCGAATTGCAGTATGGCAATCGGGCCTGGCTGCGCGGCCGGATTCAGATGTTGAATTGCGGTAGCGCGACCGAGCTCATCATAGACGTAATGAATCTCGGTGCCGTTGCCATAGGTCACTTTGTCGATAAGATCCCGGTTGGGGTCGGTCTGATACGTGTAGGCGGCGGAATACAGATTGCTGTAGACGCCCGACGAATAGTATTGCGCGACGACGCTGGTGACGCGACCTTGCACGTCGGTCGACGTGGTGAGTCTGACGCCGGCAGGATAGCCCGATCCCTGGTTGATTCCGTCCTGCCGGGTGTACTGTCCGTTGGCGTCGTCGTAAGTGTAGGTGAAGGCCTCTGTGACCTGACTCGGCGGCGTCGCGAGGCCCCAATAAGGCTCCGTGGACTTGCGCGACCGGGTTCGGATTCGCCCACGCGCGTCGTACGTCACGTCCAAGATGACGCTTGGATTCTCGCCGCTGCCCAAGTCCAACATCTCAAGTTCCGCGTGCTTCAGACGCCCCACGGTATCGTAGTCACTTGCACCAGCAGCATCAAACGTGGAGCCGATGCTGCCAAACGTCAGGAATTCGGGGCTCCCCTGTACGTCGCAACTTGGAGCGAAGATAGCCGGCATCCCGCACGACGCTTCGAGCAGTAGATTGTTGCTATTCCAGACGAGGCCATCCGTTCCCGACCCGGATGGTGCGCTCGGGGCCCCGGTCCCGCACAATCCACGCCGGGTGCTCAAAATCGGACGACCGAGGCTGTCGAAGCTGTGATCAATCCGCACACGATCGCCGGACGAACTCCCTTCGGTTTCGCGATTGACTTGCCCGTAACCATCATAATCGTACTCGGTCCGGACGCCGTTGGCGTCGGTGACCGATTCAAGCAGGCCCCCGGAGAAGTAGTAGGTCAGCAGGATGTCGCTGGTCGAGCCGCCCGGTTCGGCCGGCGGGAGCGTGACCCGGGTCAGCGCGGTCTTGTCGATCCCGTTCGCCTCGTAGAAGAATAGCGTCTCGATCCCCGTCGCGTCAGTGTACTTCTTGACGTTGTTCCACTTGGCCGGGTCGGAGTTTTCGTCGTCGTAATCCCAATCCTGATGGGTGGCGGTGGGGGC
>JABFSN010000120.1 GCA_013140575.1 Phycisphaerales bacterium | reverse complement strand
GGACGGAGGGACGGAGGGACGAAGGGACGCAGGGGGATGCGGAAGGGCGTCGCGGTGCGGATCGACGCCGGGGGTCGGAAATCGGTCGTGGGTATTCGGCGAGTGCCGACTCGGCAAGCGATGCTGCGGGAGATGATCCGACGGTTCAGGGCGGGGCGGCGGGGAGCGAGTTGTCGGTGTTCCAGCAGATTGGGGACATCAATGACGACCGGGTGCCGGATTACATCATCAGCGGGCGGGGCAGTGCGACGGGCGACAGTTACATTCTGCTGGGGCCGGTGGACCGGAACAGCCTGAACCGGGTGGACTCGGCGGACGTCAATAACGACAACGTGAACGACCTGCTGGTCCGCGGCGAGGGGTACAATTTTGAGGTCACGTTTGACACGGATGCGCAACTGGAAGGCGGGGCGGGTTCGTTCCGCGTCGGGGGCCGGGCGGCGATCGTGGTGGACGGGGCGGCGTTGGGTCGTCCGGCGGACACGATGGGCGATGTGGACGGCGACGGTCTGGCGGATTTGATTCTGGTCAAACAAACGCCGGGATCGAACGACTGGGTGGTGCGGGTGATTCTGGGCCGCACGCCCGCGGACGGGGGGTTCGACCGGTTCCTGGATGCGACGGACGTTGATTACATGATCACGCTGCCGTCGGCGATCGCGGTGTCGGTCGACGAAATCACGATTAACGCGCTGGATTGGAACAACGACGGGCGCGACGACGTGCTGGTGCAATGGCAGCGGGACGCCAACCTGACGAACGGCATTCAGGTGGGCATGCTGTTTTCGGGCCAGACGATCGTCACGACCGTGAACCTGACGCAAGCGCATGCATCGACGCGGATTCGCCGCGACAACCTGCATAGTCCGGGCGGCGGGGCAATCAGCGATCTGACGTCGGTGGCGGCGGGCGACGTGAACGGCGACGGATTCGAGGACCTGCTGTTCGGCGATCAGCGGTTCACGGCCGGCACGCCCAATACGGGACGGGCGTATCTGGTTCTGGGTCGCGCTGCGTTCGCGGCGGAGATACATCTGGATAATGCGTCGGCGGCGCTGGTGCAGTCGGATTACATCTGGTCGGGCGTCGGGCTGGGGGCCGGGGTGTTCGCGTTGGGCGACACCAATCAGGACGGCTACGACGATTTTGCGTTGACGCGGTCGGTATCGGGTCCGACGGCGCAGGCGGATCGGCGGGACGGGGTGATCGTGTACGGCGGCGGACCGAACCTGGTGGTTCAGGCCGCGGCGGCGCCGCCGGTGCTGAACAGCGCGAATAACGAACTGGTCCGCGTGGACCGCAACGTGCCGACGGGGTTCCACGCCCACGGCGACATGTTTGTGTACGCGGGCGATTTCGACGGCGACGCGCGGACGGACCTGGCGATCGGCGAGCCGGTGCATCATCTGGCGGTGAGCGCGGCCGAGGTGGCGGACGCGGCGCTGGTGGATTCGTCGGGCGGATATCTGCACGTGTTCTGGTCGGCGTTGGACGTACCGGTGACCACCGCTGTCGCGGGGGACGCGGTGCAGTTGTCGCTGGCGTACGCGGACGTGCAGATCGAGGGCGAGGCGGGGACGGACCGGTTCGGGACGTTGCCGCTGTCGCCGGATATTGATCTCGACGGCGACCGGATCAACGAACTGATCGTGGGGGCGGCGGCGGCGGACGTGCGCACGGGCGTGGCGGGCAATGGTCCGAACGACGTGGACCGCAACGCGGGACGCATTTACGTGGTGTTTGGCGGAACGGGCCGGGACGCGGCGTTGCCGGAATCGGGCGTCACGTTCATGACCAACCGGGACGTTCCGGGTGGCGGGCTGTTTGTGGTGGACCCGGCGACGGGCCAGCCGTTCCGCGGGGAGCTGTCGCATCTCGAAGACGCGGCCATCGTGGTGGGGCGCGATCCGCTTCCGATCGACGGGCGAATCGGGGCGGGGATGACGGCGAGTTTCCGGCTGTCGTTGGAAGGGCTGACGCCGGAAGGAATGGGGTTGTCGGACACGATCAACATCGCAAATGACCCGACGAACCAGACGGCACAGGATTTGGTGAACGACATCGCGGGCGTGTTCAACAACCTGTTCGTGGGCAGCCACATTTTGTCGACCGTGATTCGCCCCGTTCTCGATGCGAACGGTTTCCTGCGATTGGAGACCATCGGATTGGGCACGGATGCGCGGATGACGGTTCAGGACGTCAACGACGCGGCGCGGACGGCGCTGCAGATTCGGAATGGAGACACGGGGGCGTACGAATTCGACGATTGGCACCGGTTCGGAACGTTGGGCGACGGTCAGATCGGCAATCAGATTCGGGTGTTGATCCGCGATCCGGAATCGGGGGTGTTAAACACGTCGCGGCCGGCGTTGGAGGCGGCGTACGCGACCGGTCCGGCGGCGGGCGAACGGGCGATTCCGTTTGTGACGGGCACGCGCTTGCCGAACGGCACCGCGGCTGTCGTAACGCCGCCGGCGTTTTTCGGGGCGAGCCTGGAAGTGGGCGGGGCGGGGGGTCGGATCGGGATCATGGAGTTCGATCTGACCGATCTGTTGGGCTATCTGGACAACCCGGAACTGATCAGCAACGTGCAGTTGCAGATGCTGGTGGCGCACACCGCGGGGGCATCGCAGAACCGCGGGACGTTGAGCGTGTTCCTGCTGGACGACAAGGCGGACGCGGCGGTGACGGCGGTGGACGTGACCCGGCCGGCGGAGTTTTTCGAGGAGTTGGAACAGCGGTTCCTGACGGGGAACGGCTGGCCGACGAGCACGGCCGGGACGCCATTCTCGGTCACGCTGGATTTGACCCAACACGTGCGGGATGCGCTGGCCGCGGGCAAGACGCGGGTCACGCTGCGGTTGGAATCGGACACGCCGTTCCCGTTGTTCATCGAGGGCTTCGCGGCGGGCCGGTCGGAATTGTCGTTCGACGTGGACACGCGCGGCGGGGTGGTGGTGGAGGTGTTCGACGGAGACGGTCACCGGATGAGCGGGACGCGGGTGATCGAGGGCGATTTCGACGGCAGCGGGGAACGGGTGGAGGCCGGGGCCGCGGTCGTGGACATGCGGGATTTCGATTCGGGCGAGTATTTCGTGCGGGTGTACGACCCGTTTGAGGGGTTGTACCCGGACGGGCGATCGGCGGCGCTGGATTACGTCATCGAGATTGCACCGCCGAAGCTGGGCGACGCGGACGTGCCGTCGGAGCGCGACGAAATCTACGGCGAGGACGGCAACGATTTCATCGTCGGCAATGGATACGTTGATCGCATCTACGGCGGGGCGGGGATCGAGACGTTGACGGCCGAGGCGATCGAGGTGCGCGATCCGGGGGTGGTGACGGGCGATCCGGCGATCGACGATCTGTTGCCGCCGAACATCGAGGTGGTGACGTTGCCGGCGCCGGGCGAGGATTCGGGGCGGGTCGCGCGGCCGGACAATTTCGAGGTCGAATTTGCCAATGCGGGTTTTGAATTCCTGATCGCCGACGCGCTGGGGTTGACCACGCTGACGCCGACGGGGACGGAACGGGTGCCGCGGCCGCTGCTGGCGACGGACATGACGCAGTTGCTGGAATTGAATTTGAGCAACCGCGGGCTGGTGGTGGGCCAGATCGTGGAGGCGGGCGGGGTGTTTGTGGGCACGGACAACCTGCTGGGGTTGGATTATGCGGTCAACCTGGAATACCTGTCGCTGGATCGCAACCTGCTGCAGAACGTGGGGTTCATTCTGCCGGGCATCCGGCCGGAACGCGAAACGCAGGGCGAACTGGGTCTGCGTGGCTTGCGCTATCTGGATCTGGATTACAACCCGCTGGTGCCGCAGTTGAACGAGTCGGTTCTGGGGCTGCTGGAGCTCGATCCGCTGGAGCCGGTGACGATTCTGCGAGGGATGCAGTATTTGAGCCTGGACGGCATTTCGGATCCGATCACGGCTGTTCAATCGCCGGGCGATGAAGTGCCGGGCGATGGCACGGGTATCGACAATGATCTGGATCAGGACCATGACGCGCCGGTGCTCGGCGGACCGGACGGGACGATTGTCAGTTCGAACGACGAGGATTCGGCCGGCGGGTTCGATGCGGAGGTGGTCGCGCCGGTGCCGGGCGATTCGGAATTCGCGGGCGGTGCCCGGTCGCGGCCGCAGGGCGGCACGTCGCAGTCGTTGCTGTCGTGGATCGACGACCTGACGCAGTTGCGGTGGTTGAACGCGACGAACACGGGCACGGAAGATTTCGAGCCGTTGCGCGATCTGGATGCGTTGCAGTATGCGTTTCTGGGCGAGAACAATTTCGCGGACGTTCCGAGCGCAGGGGTGTTCGTGCTGAATGTGTTCGCCGGGGCGCACAATCTGCGATGGCTGGATTTGAGCGGCAGCGACGTCGGCGAGTTGCGTGACTTGTTGGGGTTGTACCTGGTCGACGACAACGATCGCGAATACGCGGAACAGGGACCGGGTTGGGTTCATGACACGAATTCGTCGGCGTTCGGCGGCGATTATCGGGTGTTGTTCAACGGGTCGTCCGATTCGCAGGCGGCCGCGGCGTTCGATGGGTTGGGCGAGGCGGCGTACGAGGTGTTCGCGACGTGGCCGGCGGATCGTAGCCGCAGTCCGGTGCAGTACGCCGTGACGCAGGATGACGAGATGGTCGCGGCGTCGGACGCGGTTGATCAGCGGAATTCGCCGGCGAACGACGCGTTGCCGATTGCGCTGGGGGCGGTGATCCGTGGGGCGGTAAACATTCCGGTCAGCGGCGATCTGGGCGCGCAGGGGACGTTTACCGTTCGGGTTAATGGTCTGCCGGGCGGCGTGGTGAATCTGGGCGTCATGGTTCTGGATCAGGTGACGAATGACACGATTGACGAGTTGATCAACGAGGTGGACGTGAACATCGGCGGGGCGTTGGCCGTGCTGGGCAACGCGAATCTGCCGGTGGGTTCGATCCGGGCGATCCGGGTGAACGAGCGGATGTGGTTGCGGACATCGGGCCTGGGCGCGGGCGTCTCGTTGAGCATCACGGCGGCCAACGCGCCGACGGTGAACGTGTTGGGATTGTCCGTCGGGCAGGCGTCGGAGGTGGTGGGTCTGCCGGGGGTGCGGTGGTCCAACGTGTTGTCGGACGTGGAACTGGATGGCGATGCGACGGTCGAACTGACCAATCTGGACGGGCCGTTGGGGACGACGGCGTCGGACGCGTTGGCGGTGGTGCTGCCGAATGCGTACCCGCTGTTGCAGGCGGTTGATTTGTCCGGTTCGACGGTGCTGAACAATCGCACGCTGGCGTATTTGCTGAACGAGTTGCGGATCCGGGTGTCGGGTCACAACTCGGCGTCCGATGCCATGGCAAACGGGGTGCGGGCGGAATCGCTGCCGACGACGGTGTTCGCGGTGACGCCGGTCGCCCCGCAATTCCAGCAGCAGAACGCGCCGGGTTCGCTGGTGGTTCCGTTGTCGCTGGTCAGCCCGATCGCGACGGTAACATGGTCCGCGAGCGTGGACGACCCGGCGGTGACGGCGCAGGTCACGGGGAGTACGTTGCGATTGTCGGCGTCGGCCGGTTTCACGGGGTCGGTGGTGGTCAGCGTGCGGGCGACGGAGGTGAACGGCGGGCGGACGGCCGACGAGCGGTTCGATCTGCACGTGGGTGTCGGCGCGGTGTACGGGAATGCGTCGGGGCTATTGCAGAACGCATCGGGTCAGCCGACGACGGACGTTTTGGAGGGGTTGACGGTTTATCTGGACCAGTTCCGCAACGGCGTGTTCGATGCGGGGTTCGAACGGCTGGCGGTGACGGACGCGGTCGGCAATTTCGTGTTCACCGATCTGCCGTTCCTGCCGGTGGGGAATTCGCACGCGGTGGGATTGTTGTTGCCCGATGACACGGGCGCGGTGGCCGCGGCGGGCGAGTTCCCGGCGGGCGGGGCGAACGCATTCGGCGACGGCTGGATTCAGGTGGACGGCGGAGCGGATCAGCGGGAAGCGTACAGCGTGCTGTTGGATTTGCTGAACGGCAACGCGGTGACGGGCGATGGGTTCGTGGAATTCGGCGGGTCGTTGTATTTCGCGGTGAACAGCGCGCAGGTGTGGCGATTCAACGGGGCGACGGTTCAGAACGTGTATTCGGGTGCGAATCCGACCGATTTCGTGCCGTTCGCGGGCGATTTGTATTTCTCGGCGGCGGGCGAAATCCAGCGGTTGAGCGTTGACGGCAACAACCAGGTGTCGGTCCAAACGGTGGAGGTGAACGCCGTCGGCAATTCCAACCCGGTCGATCTGGCCGCGTTCAGCAATGCGTTGTATTTCGGCGCGGCCGGCACGGGGACTGATCGCGAATTGTGGCGAATTACCGAAAACGTGTCGGGCGTGCCGCAGGTGGCGTTGGTGTCCAACATCAACGCGGGGGCATCGTCCGATCCGCAGTCACTGTTCGTGTACGACATCGACGAGTTGCTGTCGCCGGCGTTGTACTTCTCGGCGCAACACGCGACGCTGGGCCGCGAATTGTGGCGGTACGACGGGGTGTCGGCGCCGCAGGTGCTCGACATCGTCGCGGGCGCGCCCAGCTCGAGTCCGGTGGAACTGGCGGCGTACGACGGCGGCGGGGCTGATTTCGCGGGTCTGTATTTCGGCGCCCGGCGGGTGAACGGCGGGCCGGTGGTGCCGTTGCGGCTGCGGTTCTCGTTCAACGCGGCCGGCCTGAATACCAACTGGTACAACCAGACGTTGACCAACCCGGCCGACTACACGGTGGTCGGCGA
This sequence comes from Phycisphaerales bacterium, assembly GCA_013140575.1. GTDB lineage: Bacteria > Planctomycetota > Phycisphaerae > UBA1845 > UBA1845 > JABFSN01. The sequence continues at coordinate 21,713 of JABFSN010000120.1, read as the reverse complement.
TGCGTTGTATCTGGTGGCCGACGAACCGGGGGCGGGTCGCGAGGTGTTCCGGTTCGCCAATGCGGATTCAAACCTGACGGTGTTCAATGTGGCGGCCGGCGCGACCGGTTCCGCCCCGCAGTACCTGGTGCCATTCGACAACACGCTGTTTTTCGCGGCCAACAACGGCGTCAGCGGCAGCGAACTGTGGCGGGTCAGCGGCGGGGCCGCGGCGCCGGTCGCGGATATCCATCCGACGGGTTCGGCCGCGCCGGCGTTCCTGACCGTGTTCGATGACGCGTTGATGGGCCAGCCGACGTTTGGCGAAACGCTGTACATGACGGCCACCAACGGGGCGAGCGCAGCCAACTTGTGGCGCGTTGGCTACACGCGCGGGCTGGCGTCCGACGTACCGACCAACGCGACGCCGATATTCAACGTGGGCAACGATTCAGAACTGGTGTTCGACGCCGTTCAGGGGTTGGCGATCCAGGTCAACAGCATTCTGGGCGACATCGAGGTGGACGAGGGCGACGCGGTGAATTTCGACGCGTTGCTGTCGCCGCTGACGCTGATTACGCAGCCGGTGTACGACTGGCGGGTGCAGTCGAGCAACGGTCAGATCATTCCGAACGGTAATCAGCCGGCGTTTGGTTTCACGCCGACGGACAATGGCCTGTACGAGGTGACGCTGACGGTTCACGACGCGGCCGATCCGTTCCGGACGATCTCGTCGATGGCAAACGTCGCGGTCGGCAACCTGGCGCCGCAGGCGACCATCGCGTCGGGCGACGGGCAGTTCCCGGCCGGCTATCACGAGGGCGACGCCATCACGCTGAACGCATCGGTGTTCGACCCCGGCGACGACGATTTCGATTACCTGTGGGAAGTCGAGGCCGGCAACGGGCAGATTATCGCCGACGGCACGGCCGGACAGTTGATGTTCGCGGCCAACGGTCCGGGCACGTACACGGTCACGCTGACGGTCACTGACGACGAGGACGCGTTCGACGTGACGCAGGTGGTGTTGACGGTCGCGGACGTCGTGCCGCAGATCAGCGTAAACATCGTGCCGGGCGTGACCAACGTCATCAACGAGGGCGGCACGTTCATGGCCGGCGGTTCGTTCATCGACGCCCCCAACGACATGTGGACGGCGACGGTGAACTACGGCGACGGATCGGGCGTGCAGCCGCTACCGCTAAATCCGAACCGGACGTTCGCGTTGTCGCACGCGTACGCCGACAACCCCGCAATCGGCACCACCTACCCGGTCACGGTGACGGTGAACGACGGAACCAACCAGCCGCAGTTCAACTTCCCGGTGACGGTGCGCAACGTGGCGCCCACGGCCACCATCGAAAACGTGCCCGCCGGCGCTTTCCTCGAGGGCAACCCGATCACGCTGGTTGGTTCGGCGACGGATGTCCCGGCCGACCTGAACGAAATCCTGTTCAACTGGAGCGTGCAGGCGTCCAACGGACAGTTGATTCCGTCGGGACCGGGCCAGTTGTTGCCTGACGGTCGGACGTCGTTCTCGTTCACGCCCAGCGACAACGGGCTGTACACCGTGCGACTGACGGCGGCCGACGCCATTGTTGTCGGCGCCGCGGACGTGGAACCGATCAACGTCGGCGACGTGCCGCCGACGGTCGGGCTGACTATCGAAACGTCGGAACCGTTCGTGGAAGGCAGTCCGGTGCAGTTCAGCGCCGAGGTGACCGACCCGGTCAAGGATTCCGACGAGTTCACCTACCTGTGGGCGGCGGACGGGCCCAATGGCCAGCACGTCACGGGTGACGACTTGACGTTCGGATTCACGCCCAACGACGACGGCATGTACGGCGTTTCGTTTCGGGTGTTCGACGGCGGCTTGCAGGTTGCCCAGCAGAACACGTCGATCAGCGTGCTGAACGTGGCCCCGGTCGCGGACATCAACGTCGTTCCGGCGGGACCGTTCGTCGAGGGCAATGTCATCATGCTGGGCGGTTTCGGAATGGACGTGGGCGTGAACGATCTGTTGACGCGGACATGGAACGTGTCCGCCGGTAACGGACAGATCAATTTCCCGGCCGGCAATCAGGCGCAATACAGCTTCACGGCTGAAAACGACGGCGAATATGTGATCGAACTGACCGTTGCCGATGATTCCGGCGCCATGCACACCGACACCGTGCAGATCGTGGTCGGCAACGTGGCGCCGATGTTCACGCTGGACGACGTTTCCCCCGCCGCCGTCGCCGAAATAGTCGCCATCCGCGGATCGGCGACCGACCCCGGCATCAGCGGCCTACCGGGCGCGGTGAACGACCTGCTGACCGCCACCGTCGATTTCGACGACGGAACCGTCCAGTCCGTGGCCTTGGTCGACGGGATGTTCAACCTGAATCATCAATACGTTCGAACCGGCGACTACGACGTGACCGTGACCGTGGACGATGGGGACGCGTTCCCGTCGCAGATGATCGAGGTGGTGGTGTCGGACCTGACCATCAATGCGTGGCGTTCATCCGGTCTGCACGGCGGACAGGAGGCGACGCTGCTGATTCCGGACGACGGATCCTTCAGCGAGCCGCGGCAGGTCGGCGTTCGCACCCTGCTGGTGGAATTCAGCGAGCCGATCAATCCGGCGTCGTTCACGCCGGGCGATGTGACCGTCGTAGGCATCGGCAGCAATGGTTCGCCCGTCAATCTGGCGGGCATCAACATCGCCACGTCCACGCGGCCGGGCGATACCATCGGCGTGATCACGTTCAGCGGCCCGCTGCCCGATTACGCCCGGTACCTGGTGTCGGTGGACGGCATTCTGTCGGCGGACGCTGATGCGTTCCCGTTGGCGGGCGATACCGATCGTATCATCACGGCGCTTCGCGGCGACGTGACCGGCGACCTGCGGGTGAACAATTCCGACGTCGGGGCGCTTGCCCCGCTGACCACGGCGATGCCGCCGGTGGCATTCGATCCGACGAACGCCGAGCACGTGCGCGGCGACATCGTCAGCAACGGCGCGTTTTCCGCGATCGATGTCAACATCATCCTGCCCCTGCGTGGGCGGGACGCGTCGGCCATCCCCGATCCGCAACTTCCGACCAGTCCATCGCCGCAGTCGGCCCCGGTCGCGGCGGGCGGTACGCAGTCGGGCGTCGATTTGCCGACGAACGGCGCTCCGGCGGCGCCGGTCATCGATGTTTCGTTTGTTGATGGACCCGTCGCTGAGGCATCGCACGTTGACGCTTTCGTCGTCGACGGGCCGAATGTGGACGAATACGCAGTCGGGTCGAGCCCAGCCGTACCGGCCGCGCGGGCGTCGTTGGTGACGGGTCTGCGCCACGGCATCGGCCGCATCGCCCGGTCGGGCGCGTCCCTGGTTCAACGGATCATGCGTCTGGATGAATCCGCCGCGCCGGTGGCGCCCGTTGGACCGACCGCCGGCGGCGACGGCGTGACCGTGACCGGCAGCGCCAACGGCAATGACCGGACGATGGTGGACATCTTCGCGGCCATCGACGGCGCCGAATCGCGGATTTCACGGCTCGACAACGCCGCTTCGAATCGCCATGGGGCGTCGGCGCGGCGTGTGCCGGTGGCCGGCGGCGATGAACTGACGCGGGTCGATCTGTTTGACCCGGCGAATGAACGGACACGGTTCGAGAAGCGTCGACTGCACGGGCGCGCTGTTCGCCTCGACGCGGAACGAAACGAACGATCGATCGCGGTGTCGCCGTTTTCGGCGGTCGACGTGTTGACGGCCGCGGACGGGGTGGTTCGAGACGGGGGGAACGCATAATGACACGACGTGACACTCGTCGATGGGGATCGCGCGTTGTCGCCGTACTTCTGGCGGCGGCCGCCTGGTGCGCACCGCGACCGGTGCATGCCGATTATCAGGTCTACGCCGTCACCGATGGTTGCACCGCGGACAAGATCAACCCCGGCGACACGGTCCAGGTCCAGTTGTGGCTGGTTTCGGACAATCTGGACGTCAGCAATTCGGTGATCGTTCAGCTCGCGTTTTCGTCGCCCGGCTTGGTGTACAACTCGTTGACCTGGCACGGCGTCTACGCGAGCAGCACCTTCGACAACAGCACTCCCCGCGTGTTCCCAACCGTGGTGAACTCCTCCGTCCTGCTCGGCGGAGGACATCCCGCGGGCGTCGTGGACATCGAACTGTCCAACGTGGCCGTCTCCCCGTTTTGCGTCACACCCGGAAACGCTTCGACCGGCGCCTGCCAATGTCCGGGCGGACAGTGCATCGGCGACCAGTGCATCGGCGGCGATAACGGCGGATTTCCATGTACGACAGACTGCGCGGCGGGATCATCCTGCACCAATCGTTTCGCGGACGGTCTGTTGGCCACGCTCTCGTTCACCGTGCCGATGAACTTCAGCGGCATGGACGCCGTGGTGATTCAACCGATTGTCGACGAAATCGCGGATGGGTTCGCGGAAGTTCACTCCTCGGCGCCGGAAGAGCTGGCGTTGTACCTGGCGTGCGTCGTCGCGGGCGATGCGAATTGCGATGCCCGGGTGACGCTGGCGGATTTCGGCACATGGGCCGGCTGCGTGACCGGTCCCGGCGGGACGGCATCGCCGGTTTGCATGCCGTTCGATTTCAACGACGACGGTGACGTGGACCTGCTCGACTGGAGCGCGTTGCAATTGGACTTCCAACCAATATGCGTCCCATAACGGGCGGGGGTTTGTAAGGGGGGCGACAGGCAAAAACGCCTGGCCGAACACGGCAAACATAGGGGTCGAGTTTAAGAGCACAATCCGTTACACTGGCGTCAGGGGATGGAAACGATGTTACATATTCCGTTGCTGTTAGTCGTTGGGTCGTTGTTCGCCGCGGATCGCGACGCGGGTGGTGACCGCGCGCCCGTTCAGAAGCCGAACGATAACCCCTATGCATTGACCGACGCCGCCGTTCAACCGACGGCCGCGAGCGCCGACGTCTCCGCGCCCGGGACGTCTCCGACGCCGCAGGGCGCGGTTGATTGCCCCTACTCGTTCGCGCCGATGGACGTCACCGCGGGCGGAACGACGGCATCGGGCGGTCCCCCGGGCGATGCCGCGCTCTACTCCATGATCGGTTCGCTCACGTGGATCAGTCCCGCGTCGCAATCGGCCGGCGGCGATTACACGCTCGATTCCGGTTTCCACAACGCGTCGTACGGTCCGGTCACCTGCTTCGGCAGCTCCGGCATTGACTGCAACAACAACGCCATCGACGACGAATGCGACATCGCCGCCGGCATCAGCCTGGATCGCGACGCCAACTGCCAGCCCGACGAGTGCGACGACTGCGTCACCGGGCTGGACCTGCTGGCCAACGCCTGCCGCATCAACTGCGCGGCTTTTAACGGCGCCTGCATCCTGACCGGCTGCGGTGAATCCATGGATCAGGACGACAACGGAGCGCCCGACGAGTGCGACCCCGACTGCGACGGCGACGGCACCCCCAACTCCATCGACGTGCCCGACGTTCGCATTTTCGTCGATGCCGACGCCGCGGGCGCCGGTGACGGAACCAGTTGGACCGACGCCTTCACCGACCTGCAGGACGCCATCTGTCAGGCCCGTTCCTTACAGCCCTATTGCACGCTCGGCACATGCAAGACCTGCCAGACCTCCGTCGCCGACATCAACAACGGCGTCATGATCGAAATCTGGGTGGCCGACGGCGACTACAAGCCGGCCGCGGCCGATCGCGAAGATCGCTTCCGCCTGACCACCTGCGTCGGCTTGTTCGGCGGGTTTTCCGGCGTCGAAAACCAGCGGAGTCAGCGTGATCCCACGGCCAACCCCACCGTTCTTTCCGGCGATCTGCTCGGTGACGACGCGGCGCCCGGACCGGGTAACAACGCCGAAAACAGCTTTCACGTGGTGAGTTCAATCCCGGAGGGAGGCATGGCGCAGGATAGTTCCGCGATTCTCGACGGCTTCATCATTAACTCCGGCAACGCCAACGGCGCCAACCTCGGTAACCGCGTCGGCGGCGGCATGATCGCCTTCACCGCGTCGCCTACCGTCGCCAACTGCATATTCGAAAACAACCACGCCCTCGTGCAGGGTGGCGCCGTCGGGTTGTTGCAGGCCAACACCTCCAACTACGACAACTGCATGTTCTTCAACAACTCCGCACAACAAGGCGGCGCCTTTTCCGCCGGCAACAGCGCCGCAGTCACGCTCACCCGATGTAGGTTCGCTGATAACACCGCCGTGGCCGGCGCCCCCGCCGATTCCGGATCGGGCGGCGCCTTCTTCGCCCAGCAGAACAGCGCGCCGGTGCTGGTCGACTGCTTCTTCCGCGGCAACCATGCCGACCGCTTCGGCGGCGCGATGTACAACAGCAGCAGCACCGCGCGGCTGATCAACGTCGCCATCGTCACCAACGATGCCGACTTCGCCGGCGGCGCCGTTTACAACACCAGCAGCCATATTTCCGTATTCAGCTCCACCATCGCCGGCAACAACGCCGACAACACCGGCGGACCCGTCTCCGGCGGCGGCGGAATCGCCAACGACGCCAGCAACCCTTCCGTCGTCAATTCCATCGTCTGGGGCAACACCGCCGCGGCCGCCTCCGACACCGAAAACGCCCAAATCGCCGGCGGGACGCCCGGTGTCGCCTATTCACTGATCGACGGCCTCGACGCGTTCGACCTGCCCGTCTCCAACAACATTGACGGCGATCCCCAGTTCGCCGACCTCGCCGACGGAGATATCGACGTCCTGTCGACCTCTCCGGCCGTCGATCGCGGCGATCGCTTCCAGCTTCCGCTGGACCCCGCCGGCATCGCCGTCGGCGACCCTTTCCCGATCGAGCACGATCTTGCCGGCGGAATTCGAGTCAACGGCGTTGAGCTGGACATGGGGGCGCTGGAACTTTTCGTCTGCGCCGTCAGCTTCTCGCTGGACCCCGACTACGGCAACTTCGCGACGTGCGACACCGGTCCCGACATGCCCGTCGCGCCGGGCCTGTGCGACTGTTTCGATTTTGACGGCGACGATCACGTCGGGTTGTTGGACTTCGGGCTGTTCCAGATTGGGGCCGACTGATGTCCGTCCGGCGGCAGGTGCCATTCGTCGGCACGCAACTGCCCGCCGCTCGGCCGGTTGACGCTGCGCCGCTCCGGGGCGGGTTCATTGGGGAGGGTGATATCGTGCGGCACTCGAGGGCGGCTTTCCTGGCGTTCGTGGTTTGCCTTTCGCCGGCCCTGGCGGTCGGGAATCCGGGCACACTGCACCATCAGGGAGCCGTCACCGTTTCCGGCGAGCGATTCACGGGGAGCGGTGCGTTCCGATTCGCACTCTTGGATACGTCCACGCAGACGTACCTGTGGGCCAACGACGGCAGCGCCGTCAGCGACCCCGATTCGCCCACGAACGCCGTGAATCTCCCCGTCGTCAACGGCGTTTACTCGGTCTTACTGGGTGATGCGACGCTGTCCAACATGACGGAGATCCCCGCCGGTCTGTTCGAGGCCCATCGCACCGTTGCCCTGCGCGTCTGGTTCGACGACATGGTCGGTCACGGCGTGCACCGCCTTATGCCCGACCTGCCGATGGCCGCCGCGCCCTATGCCCAGCAGTCGTCCAACGCCGATACCTTCGCCGGGCCGCTCGGCGTGGGCATGATCATTCCGTTTTACCACCCGGCGCTGGCCGCCGATGTCAACGCCGACCCGTACGATTTCCTTCCGCGCAATTGGGTGCTGTGCGACGGCCGCATGATCGACGAATCGCACCCCCGCGGACTCCATCAAGACGAGGTCGATTCCGCGTTTTGGAAAAACACCGTTCCCGACCTGCGCACCCGCGTCGCCCGCGGCGCGGATGCGGCCGAGTCCATCGGCGCCGTCGCCGGCGCTGATGCGTTCAACATCGAGGCCCACGACCACGGCATGGCCCACAACCACGGCATGGCCCACACCCACAACATGGCCCACGATCATGACATGACGCACGCCCATTCGATGGCCCACGTCCACACCATGGCCCACACCCACACCCTCAACAACCACACGCACGCCCTTCCCACGAACACGGGCTCGGTCGCCACTTCCGGAACGGACCCGGGCGGACATTTGTATTTGGTTCGCGATGGTGATGCGGCGGGTTGGAACTCCGGGGATCATCTCAGTGTGGCCGACGGCTCCTCTGCCGAGGAGGGACAGCATCGTCATTCCCTTGGTGGCTCGACCTTCGGCCCGTCCGTCTCCGGAACCCTGGGCCCCAGCTTGCCCGACACCGGCGCCTCCAATCAGGCCAACACCGGCGCCGCCAGTACCTCCAACACGGGAGCGTCCAGCGCCGCGAACACCGGCTCGTCGTCCACGACCGACACCACCCCCGCGTCCACTTCAACTACGACCGTCAACGGCGCCGCCGTCGTCCCCACAGTGCCCAGCTACGTGGCTGTGCATTACATCATCCGAATCAAATGAACACGCTGCGGAGCTCCGAATTAATGGCGCACAACCCCATGACCTCAACGTCGCAGACCGGCGGCCGACACGCGCTCGCCCGGAGGGCGAACGGCATTAGCCAGGGGCTTCAGCCCTTGGAAGGGATTGCCCTGGTCTCTCCCGCCCGGAGGGCGCACGATCTTAGCCAGGGACTTCAGTCCCTGGACGACCGTCCCCCTGTCTCCCCCGCCCGGAGGGCGGACGAACTCGGTTTCGCCGGGTGGCGTTCCTGCTTTGTCGCTCTTGTTTCCCTGATCGCCTTGCTGCTGGTTCCCGTAGCGAGCGCCGGCGGACCGGGCACGCTGCACCATCAGGGCGCCGTCACCGTCAACGGCAACCGCTTCACCGGCGACGGGGCGTTCCGTTTCGCACTCGTCGATCCGGCCACGAACAACTATTTCTGGGTCAACGACGGCGGCGCCATCGCCCATCCCGACGCGCCCGTTAATGCCGTGACGCTGACCGTCCTCAACGGCGTCTACGACGTCGCTCTCGGCGACGATTCATTGACCAACATGACGCCCATCCCCGGCGGAATCTTCAACGAGAACGGCAACCTCGCCCTCCGCGTCTGGTTCGACGACCTCGACGGCGGCGGCCTCCACCGCCTGCTGCCCGATCTGCCCTTGTCCACCGCCCCTTATTCCGGCGTCGCCGACTCCGCCGAGCGCTTGACCATTCCGGGATCGGACACCCCCGCGGCCACCATCAACGCCGCGGGCAAGGTCACCATCCCCGCCGCCTTTGCGGTGAACGGCGCCGTCAGCGGCCCGGGGTTCAACGGTTGGGACACCAACGCGAGCAACGACGTTCTCACTTCCACGAATTTCGGCGGCGACGTCTCGGGCACGTTCGACGCCATTCAGGTGTCCGACAACATCGGAATCGACAACGGCCGCCTTTTCGCCCCGACGGGCGCGGGAAGCGTCGGAATCGGCACCACCACGCCGCTCGCCCGCCTGGAAGTCCGCGACAACGTCAACACGGCGGTACAGATTCATTCCAACACCGGTCAGGCGGAGTTGCAGCTCGTCTCGAACAGTTCGGGAGTCGTCTCGGTCTATTCACCTAGCGCCACCAACGATCTCCGGCTGTTTGCCGGCGGCGCCGATGTCCTGTCCATCCGCTCCAACGGCAACGTGGGCGTTGGGACCACCACTTCCGCCGCCCGATTGCAGGTCGCCGGCGGGGCCATCATGCCCTCCATCGGCTCGAACGCGACATCCGGAATCTATTTCCCGCCCAATCCCGGCGGCGGCGCCGGTGACGAGGCCTATATTCGTTACTACGCGGTAAGTGGAGACAATTCAGTCCTCGATCTGGGGATCGGCGACGATGCCGCGGATAAGGTCCGCTTTATCAACGGCAGCACCGTTTCCATGGTCATTGCCAACGGCAATGTCGGAATCGGCACGGAGAATCCTACCGAACCCTTGCACATTTACTCCAGCGTGCCTGGCAACGGTTGGCAGGTTCGAGTGGCCAATTCGTTGCAACCTGACTACGAAGCCGGCATCCGCGTGCACAAGGATGGCTGGTTCGATATCGATTCGCAAATCGACGGTGGGACCGGCTTCGCGCGACTGAATAACGCCGGCAGTTGGACCGTGGTCAGCGACGCACGCCTTAAAACCGACGTCCATCCCCTGTCCGGCATTCTCGAAAAGGCCATGGCCCTCAATCCCGTCTCATTCCGTTTCAAGGAAGCCGTTACAACGCAGGGTGACGCCGCCCCGACCGAAATCGGCTTCCTCGCCCAGGACGTCCGCGAACTGTTCCCCTCGCTCGTCGTCAACGGCAGCGACTTGCTGACCATGAACTACGCCGGTCTCAGCGTCGTGGCCATCGCCGCGCTTCAGGAGCAACAGGCCCAGATCGCCGCGCAGGGATCGCAACTGCTCGCGGAGCGGACGCGCCTTACAGGGCACCAGACCGAAATCGACCGGCTCCGCCGCGAAAACGAAGACCTCCGCGCCCGGCTCGACCGACTGGAATCGACAATGGCCGATCGCGTCGCGGCCGCCGGTTCGGCGCCCGCGCCGTGATTTGGGACCGGTTCGTTGACACAGATGGTTTCTTGGATTGGGTGGCACGGACAACGGTACTCCGTTGTCCGTGGTGGGGACGAGACGGACTCGGATCGGTGCGATGCCTCGACGCGTACACCACGGGCAAACAAGTACGCTTGCCCGTGCCACCCGGATGCCAGACCGGAGTCGGAGATCAGAATACCGGACGCAAGTCCGGGGCCGAACGTGGAACGGGTCTCAGTATGCCGAATTCTTTCCGAGCCGTGACCGTGAGGGAGCGGTCTGCCGAACGCGGAGTGTCTGACGGTCGACGAGGAGTGCCATAATGAGACCCAATACAAAGAGCTTCGTGTTCATAGTGTTCCTTGTGTTTTTCGCCTCTTCAACCCTTGCCGCCACGCTTCATCACCAGGGCGCGGTCACCGTCAAGGGCGAACGCTTCAACGGCCCCGGCGCATTCCGCTTCGCCCTCGTCGACCCGGCCTCCAACGCCTATTTCTGGGTCAACGACGGCGGCGCCGTCGCCTTTCCCGACGCCCCGGTCAATGCCGTGACCTTGACCGTCCTCAACGGCGTCTACAACGTCACCCTCGGCGACGATTCCCTCGCCAACATGACCGCCATCCCCGGCGGAATCTTCAACGAAAACGACATCCTCGCCCTCCGCGTCTGGTTCGACGACCTCCACGGCGGCGGACTGCACCGACTATTTCCCGATCTCCCGCTCTCGACCGCTCCGTACGCACGAATCGCCGAATCGGCCGAACAACTGACCATTCCCGGATCGGCCGCCTCCGCCGCCACCGTTGACGCCGCCGGAAACGTCACCATCCCCGCGGCCTTAACCGTGAACGGCGCCGTCAGCGGCCCGGGCTTCGCCGGCTGGGACACGGAGGCGAGCAACGACGTCACCATGTCCACGAATTTCGGCGGCGACGTCTCCGGCACGTTCGACGCCATGCAGGTCGCCGACGACAGCCACATCCACTCCGACTCCACCATCGCCGACAGCCACGATCACACCGACGCCACCGTCGCCGACATGCTCAGCATCGACAACGGTCGTCTATTCGCCCCGGCCGGCGCGGGCAACGTCGGCATCGGCACCAACACGCCCAACGCCCGCCTGCACGTCGTCAACGGCGCCATCATGCCCGCCATAGGCAATTCTCCGGGTGCGGGCATCTTCTTCCCGCCCGATCCCGGCGGCGGATCGGGTGACAGTGCCTTCATGCGCTATTACGTTGTTCAGGGTGATGACGCCAATCTGGACATCGGCACCACCAACGACGGCAACGACGGCATCCGATTCATGCACGCCTTCCAGCCGCGCATGGTCATTCGGAACGGAGTCGGCATCGGAACCGATAGCCCCACCGCACCGCTGGAAATCGTCTCCGGCACAATTCAGGCCCCCATCGGGAGCGGCTGGCACGTCCTAATACGCAACGACAACCCGTTTCGAACATCCGGCATGCGCGTCAGCGACGCCGGCTTCTTCGAAATTACTTCGAACACCAACGAAAACGGCTTCGCCCGCCTTAGCGCCACCCACAACTGGACCGTGGTCAGCGACGCCCGCTCCAAGACCGACGTACATCCGCTGACCGGCGTGCTGCAAAAGGCCATGGCCCTCAAGCCCGTCTCCTTCCGTTTCAAGGAAGCGGTCAAGACCCACGGCGACGCCGCCCCGACCGAAATCGGCTTCATCGCCCAGGATGTCCGCGAACTGTTCCCCTCCCTCGTCGTCGACGGCAGCGACGTGCTGACCATGAACTACGCCGGCCTCAGCGTCGTGGCCATCGCCGCCCTGCAGGAGCAACAGACCGAAATCGCCGCCCAGCGCACCCAGCTCGCCGCCCAGCGGACGCAATGGCTTGCGGAGAAGGCGCGTATCACCGGGCATCAGACCGAACTCGACCGCCTCCGCCGCGAAAACGAAGACCTCCGCGCCCGGCTCGACCGGCTGGAATCGAAACTGTCCGACCGCGTCGCCGACGCCGCGCCGTGATCGGAAATCAGAACCCCGGACGGAAGTCCGGGGCCGAATGCCTGAACTGTAACGGAGCCCAACCGCAATGTTACGACCAATGCCAACGACAGCCCTGTTGATTCTCTCCCTGATTCCCCTAAGCGCCGCCGCCGCGGCGCTCCATCATCAGGGCGTGGTGGCCGTCAAGGGCGAACGCTTCACCGGAACCGGCGCCTTTCGCTTCGCATTGATTGACGGCAGCACCGGCGTCTATCGTTGGACCAGCGACGGCAGCGCCGTCTCCGACCCAGACGCCCCGACCGACCCTGTCTCGCTGACCGTCATCAACGGCGTCTACAACGTCCTGCTCGGCGAGGCGACACTTGCCAACATGACCGCCATCCCCGATTCGCTGTTCGCCGAAACCGCCGACCTGCGCCTCCGCGTCTGGTTCGACGACAACGCCGGCAACGGCACGCACGCCCTGACCCCCGACCTGGCCATCACCCCCGCCCCTTTTGCCAACGTCGCCGCCAACGCGCAACGCCTCGTCGTCCCCGGCACGGCCGACACCGCCGTCGCCGCCGCTGATAACGGAACGGTCACTGTCGCCAGCGGCGACTTAACGGTGACCAGCGGCGACGTCACCGTCGCCGCCGGCAACGTGACCATTCAAGGCGATCTTGGGGTGACGGGGACTTTTCTGAATTTTGCGATCAGCCTCCCCTACACCGCGCAGCGATCCGCGAGTGGCGCCGCGAACACCAACATGTCGTTGGTCGCCGATTCCTTCTGCGCCTTGACCTTGCAGGATGTGGCGGGTCTGGGGGCCGACGACAGCGCCAATTGCTGGGTCCACGTCGTCGGAGGTCGCTGGGTGTTGACCGCGACCTTGGACGAAGACTTTACGGATTCCGGCGCGGTAGTCTGCCAGGCCGCTTGTTTCATTTTTGGCGAATGATCACAGGTCACAGCTAACGAAAGGCGAATAACGCATGTTCACGCGTTCCATCCGCTCTTTATCGGTCGTGCTGACAATCGGCTCCTCGCTCTTTGCCGCCGTCCCCGGAACTCTCCAACAGACCGGCGTCGTCGCCGTCGCCGGCGAACGCTTCACCGGCAACGGGCTGTTCCGTTTCGCCCTCGTCGATCCCAGCTCCGACGAGTATCTCTGGACCAACGACGGCAGCCTGGTCGTGGACCCCACGCCGCCCACGGCCGGCGTCACCCTCGTCGTCGTCAACGGCGTCTACTCGGTGCCATTGGGTGACGCCTCCATCATGAACATGACCGCCATCCCCACCTTCGTCTTCAACGAAAACTCCGACGTCGTCCTCCGCGTCTGGTTCGACGACCTCCGCGGCAACGGCCTGCACCAGCTCGCCCCCGATCTGCCTATCGACGCGGTTCCTTTCGCCCTCCACGCCCGCGCCGCCGAACAGCTCCACCTCTCCGGCAGCGACGTGCCCCACGTTTTCCTCGACCCCATCGGACAAGTCGGCGTCGGCACCACCGCCCCCGAAGGCCCATTCCACGTCTTCGAGGGCTCCGCCGGAGCGGTCACCGCCCATTCCAATTCCATCGCCGCCTTCGAACGCTCCGCCACCGGCTACCTTAGCATCCTTACGCCCGACGACACCGAGCGCGGCATTCTCTTCGGGGACCCGGAAGACTTCGTGAACGGCGGCATCGTCTACAACAGTCCCTCCATTCCCGACGGTCTCAATTTCCGCACCGGCGGCAACCTGACACGCATGGCCATCACCAACGCAGGCAACGTCGGCATCGGCGTCACCAGCCCTTCCGACCGGCTGGTCGTCTCCGGCGCGATCCGTTCCACCGCCGGCGGCTACATTTTTCCTGACGCCTCGGTGCAGACCAAGGCCGCTTTCGGCGACGGCCACTCCCTCGACGCCTCCGACGGCAGCCCCACCGACGCCCTCTTCGTCAGCAGCTTCGGCGTCGTCGGCATCGGAACGACCGCCCCGCTCGGCAACCGGCTCCACGCCGTCGGTTTCGGCGGCACCAGCATCTTCAGCCCCCTGGTTCCCAACTCCCACACCGAGATCGTCGAGAGCACATCCGTCTTCGATGGAATCGGAATTACCAACGGTGCCGCCGTGCTCGGCCTCCAATCCCGCTGGGCCAACGTCCCCGGCAGCGAAGTCAATTTCATCAGCTTCTTTAACTCCACTAACCAGGCCATCGGCGCCGTCGACGGCAACGGCGCGTTCGGGGTGACCTATCGTAGCGGGAGCGGCGACTTCGCCGAATACCTGCCCAAACTCAACCGCACCGACTCCTTCCAGCCCGGCGAGGTCGTCGGTATCGTCAACGGAAGTGTCTCCAGATCGCTCGCCGGCGCCGACTGCGCCATGGTCGTCTCCACCGCGCCCTGCGTGCTCGGCAATTCCCCCCAGCCGAGCGAAGCCCCCGATCGCGTCATCGTCGCCATGCTCGGTCAGGTCCCCGTCCGAATCGTCGGAAGCGTCGCCGCCGGCGATTTCGTCATCGCCGATCCGGCCCGCCCCGGTCTCGCCGTCGCGGCGTCGCCGTCGGAAATCACCCCGTCCAAGTTCCGCTGGATCATCGGCCGGGCGTGGGAATCGTCGAGCGAACGCGACGTCAAGCTCATCAACACCGCCATCGGCCTCCCCGGCGCCCACGTCGCCTCCATGACCGCCGAACTGGAATCACAGCGCGGACTCCTGGATTCACAAAGCGCCGAACTGGTAGGGCAACGCGAGGAGATGGAGTCGCAACGCGCCCGCCTCGAATCGCTCGAAGCGCGCCTCGCCGCCCTCGAGCACTCAATCTCCGGCGGCTGACCGCGTGGCACACGCGTCCCGCCCGTGACCGCTCGTGCTAGAATTTCGCTGACCGGGTGGCATGGCCCACGCTTGCGTGGCCATGCCCGACGCAGTGGGACGTGTTTCACCCGCCGCCGTTCGCAAGTAAGATGCTCCCATGTTCCGACGTCCCGCCTTCGCGAGCCTTGTCGTCGCGACATTAAGCCTTGACGTCGCCTGCACCCCCGCGCCGCCCGTGGTCACGCCCCCCATCGACCAGCCCGCCCTCGACGCGTTGCCAGTGCCGGAATGTGACACTTCCGCCTATCGCTTCGCCGTCCTGCCCGGTTTCGAATCGCTGCCCGCCGACGCTTCCACCGGCGTCCGGGCGTTGGCCGTCTTCGACGATGGTTCCGGCCCCGGCCTCTACGTCGGCGGTATTTTCGACTCCGTCGGCGGCGTCGACTCCCGCAACATCGCCCGCTTCAACGGCCAATCGTGGTCCCCGCTCGGCGACGGCGTCGACGGCCCCGTCCACGCCCTTTACGTCCACGACGACGGCACGGGCTCCGCGCTCTTCGCCGGCGGGGAGTTCGCCCGCGCCGGAAACGTCGACGCCCGCTTCATCGCGCGCTGGAACGGATCAGCCTGGTCCGCGCTCGGCGAAACAACCTGTAGCGACCTGACCCGCGACGATTGCCTCGCCGCCGGCGGCACCCCGCTCGACCGCGGCTCGCGCTGCGACCCGACCTCCTGCCCGGGTTTTCCCGTGGAAGCCTGCTGCTTCGACCCCTTTGGTCAGTCGGGTGGCTGCGCCGAAATGTCCCGCGACGAATGCCTCTCGTTGGCCGGCCTGCCGCAAGGCCACGACACCGATTGCGCCTCGGTGCAATGTCTGGCACGCTCGCCCGAGGCCTGTTGCCTTCCTACGCACGACTGCACCGACGTCGCCCGGCCGACGTGCGGGATTCTCGGCGGCGTCGCACAAGGCGACGGCGTTTCCTGCTCCGCGATCGACTGTGACAACCGGCCAACGCAGGCCTGTTGCCTTTCTTCAGGAAGTTGCGTTGACCTCCCGGACACCGCCTGCCTTGCCGCCGACGGCATGCCTTCCGGCGATGGATCATCGTGCGCCGACGCGGTTTGCACCAACGCCCCGCTCGTCGCCTGTTGCCTCAACGCCGCGCTCGACGGCCCCGTCCTCACCTTCGCCGAATTCGACGCCGGCGACGGCACGCAGCTCTACCTCGGCGGCGGATTCGGTCAGGCCGGAAGCATCGATCTGCACGGCATCGCCCGCTGGGACGGACAGACCTATCATTCGCTCGGCACCGGCGTCGACAATCTCGCCGTCGGCCTGATCCTCTTTGACGACGGCCGCGGACTGGCTCTCTATGCCGCGGGCGCGTTCATTACGGCCGGCGGCGTCACGGTCAACGGCGTCGCCCGTTGGGACGGCAGTGAATGGTCGTCATTGGGCGGAGGTCTCAGCAGTGCGGCCACCGCGCTCGCAGTCTTCGACGACGGGACAGGTCCGGGTCTCCACGCGGGCGGCGTATTCACGCTCGCGGGCACGGGACCCGTAAATTTCATCGCCCGTTGGAATGGAAATGAATGGTCGCCGCTCGGCGCCGGGCTGGACGCCCGCGTCTCCGCGCTCGCCGCCTTCAACGACGGTGACGCGACGCAACTGTACGTCGCCGGCGAATTCACCCGCGCTGGCGACGTAGACGCCCCCCTCATCGCCCGCTGGAACGGCCGCGAATGGTCCCCATTGATCGCCGACTCCCGGACCGAATTCGACGCCGCCGGTCGCATTGTCACCCTCGACGCCCTCGACACCGGCGCCGAAATCTCCCTCTTCATCGCCGGCTCACTCACCAACGTCGCCGCCACCGAAACCCGCCACATCGTCCGCTGGACCTGCTATCCAGACGCCGACTCGCGATAGCCGTAGGTCGTGTCATCGCCCCGACTCCGCACTCACTCGTCAACGCCTTCGTTCTTTGCGTCCTTCGCGCCTTTGCGTGAGCCTCTCTTCCTGCTCGTACGAGAATCCCTTCTCGCACGCCCTCTTGCGGGAATCCATTCCCACGATTGCCTAGACCGTGCGTTGGACCATCGACCCGGCGCCGCTCCCCCCTCATCTTCCCCGTTCTTTGCGTCCTTTGCGCCTTTGCGTGAGCCTCTCTTCCGATTTACCGACGAAAGTCATTGCAGCTTCTCGATCATCCACTCCCGCGCCCGTTCCATCGCCGCATTCAGTCCGCGCGGATCCGTCCCCCCGCCCTGCGCCAAGTCAGGACGCCCGCCGCCCTTGCCTCCCACCAGCGGGGCGATTTCGCGAATCAGATCGCCCGCCTTCACTCCCCTGGCAATGACATCGTGTGACATCCCCGCCGTCAACGTCACCTTCGAGCCGTCGTGACACGCCAACAGAACGGCCGACGACGACGTCTTGCTGCGAAACCAGTCGATCGCCCCGCGCAGCGCGTCGGCCGGCGCATGGGGCACTTCCCCGACGATGACGTACGTCCCATTGATCTGCTTCGCCGAATTCAACAACTCGGCCGCCGCCCCGCGCACGTCCGCGGCCGCCTCCCCCGCGGCGGCCTTCTCCTGCTGCCGCACCCGCTTCTGCAACTCCGCCACCCGCTCCCGAACCGCATTCACCTCCCGCACCGGCAACTGCTTCTCGCTCATCTGCCGCTGCACGTCGGTCAGACCGTCGGCCCACTGCTCCGCCGGTGCTTTGTCGAGTTGATTCATCCGCGCGAGCAACGCCGTCCCATCCCGCTCCGCTTCTTCTGCCTTCTCCCCCGTCACTCCCACAACCCGCCGCACCCCTTTGGCCACCGACTCTTCACTTGTCAACACAAACCGCCCGATCTCGCTCGTATTCTTCACATGCGTCCCGCCGCAGAACTCCACCGAATAACCCATCCACCTCTCGTTCTTCGGATCGGCCAACAGCTCGTCAATGGGCACGCCGATCGAAACCACGCGCACACGCTCCGGATACTTCTCCCCAAACACCGCCCGCAGCGTATTGATCTCCAGCGCCCTCTTCTGATCGACGTACTCCTCTTCACGACTGGCCGCATAAACGGTCAACCCCTTGGCGATCTGCTCATTCACCAGCCCCTCAATCCGCTCCAACTCTTCATCCGCAATCGGCTTGTTATGCGAAAAATCAAACCGCGTCTTCTCCGGGTCCACCAGCGACCCCTTCTGCTGCACATGCCCCCCCAACACCTCCCGCAACGCCCAGTTCAATACGTGGGTCGCGGTGTGATTCTGCATCGTCGGCCGCCGGTGATTCTCATCGACGCGCGCAATGACGTCATAGTCGGAGACATCTTGTCGTTCTCGAATGACGGGTGGGCCTTTCGATGGGTCGAATCCTCTCGTGCCGTGGGTTTCGACGCCCGGCCGCCTGATTGTGCCACGCACACATCGACCGACATGCACGTAGACTTCGTGATTCTCACGCCCAGTCGAAACCTTGATGGTCGACTCGACGCGGAAGCTCCAGTTGGTGCCCGGCATCGTGCCCGTGGCGTCGATAGTGCCCTTGTCGCCGACTTGCCCGCCTTGTTCCGCGTAGAACGGTGTGGCACTGATGACGATCGCTCCTTCCTGGCCTTCCCGCATTTCCACGCCCGATACATGCATTCCGCTGTCTAGTGCATCAAGAGCCCGTACTACCCCGTTCGCTATCCTCATGCGGTCATACCCGACGAACTGCGTTCGTGGGCAGGCAGTGTATCTTCGGGGATCAAGCCATGATTGCGCCGTCTGTTGTCTCCCTGCCTTTGCACGCGCCTCTTCCATCAACCGCTCATACTCCCCAATATCAACGTGCAATCCCTGCTCTTCCGCCATCAGTTCCGTCAGGTCGATGGGGAATCCATACGTGTCATGCAGCTTGAACGCATCTTCTCCCGCGATGCGGCCGTTGTGATGCCGCCGGGCGCGGTCGGCCGCCTCTTCAAACAACTGAATCCCCCGCGTCAGCGTCCGGCCGAACGACGACTCTTCGTCGCGAATAATCTCCGCCAGGTGTTCGATGTTCTTTCCACCGTGCGCCGAACGCAATTCCGGAAACGCCCCGGCAATCTGCTCGACGACGGCCGGCACCAGATCGCACAGAAACGGCTCCCCGACTCCGAAATACTGCCGCCCATACCGCACCGCCCGCCGCAATATCCGCCGCAGCACATACCCCCGCCCCTCGTTCGACGGCATCGCCCCGTCCGTAATCGCCATCACCAAACACCGAATATGATCACCGATTACCCGGTACGTGATGTCGTTCATCACGTGTTGATGCGTGACGCCGCTCTCGCGTTCTTCATCGCCGGGCAACGTCCCGCGGTAATCCGGCGCGCCGGTGCGCTTCTGAATCGCCGCGAAGATGGGCGCGAACACGTCCGTGTCGTAATTGCTCGACTTGCCGTTCAGGATCGCGCACAGGCGTTCGAACCCCATGCCTGTGTCGACATGCTTCGCCGGCAGCGGCGACAGCTTCCCGTCGTTCCCCCGGTTGAACTGAATGAACACCAGGTTCCACAGCTCGATGACCCGCGCGTCGCCCTTGTTCACCAGGTGCGCCCCCGACATATCCGGCGTCAGATCGACATGAATCTCGCTGCACGGCCCGCACGGACCGGTGTCCCCCATCTCCCAGAAATTGTCCTTCTTGTTGCCGGGGTGAATGTAATCGGGATTGATGTCCGTCACTTCCCGCCACAACCGCGCCGCCTCGTCGTCGGCCGCCAGCCCCTCGCCCGCGTCCCCTTGAAAATAGGTCGCGTGCAGCCGCCGCCGGTCGATTCCGTACACCTCGGTCAGCAATTCCCACGCCCAGCGGATGGCCTCCTCCTTGAAATAATCCCCGAACGACCAATTCCCCAACATCTCGAAAAACGTCTGGTGATAGGTATCCCGCCCCACGTCATCGAGGTCGTTATGCTTGCCCCCCGCACGGATGCACTTCTGCGTATCCGCGATCCGCAGGTGCTTGGGCCGCTCCGTCCCCAAAAAATAGGGCTTGAACTGGTTCATACCGGCGTTGGTGAACAGCAACGTCGGGTCCCCATGCGGAACAACCGGCGACGACGGCACAATCACATGGCCCTTGGCCGCGAAAAAATCGAGAAACTGCTGGCGGATGGTCTGGGATGAGGGTTTCATATTCTACCGCAATTGAAGTATTGCATTGGTGCAATACTGATGACTCGATCCACAAAACGGTCCCAAGAATATCGGAACACGCACATTATCGCCGATTTCCTAGTTCACCAAGTAGCGGTCGGATAATAGACCGTTCCCCGCGGTTGGACGGGCAGCATGTATGGAATTGTCGCGTTGTTTTCGGACTTGGAAAAATAGCTGGATTTGGTTTCTCCGTCCCGCTAGAATGCGCCGTGCTGAAAAGGGTAGGCCGCCCGGATGCGGCGATCGGGGGGCGCGCCGTGGCGGCGTGCGGCGGTGTCGGTGCAGGGGTGTTTGCGTGCCCCGACATCGTTGGTTAGACTGTTTATGAATGGTCGGCGCAGACCGACCATGTGGAGGTATGGATTTGATGACGCAGGGAAAGAAGTTGGCCGTGGCGATCTGCATCCTGCTGATGGGCGCGGCGCCGGTTTTGGCGGACATGACCGTGACCATGTCGCGCGGCCCGGGCAACGGTCCGGGCGGCGAGTTTTACGCGACGTATTCCGGATTCAGCCCGGCGCCGATCAGCCTTGGCGGTTTGATCGGCGCGTTCGAAACGTTCTGCATCGAGAAAAACGAGTACATCAATTTTCACTCGACCTACTACATCGCCATCAATGACGAAGCCGACGCCGGCGGCAAGGGCGGCGGCACGCCGGATCCGCTGGATTCGCGCACGGCGTACCTGTACGAGCAGTTCATCACCGGCCAGCTCACCGGCTACAACTACACGAACACAACGTTGCGCAAGGGCTCGGCCGACGCGCTTCAGGACATTTTCTGGTACTTGGAAAACGAGCAGGATTGGAACGCGACTTGGACGTCGGGAACGCTGCAGTATGCGTTCTACCAGGACGCGGTCGCGAATCACACGCCGGGCGATATCGGCAATGTTCACGTGATGAACATGTACAAGAATTCCGACCTGACCGGACGAGCGCAGGATCAACTGGTCTATTTCGGAGAACCCGTTCCCGCCCCCGGCGCGGCCGTCCTGGCCATGGTGGGCATGGCATTCGTCGGCCGTATTCGACGACGGACGGTGTAACGGCGGCGACTCCACTTCGCCGACCGCCCGTAGTGCGTTGACATGCAATCAAACCGCTCCCGAATTTCCGGGAGCGGTTTTTCATGTGTGCCGAGCATGTTTGGCGGCTTGGGGGTGGAAGTCCCCTGTTCAACCTGATGGAGGTGAAGGACAAGCGACTGGCAAGGGCGTCACCGCGAGGTGAGGTCTGAAGGAAGCCATAGC
>JABFSN010000015.1 GCA_013140575.1 Phycisphaerales bacterium | reverse complement strand
TCGCCGGCCTCACCACCCTCCACTGCCCGACCCGTCGCCGGTTCCACCACCTCGGCCACGAATTCACTCTCCATGACGTGCATCCCGCCCGACCGTTCCGCGCATTCAAACCCCCACGGACCTACCACCGTCATGCCCGCATGATCGAACACCCGCGCCCCCCACGCGTTCCCGATTCGCGCCCGCGTCGCCGGAATGCTCCCCCCCGGCTCGCCGGCCACGATCAACGCCCGCACCGCCGACCCCCGCAGATCGATCCCCTCGTCCGCCGCCACTTCGGCCATCCGCAACGCATACGTCGGCGTGCAGCACACCACCGTCGCTCCGTGGTCCGTCACGTATCGCAGCCGCGCGCTCGTCGTCATCCCCCCGCACGGCAACACGCAACACCCCAGCGCCACCGCACTCTCAAACGCACCCCAGAATCCGATGAACGGCCCGAATGAAAACGTGAACGCACACCGATCGCACGCCGTAACTCCCGCCGCACCATAGATGATCGACCAGCAGTGCTTCCACCACGCCCAGCTCTCTGCCGTATCCAGCCATCGCACCGGCCGACCCGCGCTCCCCGACGTCTCGTGTACCCGAACGTACCGATCGATCCCGTACGTCAGGTTGCTCCCATACGCCGCATGCAATCGCTGATCTTCCTGAATCTCCTCGCGCGTCGTGAACACCCCCCGACGCACGGCATCCCCGAACGACGCCACCCCCGCGTTCTCCAGTTTCTTCCGGTAGAACCCGTTCCGCTGACGGACAATCCGGAACAGCTCGGCCAGCCGGCCGCGTTGCAATTCCGCCAACCCCGCACGATCCAACTCCTCGATTTCCCGCTCGTGAAATCCCATTGCCGTTTCAACCGCGGTGGGCGTCTCGGTGCCCCGGTTCCACGCCCGCTGGGTGCATGAACCACACCCTGGACCTCAAGCCCGGGACCTCGAACCCGCGCGGACGCGGCCCCGCATTTTATCGCATTGACCCTTGCCTTGCGAAGCGCCTCCGCCCCGGCGGCGGACAGCCCTGTAAAGACTTGTCGTTCGTGAAATCAGGATGGCGGATCGTTCCCAACACTCGCTTGTAAAAACTTCACCGGCATCGCTTGTCGTCCTTCCCTTGTCCCTTTAGCATCGCTCCCGTTCGGGATCCGCGATTCGCCGCGCGACGCGTGTGTGTGGCCGCGTCGGCGATTGCCGTTCGAAACCCAGTAGCGCATTCTCAACCCAAACCGTGGGATCCACAGGTAACCGGTCCCGCATACTTAAGGAGCAATGTCCCATGAAACACGCCGCACCCGTTCGTTTGGTCCGTAACGTAGTATGCCTCGCCCTCGCTGCGGCGACGCTCGCGTCGTCGGCCAGCGCCCAGTCCGTCAACTTGAGCGCCTCCAACGACCTCAACGTCCCCAGCTTCTTCACGCTCGACTTCGGCCCGGGAATCCCCCACTCCATCGCAAACATCAGCAGCACCGATTACGTCCTTAACATAAACTCCACGCTCGGCACTGCGCGCTTCGTCTCCTACCATCAGGAAATCGAGCCCCTGACCCTTCCCGGCGGCGTCAGCACGGGCGACATCACCGTTGAAGTCGTCCCGGGCACTTCCGTCGGCAGTTTCAATCGTAACACCGGCGAATTCACCACGACCGAAACCTATCGCATCCACTTCACCGGAAACCTCGCCCCCTTGGGCATGGTCTCCCCCGTCGATCTGCCCGGCGACTCCGGCGGAACCATCGCGTTCCTCCCCGCACGCACCGGCGACATCCACTCCGAGTGGATCGGCACCACGTTGATCGGCCCCCCGGGCTTTGAATTCCCGGTCAGCTACGCCTGCACCGTAAACACCCACTTCCAGCCGGAACTCGCCCAAGCCGAACTGATCGACCTCGTCGCCGCCGCCGCCGCCGTGCCCGTCAGCCCCCGCGTCGCAAACGTCCTAACCGGCTTGTTGGCCAACGCCATGGACGCGGAAGACGCCGGCGACTTCGCCGCCGCCTCAGCGGCCGTGACCTCCTTCGTACGCACCGTCAAAAGCGCTCGCAGCCTGATCGCCAACGACGACGCCGCGCGGCTGATTACCGGCGCCCATGAAGTGCTGAACGGCTGGCAGAACGCGGAACGGACCACCCGCGCCGCCGACCTCCGCTAACCCGTAGCGTGGGCACTGCCCACCACGAATGCCCGAAACGACAATCCCGGGGTCGCCGAAATCGGCGACCCTTTTTTCATTGTGCGAAACCGCGGGTAGGATTCAACCATGCGCGTCGCCTTCCTCGTCTCCGGTGCCGGCGGCATGTACTGCGGAAGTTGCCTCCGCGACAATCGCCTCGCCGGACGTCTCATCGCCCAGAACCGCGACGTCGTGCTGCTCCCGCTCTACACCCCCCTCAAAACCGACGAACCCGACGCCGGCGGAGGCCGCATCTACTACGGCGGGTTGAACGTCTACCTGCAACAATCGCTGCGCTTCTTTCGAACCGCCCGCGGCGCAATCGACCGCATCCTCGACGCCCGCCCGCTCCTGCGTTCCATAGGCCGATTCGCCTCCGGCACCCGGCCCGACGACCTCGGCCCGCTCACCGTCTCCATCCTCCGCGGCCATGACGGCGCCCAAAAAAAGGAACTCGACAAGCTCATCGAGGCCCTCGACATCATCCGCCCCGACCTCATCAACCTCCCGCAACTGATGCTCCTCGGCCTCGCCCCCCGCCTGAAACAGGCCCTCGGCGTGCCCATCGTCTGCACCCTCGGCGGCGAGGACATCTTCCTCGACCGCCTGCCCCAACCCCATCGCGACGACGCCCTGCGGCTCATCGCCGACCGCATTCCCGACGTCGACGCCTTCATCGCCGTCACCCGCTTCTACGCCGACCACGCCACGCGTCGATTCGAACTGCCCCCCGATCGCGTCCACTACGTGCCAATGGGTGTCACCGTAGATGCCTTTGCATGCGCATCGCCCCATCCGAACGCCCCATTCACCATCGGCTACCTCGCCCGCAACTGCCGCGACAAGGGACTGCACGTCCTCGTTGACGCTTTCATCCGCCTCCGCGCCGACGGTCGCGACTGCCGACTCCGCGTGGCCGGCTTCCTCGCCGCCGCCGACCGCCCCTTCTTCAATGAAATCCGCGCCCAGATCCGCCGCCATCGCCTCGACCCCCACGTCGATTTCGTCGGCGAGCTTGATTTCCCTGGAAAAGTGCAGTTTCTCCAATCGCTGCACGCCTTCTCCGTACCGGCCGTCTACCCCGAGGCCAAGGGCCTCTACATCCTCGAATCCCTCGCCTCCGGCGTCCCCGTCGTGCAGCCCCGCTCCGGCTCCTTCCCCGAACTAGTCGAATCCACCGGTGGCGGAATTCTCGTCGCACCCGACGACCCCAATGACCTCGCCGACGGCCTCGCTCGCCTCGTGAACGACCCCGCCCTCCGCACCCGCCTCGCCGCCTCCGGCCGCTCCGCCGTCGCCTCCCACCACAACGAAACCCAAATGGCCGACAAAACCTGGGAAATCTACCAACGCCTGACGGCCAACCGCATCCGCCGAACTTCGTAGGGTGGGTACCGCCCACCTCTTCCGCCGGAAGAGTTCCATCCACAGATTTCACAGATTGTCACAGACCGTCCATGGTCCGCTTCGTGCTTCTCTGTGTTCCTCTGTGAACTCTGTGGCTTCTCCTCCGACCATTTCAGCGTTCGGGCGTTCCGGTGTTTCTTCTTTGCGCCCTGGCGTGAGCTTATTGCGGCCCGACCGGGCGACGCCGACGGCATGCCGCGTAGCGGGCGTTTCCGGTCATGCCTGCCGTGTCTGTTCAAGCTCGCGCAGCAGCGTTTTCGGGTCAATGATATCGAGCGATGGAAACTGCCGGCGGAACTCGCGACCCTCGGGTCGGGCAAGATCCATCAGATCGAGCAGGTCATTATCACGGGAAACAACGAATCTCGCCGCGGTTGCCAGCGCAATGTTGACGTAATGAGCGTCGTCCGGGTCGCGGGGATAAACGAAACGATTCGGAACGTGCGCGACGATCCGGCCGATCTTTTCAATATTGACGATGAGTCGATCAACGCGAGCATCTATGAGGTGCCGAAATTTCGCACGCAGCGTCGCGTTTCCCGCGGTGCGCCGGATTTCGTCCAGCACAAACCGACTCAGGAACAGCGAAACCTCGCCATTCAGGGCGGCAGAGACGCATCGCCCGGCCGGTCCCTCCTCGTTGAGGAGCGCCTGAAAATAGATGTTGCAGTCGTATACGACCGGAACCGCGGGGTGCGGCGTCATGACCGCGGTTGGCCGCGGTGCTCCGCGCGCATTTCGTGCTTGGCCCGCTCCAAGAGACTGCCGAGTTGGTCGTCGGTCATGCCCGACGCTTTGAACTCGTCGGACAACGGGCCGCTGATTTCGTGGAGCGAATCAGCCTTTTCGGCAAGGCGTTCAAGCACCCCGGCTGCATAGTCGGCCATGTCCTGCCCGACGGCCGCGGCCTTCTCGCGGAGTTTCGCTTCGGCTTCGGCGGAGATGGATACCCTGATGGTCATGGTCCCGCTCGATCAATCCTACCCGACAGCGCTCCATAATAGCCCGAAACTCCACAAAAGGCACCAGCAACCCGCCGCTCCCGGCCGCGACGGCCCGCTCCGGGGAAGGACCCATCCATTCCCGGGAGTGACCTGTCCGGCCCCCGGCAACAAACCTGGTTTTTGAGTCAAGAACAGGGTTTTCGTAACGGACGGGCCGTCATGGGCGCGGAAATCTGGGTCAGGCTCGCCCCCGTCGCGGACCCGCCGCCCGCCGACCCGGCCGCGTTCACGTTCGTGGCCCTGGACACGCGCACGCCGTACGTGCTGGACTTCGACGGCCCCGACGGCGGCAGGAACGCTCACTACCTGCTAAAATGGGCGAACACCCGCGGCGAAAAAGGCCCCTGGAGCGAAACGGCCACCGCGACGGTGGGGGCTTGACTCAAGTCACCGGATGAAGTTTCTGCAGTTTGGAATTGCTCGTGGACTAGTCGAGGGCAGTAAGTTGGAAAAATCTGAAATACCATGCAAGACCTGGGCCGAACTGGTGAGCGAGGCGCCACCGGGTCGGCCAGTGAAATTGCAGGATGACGTTCTCGTCGCGGATGGGCGTGACCCACGTTTACGTGTTAATACCGTGGAGGTTCTTCTGTGGTGTGATGCGGATACATGTAACTCGTGGATGTTGTTCGAGTGTGTTTCCGATGAGGAACCATTTGCTTACCGCCAGAGGGAACCTTGGCAGAAGTTTGTTACTTATCGATGCAAACACTGCGAGCGGACCACGAAAGATTTGGCGTTCATGTTCTGGAGTGATGACGCGGGATGGATGGGCGTCAAACTCGGTGAGTGGCCGCCTTACGGACCACACGTTCCGAATAGGGTGCTGAAGTTCGTTGATGAGGACTTTGAGTTCTTTCTTCAGGGGAGGCGTGCCGAGAGTCTCGGGTTGGGAATCGGCGCATTCGCCTACTATCGGCGTGTCGTCGAAAATCAGAAGAACAAACTGTTTGACAGAATAATTGCCGCGGCCCGAAAGGTCGGCATGAAAGCCGATGAGATTGCAGCGCTCGAGGGCGCTAAGGACAATTTCCAGTTCACGCGGTCCATGGAAAACTTCAAAGCGATTCTGCCACAAGGGCTTCTTGTCAATGGGCAGAATCCCTTGCAGTTGTTGCACCGCGCCCTCAGCATCGGAATCCACTCGTCGGTCGACAACGAGTGCCTTGGGCTTGCGCGGGACATCCGCATCGTTCTGACCGAGCTCGCCGACCGCATTTCGCAGATTCTCAAGGATAGCGCGGACGTCAATGACGCGGTCACGCGCCTATCACGGAAGCGATCCACCGATTCGTAGGGATCTCATTCGCCCGAGTATCGTAGGTTGGGTCATCGACGACGTACATGGCCGCGCTCAAGAAATCGCCAGCGCCCAACTGCGCGATTTGGGTAACGTACGGAACCCCCTCGACTTGCAGGTTAGGCACCGATCATCGTCGCATGCATTTCATTGCGATACAGGAGATTACGCATCGCTGGAATCATGATCGAATCTGCTTCCCGCACAAACACATCGGCGATCACATCATGTTTCGATTCGTTGAGGCGCGCGGCAAGCGACGCACGATATCGGTAGATAGAGCTAAGCACAAAGCTGACAATCAGGGTCGACGTCAAGGTCGGCAAAATGTCTGTCCGAGGCGACGTATACCAGACCGACCAGCCTGGAGTGCGGGAGCCTCCTACATTTGTAGCTTTCATCGCTCGGACACGGTGGTGCTCTTCGGCATTTTGATCATTGTCCCATTTCGACCTCGACCGATAGACAACTTCGTATTTAGGGCCTATCCCAAAAACAGTTTCGACGCCTGAAAGGTAATGCAGGCCAGGGTCATATGCAGCAAGCCCAGATAATTCTCCGGTTTCTTCTCCCAGCGAATCAGAATGCGTCGAAATCGGTT
>JABFSN010000181.1 GCA_013140575.1 Phycisphaerales bacterium | reverse complement strand
GGGTGGACGAAGGGGGGTTGGCCGGGTTGCTCGAAGATCGCGGCGAAGAGATCGGAGAGCCTGACGATGTCGGCGGTCTTTTCGGCGTCGGCGGTGATGGGCGGGCCGATGGGTTCGTCGTCCACCGACCATTGGCCGCGCCAGGCGTGGGGCGTGGCGTCAATGGAGATAGAGAGGGTGGGCATGGGCGATGCTCGTGGGCGATCCTTGTGGGCGGTTCCTGTCGGCGGTCCGCGCCTGGTTATTGGCGAGGAGCCTATCCCAGAGACCCCCCTTCCGGGAAGGGAGGGGGCCGGGGAGGGTCGGCTTTACCGGCGAATTCCCAGTCACCCCAGCCCTTCACGCTCCCTGCTCGGTCGGGTTCTGCCCGTGCGGGGGAGGGGAAATCAAGAGGCGCCGGGGGCAGAAGGCGTGGCGAGTGTGGCGCTCGGCAGCGCGTCCGGAGACCCCCTCACCCTACCCTTCACGCTCCCTCCTCGGTCGCGTTCAGCCCCGAGTACGGGGGAGAGGGGAAGGAAGTGCGAAGCCGGGATATGGCATCGGTGACTGAGACGGGCCGGGATCGCGTTCTGTGACGACGATGGGCGGACGGTGGACCGGCACGCCATGCGGACGACGTTTGTGTCGTGGCTGGGGCAACGCGAGGTCGATCCGCGGACGCAGATCACGCTGGCGCGGCACGCACCGACGGGGATCACGCTGCGGCACAATCAGGATTTCAGCCTGTTCGACCTGCACGCCGGGATTGCCAAGCTCCCCCCGACCCGACGGCCGGGGGTGTCGGAATCGTCGCGTGCGACCGGGTCATGCGACGTGCGACCGGTCGATTCGCCGACCGTTGTACTCCCCGTTGTAGTCAACACCGGCAAAATCGCGCGGAAAGCGGCATTCGGTGGCATGAACGAACGGGGATTCGACTTTCAGGAAATGGCCGTTTGCGGTGCGAAGAGTGGCGTTTCCGAGGGTTTCGTGGGCATGGGCGATACAGGACTTGAACCTGTGACCTCCTGCGTGTCGAGCAGGCGCTCTAGCCAACTGAGCTAATCGCCCGAGTGGCAACTCGGCGACGGCGCGGGACGATGGTCCGGCGGATTGGTCGCACGCATCCGTCGGGGCGGATGTTAGCATGGGGGCGTCGAGATGCCAAGGCGGGGAAAGCCGCGGTGCGGGTTGGGCGTTGGCTTAGACGGTTCCGCCGGCGCCGCCGGGCTTGGGAAGGGGTAGGCGATTCGCTGTAGGGTGTCGGCGTCGACGTTTCCAGGGATCGGCTCCCTGCCGTCGCCACCGAATCCCGTTACGCACGTGGGCAAGGACCAGGGGTGAAGTCGCCGGTCGCTGACTGCGACCCGGTCGGGGCTCGGATGCGGCGGGACCGGGGGGGAATCTGACGCGAGAGGGCGACCCATTGGCCGCCCTCTCGAATCGAACACCTCTTTCGGTTGTTTACGAACTCATCGCCCGGCGCTGCCGTCGCCCTCCTCGGCGATGGCCTGCTTGCGGGATAGTTTGATTCGCCCCTGATCGTCGATGGCGATCACCTTGACCCGCACGGTGTCACCGATTGACACCACTTCGTTCACCTGCTTGACGTACCCGTCGGCCAGTTCGCTAATGTGACACAGCCCGTCCTGACCGGCCATGATTTCGATGAACGCACCGAAATCCTTGATGCTGGCGACCTTGCCGGTGTAGATTTTGCCGAGTTGGGCCTCGGCGGTGACCATTTCGATCATCTCGACCGCGCGTTGAGCGGCGGCGGCGTCCACGCTGGAAACGTGAATGGTGCCGTCGGCTTCGATGTCCACGCGGGCGCCGGTTTCGGCCTCGATGCCCTTGATGCCCTTGCCGCCTGGTCCGATCACGCGGCCGATTTTTTCGGGATTGATCTTGATGGTGAGGATGCGCGGGGCGTACTGGCTGATCTGCGGGCGAGGCCGGCGGATGGCCTCCAGGATTTTCCGCAGAATCCGCAGACGGTTGTCCTTGGCCAGGGCGAGGGTCTCGCGGATATCGTCGTCGTTGATGACCCGCATTTTCAGGTCCAGTTGGACGCCGGTGATGCCGCGTTGCGTCCCCGAGACCTTGAAATCCATGTCGCCGAAATGGTCCTCCTCGCCGAGGATATCCACGAGCAGCACGTGCCGCTTGTCGTCATGGACACGCCCGATGCTGATCCCTGCGACCGGCTGCTTGATGGGCACGCCGGCGTCCATTAACGCCAGCGTTCCGCCGCATACCGACGCCATCGAACTTGATCCGTTGGATTCCATGATTTCCGACGACAGGCGGATGGTGTAGGGAAAATCGTCGGGCGACGGCAGCACGCGTTCGAGCGACCGCTCGGCGAGTGCGCCATGCCCCAATTCGCGGCGCGAGACGGCCCCCACGCGTTTCACCTCGCCGGTGCAGAACGGCGGGAAGTTATAATGCAGCGTAAATTTCTTGCTGAACTCCTCGAACAGCCCGTCGATGATCTGCTCGTCGCGACTGGTGCCAAGCGTCGTCACCACCAGCGTTTGCGTTTCGCCGCGGGTGAACAACGCCGAACCGTGGACCCGCGGAAGGACGGCCACCTCGCAGGTGATCTCGCGCAGGTCGTTCGGACCCCGGCCGTCCGATCGCTTCTTCTCGTCCAGAATGGACTTGACCAGAATCTCGCCGGACAGTTCATCGAGAATGTTCTTGACCACGTCCGGCTTCGGTCCATCGCCGTCCGCGCCTTCCGGGCAGAAATGATCGACGGTGTCCTTCCAGATTTCCGACAGGGCGGCCTTACGCTCGAGCTTGATTGGGATTTTCCGCGCCCCGCGCAGTCGCTCGGCGGCGTGTTTGGCGACCTTCTTCCGGAGCGGTTCGTCACTCGCCGGCGGCTCCCATGTCACCGGCTTGCCGCATTTCTCGCGCAACTCCTCGATCATCCGACCGATCTCCACGATCGTCCGGTGGGCCTCCGCGATGGCGTCGGCCACGATGTCTTCCGATAGCTCGTCGGAACCCAGTTCGATCATGTTCACGCCCTCGGCGTGACCGGCCACCACGAGGTCCATGCGGCTGAATTCCATGTGCGATTCCATGGGGTTCAGCACGGTCTTGCCGTCCACGTAGCCCATCCGCACGGCGGCCAGCGGGACGTCCACCGGCAATCCCGAGATGTTCACCGCCGCCGACGCCCCGATCACCGACAGAATGTCGGGATCGTTCTGCTGATCGCAGCTCAGCACCACCACTTGAATCAGCACCTCGTCCTTGAAATCCTTGGGGAACAGCGGCCGCAGCGGGCGGTCGATCATTCGCATGGTCAGGATTTCCTTGTTCGTCGGGCGACCTTCGCGTTTGAAAAATCCGCCCGGAAACTTGCCCGACGCGTAAATCTTCTCGCGGTAATCCACGGTCATCGGGAAAAAATCGATCCCCGGTCTCGGGTTCGATGACACCACTGTCGCCAGAATGGTGGTCTCACCGTAGCTGACGAACACCGCGCCGGCCGCCTGCTTCGCGATCTTGCCGGTGCTCAACCGCAATGTGCGGCCGCCGATCTCCCGTTCCACGACGTGTTCCGTGCGATCCACCCGCTCCATTACTTCCATTTCCATTGTCATGCCGTTACCACTCTACCTGCTTGATGTGCCTTGCGCGCAACGCGTCCTCGCGGTGCGCTCTCGCCAAACACCCTGCTCGACGATATTGAATTCGATTGTTCACGATTAATAAAAATGAAACCGCACCACGCAGGTTCCAGTACCTGCCCGACCGGCAGCCGGCCTTGCGGCGGTGGGACGCGAATCGGCACGACTCTCGGTGGGTGCGGACGCCGCCGCTACCTGCGGAGACCCAGACGCCCGATGATCGCGTGATAGCGAGTCCGATCCTTGTTGATCAGATACCTCAGCAGGCGGGTCCGCCGGCTGACCATCTTCAACAGTCCGCGACGGGACGAATGGTCCTTGCGATGGGTCTTGAGGTGCTCGGTCAATTCTTGGATGCGCGACGTCAAAATCGCCACCTGCACCTCGGGCGAACCCGTGTCCCCGCCATGAACCCGATGATCCGTGATGATCGTGTTTTTCTTTTCCGCCGCTATCAATGCTTCTTCTCGCTCACCAGCCTCTTTTTCGCCCGACTCGCACGCCTTCCGTCACCAACAACCTGATCCCAGCTCAATGCTCAACCTTGGGAAACTACCACCCCGCCGCCCAGCTTGCAAGCGCCCCGCCGCCGCACCGGCCGGGGTTCGACTTTCCAATTCCCGGAAATCCGATATTTTGGCTAAAATCATTCAAAAACGAAGCTGCGGCGACCCCCCATCAGTCGGCGGAGACGCCTTTCCAGCGATGTTCTCACGGCCCCGAACCCAACTTCCGCCCACCGCTCGCCGGTCGGGGGAATCCTGAAAAATAGGGGAATCGTATCGGTTGGTCTAACCTTTCGCCTTGCCCACCAGGGCCTCGGCCGATTGCATTAGCCGTTCCATGCGGAACGGTTTGTTGATGTAGGCGTCCACGCCCAGGCTCTCGGCCCACTGCTGGTGACGTTTCCCCTGGTTGCCCGTAATCATGATGATCCGCGGCGGCGGCGTTCCGCCAACGGTCGGTCGTTTCAGCCGTTCCAGCACCAGAAACCCGCTCCGCTTGGGCAGCATGGCGTCCAGGATGACCAGGTCGGGGTGGTCGCGCTCGGCCTTTTCCACGGCTTCGTTTCCATCCTGCGCCGTCGTCACCGTCGCGCCGGTTTCGGCGAACACCGTGGTCAACGCGGTGATGATATCCGGATCGTCATCCACGATCAGAATTGATTTGTTTTGCAATGGCGAATCTCCCATGTTGCCACCTCTGATTGCGACGGCTCAACCCGGCTTGTCATTGGCGTGACGATTGACGTCCACGAACCGTCCCACGCCAGTATAGCGCCGCACGAGCCCGCCCACAAGGGAACCGGGTCTCGCGGCGACGCTTGGCGCCGACAAAAACTTTGTCGCATGGGATCCGACGATGCGTCCGCATAAACATTTCAAAACGTGGACCGCGGCGACCGCGGGCTCGGTTCCACGTCGCTCAATTCGACGTTTCCAAACGT
This sequence comes from Phycisphaerales bacterium, assembly GCA_013140575.1. Taxonomy (GTDB): domain Bacteria; phylum Planctomycetota; class Phycisphaerae; order UBA1845; family UBA1845; genus JABFSN01. The sequence continues at coordinate 24,375 of JABFSN010000181.1, read as the reverse complement.
GGTTCAACGCCGTTTTGGACACGCACCGAATAATTCCCGGATAGTAATTCCTCAATCACTTTCCCTGCGAATTGCTTTCGCCACCCACGTTGAAATGCCTCCGGCTCAACCACATCCGCGCCGCGGGTATGTTCCAGCACCACCGCCCGCACGTCCCGATTACTCCCCATCAATTGAAACGAAACATCGTGGCACCGGCAGTAATCGCCCAAAACGGCCGTCACGAACCTGCCCAGCGACGACTCCCATGGCGTGTCCTCGTCCTTGTTCGACGGCTGGGCCAGCGACTCCTCGGGCATGTCCAGTCCGCGCTGCACGGCCTCACAGATCCGCTGCAATGGCCGGCCGGTCAGCGTCATGCCGCGCAACGACTTCAAGTCGGCCGGACGGGCCCAGCCGTGCCGCGCCATGGCCACCACCAGATGGTCCTTCAGCAGCACCCGCGGCGGGCGGTTGAATTCCTTGGCCAATCGCTCGCGCTCGACCGCCACTTCTTGGGCGACGGCCAGCGCCCGGCCGTCCAGCGTGCCCGCGCCCTTCACCCGTCGAGCCAGCAATTCCGCCCGCGGTTGATACAGCCGCTCGTCGCTGAATCGTGCGAATTCCTCGTCCGCCCAGTCCCGGCGATTTAGGACGCCCAGCTTGCGGTCCAACGCATCGCGGATGGCCAAAACGTAGCCCACATCCTGCACCGCATAGTCCATCTGCTCCGCGCTCAGCGGGCGCTTGCGCCAATCCGTCAACGTCTGCGATTTGTGCAGACGGACTCCCAGCGTCGCCCGCGCCAACCGCGACAGGCTCATGGGATAATCCAAACCCACCAGCCCCGCCGCCACTTGAACGTCAAACACCCGCCGTGGCGCTTGCCCGGTGTGCTGGTAGCAAATAGTCAGGTCTTCCAACCCGGCATGAACGACGGTCTCAATCGACCCGTCGGTAACCGTGGACCAGAACGGCGCCAAGTCCACCCCCGCCAGCGGATCGATCAGGAAAACGACGTCCTGCGTCGCCACCTGAATCAGGCAAATCTCGGCCGCATACGCATCCTCGCCGATGAATTCGGCGTCGAACGCGAATCGCCCCGACGAAACGATCGCGTCCACCGCCGAACGCACGCCGGCCGCGTCGGTCACCAGGACATGGGTTTCAGGAGTGGATTGGTGTTCGTGCCGCCTGGCCATGGTGGCACGGGCATCCTGCCGGGGGTGGCATGGTCCACGCTTGCGTGGCCATGCCGTCATACACCGCACGCCTCGACCGGGTCTCGCCCGTCGTCAGCTCTGGTCCAAAACGACCCGCGATCTGATGCCTGTCGCGCTGCTACGCCGTCACCGCGGGCTCGATCACCGACGACATGCTTCCGGCACAACTCCGAACGTGACCGTCTCGGCCGTACGAGTGAATCTGATCGCGCTTCAGCTCGGCGCGCTCCTTGGTGGTGGTGTCCACAACTGCCCGCCCCATCGTATCCACCTCGACGGCCATCTGATACGCCTGTTCGTAGGGATACCCGAACAGTTTCCGCAGCATCTCGATGACGTAGTCGTAGGTGTGCTCGTCGTCGTCCAGCAAAACCACGTGATACGGCGGCAACAGGCGCGGACGAATGTCCACGTCGTCCATTACCGCCACCCCGGACTCTTCTTCGTAGTAACTCATTCCGCGCATTCCCGACATCGCTTGTTTCAGCCCGCAATTGCCGCGACCGGCGACAATTGACCCACCGACTCGTCCGCAACGACCCCGTCGACCATTCGCCCGTGCAACGTCAACGCGGTGGCGCCAATGACCCGAATATCTACCAATCGGCCGACCATCCCCGTTTCTACAGGAAAAACGACGATCCGGTCCGTTCGCGTACGCCCCACGAACTGCCCGGTCTCCGCCATTCCGACCTCGTCCCCCCGCTCCTGCTCGCTGATTTGTGCCTTCTGTGCCCGCTTGCTCGGCCCCTCGACCAGCACCTCGACCGTCTGCCCCAGCAGCCCGCGGTTCGTCTCCAGCGATATACGCTCCTGCAACCTCAACAGTTCTTGATTCCGGCTTCGCTTCACCTCTTCCGGTACGTCGTCATTCGATCGCTTGGCCGCAACCGTCCCCGGCCGCTCCGAATACTTGAACACGAAAATGTTCTTGAACCGGCATCGCTCGACCAGCGACAACGATTCGGCGAACTCCGCGTCCGTCTCGCCGCAGAACCCGACGATGAAATCGCTGGCCAGCGTGATCCCCGGCACCATTTCCCGAGCCCGATCGACCAACTCGACATATTGCCGCACGCTGTACTGCCGCCGCATGCGCCGCAACACCGCGTCGCTCCCGCTTTGCGCCGGCAGGTGCAGGTATTCGCACACCTTGTCCAGATCGCGCATCGCCGCCAACACGTCATCCCCGAAATCGCCCGCGTAGCTGGTCACAAACCGGATGCGTTCCAGCCCGGCCACGCCGTTCATCCGATACAGCAACTCGCTGAACGGAACCGCTCGTCCGTCTTCCTGATGCATGTAGCTGTTGACCGTCTGCCCCAGCAGGGTGATTTCCTTCGCCCCGCGGTCCACCAGCATCCGCACCTCGTCGATGATCGCCCCCGGCGGACGGCTTCGCTCCGGTCCCCGCGTGAACGGCACCACGCAAAACGTGCAGAACTTGTCGCACCCGCGCTGAACGCGCACGTACGCCTGCAACACGGTCCCCTCGATGCCGTACGTTCGTGACGAATCCAGCGATTCGACCGAATCGTACTCCGTCGCCCGCTGCAACGGCGTGCTCTTCCGCGAGTGGTCGTCCGACAACGCCAGCGCCCGCCGACGCGTCGTTTGAATCTCCTCAATCATGGCCGGTATGCGGTTCAGCTCGCCCGGCCCGCACACCAGATCGACGTGCGGCATCTTGCGTGTGATCCCATCCGGATCGCGTTCGGCCATGCAGCCGATCACTCCCACGATCATGTCCGCGCGCCGCGATTTGGGCTTTTTCAGCGAACCCAGCCGCGACAACGCCTTGTCCTCGGCGTGTTGCCGAACGCTGCACGTGTTGATCAGCACCACGTCGGCGTCGGCCATTTCGTCGGTGCGCACGTATCCCCGCTGCCGCAACTGGCCCACCACCAGCTCGCTGTCCAGCACGTTCATCTGGCAGCCCATGGTCTCGATGTACAACCGCTTGCCTGTCATGCCGTCACCGACTCGTCAGCACCATTCCGCCAACCCAATCGCATCCCACCGCTTCCCTGCACCCTTCACACCGTTACACCTTCGCACCTTCTGCGTTCCCCCGCGACATCGTCAAATGCGCCACCCACTCCCTCTGCTCCCCCCTTGGCGTCCTTTGCGCCTTTGCGTGATGCCTTCTTTACGTTTTCAGCGTTTCGACGTTTCACCACACTACCGAACATCGGATTGTATGCCGGTTTCCCGGTCGCTACAATCCCACCCACGTGACCGCCGCCCCCTCGATTTTTCCAATCCGACGCGTCCTCGTGCCTGCGACCGTCGCCCTGTTCGCCGTCGTCGTCTACATCCCTTCCTGGTCGCATCCATTCGTTTACGACGACCTTCCCATCGTTCGCGACAACCCCGTCGTCTTCGGTGACGCACCCTGGCGTGATGTCTTCACCAAACCCTACTGGAGCCGCGGTATCACCGCCGATCCGCTTTACCGCCCCGTCACCACCGCTTCGTTCCGGTTGAACGCAACGCTCCTCGGTCACCGACCCGTTGCCTACCACGTCGTCAGCACCCTGCTCCACGCCCTCGCCGCGGTACTGCTCGTCTTGACCGCAAATTTACTATGGAATCACCCCGCCGCCGGCTGGACCGCCGGACTGCTCTTCGCCGCCCACCCCATCAACTGCGAATCCGTGGTCCCCATCGTCGGCCGATCTGAACTGCTGGTCATGATCTTCGTCATCCTGATGATCTACGTCCGCCTCGACACGATTCGCCGCGCCGCAGCCCCCGCCGTCCGCCGGCACCTGGTCCTGTCCCTGTTTTACGCCCTGGCCTGTTTTTCCAAGGAACAGGGCATCCTCGGCCTCCTCGCCGTCGCCGCCGTCGACATGCATTTCCGCCGCGAATTCGCCACGAATGGGCCCGCACCGAACCTCCGCGAATCGTTGAACGCGTTGTTCGCCTCCCACTACCTCGGGCTGATCCTCACCGCCGCCGGCGTTTTGTTTGTCCGCTGGTCGATCTTCGGCTGGCAACGGACGGTGCCGGACCTTGGCATCGACCCAGCCTTCAACCCCATTGCCGCCGCCGATGGTATCGAACGCATCGCCACGCCGTTCGCGTTGCTGGCCACAGCCGTTCAGTTGATCGCCCTGCCCGTCAACCTCTGCCCCATCTGGTCCCGCGGCGGCATCGACCTCGCCCGCTCCTTCACCGAGCCGCGCGTCCTCGCCGGTTTCGTCATCACCGCGTCGCTGCTATTCGCCGCCGCCACCGGGCTAAAACGGCGACGCCGCGTCGCGTTGCCCGTCGCCGTGCTGTTGATCTTCCTTGTGCTACCCTGTCACTTCGTCCACGCGGCCAACTGGTTCTTCGCCGAACGCTGGCTCTACCTGCCCGCCGCGATGGTCGCGCTCACCGTTGCCGGCGCGGCTGCGTTCCGTCCCCGCGCCACCGCCGTGTTCGTCTCGCTCGCGACCGTCGCGCTGACCGTCAACACATGGCACTATCAGCGCTCCTGGTCCAGCGGCGAAGCGCTCATCCGCGTCACCGTCGAGCGCCAACCGAACGGCTACATCGGACTGGTCAGTTTATGCCAATGGCTCGAACGCCACGGCCAATTGGACGAAATGCCCGCCCAGGTCGCCCGCCTCCAACGCCACCACCCCGACGCGGCCGACTCCTGGTATTTTCACGCGGTTCTGCTCGCCCATCATGGCCGGACCGACGACGCTGCCCGGGCATTCGACCGCTATTACGAAATGGCCCGCCTACTCGGCGCCCCGCCCCGCATCCGTCCACCGGCGCTGAATGCGCCCGGGAATTGATTGGCGATCTCACGAAATCCCGGCGGCGCTTTCAGAACCCGTCACGCAAGTGGCGGGCCGGACAAATGCTGCTCTTTCACGCCGAACAGACGCGACCTGAACCTACTTCTTCGCCGGCGCCCCCAGCACATCCAACTCCTCCGCTGCCGGCAGATTTAGTTCGGCCAATTGCGTCTGGATCGCCGACTTGTCCCCCACCAGCACCAGCACCGACTGCTCCAACGGAACAGCCTCGTGCGTCAGTTGATTCAGATCGGCATCCGTCATGCGGGCCACCTGGTCCAGTTCGTCGCCCAACTCGCTAAACGGACGCTTGTTCAGGACCAGCTCGATCGCCGCTCCGACAATCCCGTCCAGTCCGGCGAACGACTCGATCATCGCCATCCGCCGCGTGGACCGCGCCTTTTCCGCCTCCCCCGCGCTGATGTTCCCGCCGCGCAGGCCGTTGAATTCATTCAGGAATTCACGCACCGACGCCCCCGTCACGTCCGCCCGCACGCTCGACGACGCCATGAAATAGCCCACCGCCGGATTCATTACGAACCCCGACCGCGCTCCGTACGTGTACCCGTTCCGCTCCCGTAAATTCTGATTCAACCGGCTGGTGAAACTGCCGCCCAGAATCGTGTTCACCAGTTGCAATCGCGGCCGGCGCGGATCGGCGTACTTCGAACCCGGCATCATGAACCGCACCACCGTCTGCACCGCCTCCGGTCGATCCACCATCACCACGCGTTGCGATTTGTTCGCCGGATCGGGGAACGGCGGCACGGCCGGCCGGGGGTACACCGGCTCCTTCCACTGCCCCAACGTCGATTCGAGAAGTTTCTTCAGACCGTCGGTCTCGATATCCCCCGCCACCAGCAGCGTCGCGATCGACGGCCGATACAACACCCCGTACACCATCTTGACGTCCTCCAGCGTCAGCTTCTCCGCCGTCGCGGGCGTGCCCACCGTCGGCCGGCCGTACGGATGCTCGTCGCCAAAATACGCCCGCATCGCCACGCGCGACGCCACCACCGTCGGCTCGTCCTGATCCTGCATTAGTTGCTGCACGTGCAACTCGTGGACGCGCTTCCACTCCTCCGCGTCGAATCGCGGCCGAATCACCGCATCCGCATACAACTTGATCGCCGCCTCGAAATTGCGGCCCAGCACCGACAGGCGCACCGTCGATGCGTCGTGGCTGGCCGCGGTCCGCACAGTCGCGCCCAGTTGATCCAGCGCGTCGGCATACTGAATCGCGCCCAGCTCGCCCGCGCCCTCGTCGAGCATGTCCGCGGTCAACGCGGCCACCCCGGCCTTATCGGCCCCGTCCAGCGCCGAACCCCTCGGCAACACCAGCGCCGCAGACACCAACGGTAATTCGGTCCGCCGCCAATGATGAACGGTGATGCCGTTGGGCAGCTCAAACGTCTCCGGCAGCAGCGGGTCGAACTTCGGCGCCGCCTCCGCCGTAGGGCGTTCGTCACGCGGATTCACTTCGGGCGTCTTGATTTCGGGGATCACCCGCATCACCAGTCGCGCGTCCGGGGTCAGCACCGTGCGCGACCAGTCGGCCACCAGTTGCGGCGTCGCGTGCCGATACCGATCCAGATCGCGCTTGAATGAATTCGGCTCTCCCAGGTGGAACTCGTACAGATTCAGCCGGTCGGCCTTCGCCGGCATGGATTGCAACGACGACAACATGCGGTATTCGATCTGCGATTTCTGACGCTCCAGTTCCTCCACCGTCGGACCCGACTTGCAGAACGACCCAAGCACGTCGTCGATCGCCTGTTCGATGGTGTCCAGCGAAACCTCCGGTCGGGCCGTCGCGTTGATGTAGAACATCGATCCCAGAATCGTCGACGCCTGATACGCATTTACCTCCACCGCGTATTCATTCTCGTAGATCAGCTTTTGATACAGCCGGCTGGAAATGCCCTCGGCCAAAACCGCCGCCGCCAGGTCCATCTCCGCGTCCCCCGGCTGGAAATGCGCCGGACTGTGATACACCATTGTCGTCCGCGCAAACTGCACCTGATCAGTCATCGTCGCCCGGATCACCTTGTCCAGCTTCACCGGACCGGCCGTCATGTGCACCGCGTCCGATCCCCGCGGCAGCGAACTGAACAACTGATCGATCAACGGCTTGATCTTCGCCGGATCGAAATCACCGGCCACCACCATCGACGCGTTCGACGGCACGTAGTACGTGGCGAAAAAATCCTTCACGTCCTGCACCGTGCCCGCCTCCAGATCCTCGTGCGATCCGATCACCGTGTGATGATACGGATGACCCGGCGGGTACATTAACTCGGGAACCACCAGCTCGGCCTTGCCGTACGGCGCGTTCTCGTAACTCTGCCGCCGCTCGTTACGCACCACGTCCCGCTGCTTGTCGAGCTTCTCCTGCGTCATGGTCACGCCGAGGTGTTCCAGCCGGTCGGCCTCCAGCCACAGCAGCGTCGGCAACAGTTCCGCCGGTCCCGATTCGTAGTAATTGGTGCGGTCCTCGCTGGTGGATGCGTTGTTGGCTCCGCCCCCCGCCTCCATGATGTTGTCGAAATCCGCCCCCGGCACGCGCTGCGTCCCCATGAACATCAAATGCTCAAACAAATGCGCGAATCCCGATCGCCGCTCCTTCTCGTCCTTGGATCCCACGCGATACCAGACGTTGACCGCCGCCACCGGCAACGAATGGTCCTCGTGCAGGATTACCGTCATCCCGTTGGCCAGCTGATATTTCTCGTACCGCACGTCTTGCGCGATAACCGGCGCTCCCGCCAGAACGCCCAGGACACCGCTGACACCGACGATTCGATTCATCATGGTTGATTCCCTATGGTTGGTTCCTCTCCGACTACGCTCGGTCGTCACGTCCCCGCGCGACGAGGCGCGCACGGCGGGCACCGACTCCCGTCGCGCCGGGGAAGTATAGCGTGACGGCCGCCGACACGCACCGGCCCGGTCTACGGACAGCAGGTGTTCGTGCCCGCGAACGCGTCCAGCTCGGCCAGAATGTCGAAAATGTCGATCACGCCGTCCGGCATGCACGGGGCGATGTTGACGTTGTTAAACGGGCATGACGTGAACGTGCCCGCGAAGCCGTCTAGAACGCACAGAATATCGAAAATGTCCACCGCGGCATCGCGATTGACATCACCATACGAAATGGGAACGAGCGAACACGACCCGGCCTCACACGCCCCGTCGTTGCACGGGTCGCCGCCGCCGCAACCGTCCGTCGGACCGTCGGGCACCGGCGTTTGCGTCACCTGACCGGTCGACGATTCGCAGTTGCCGATCGTGCATACACTGCCGTCCTCGACCGGCGTCAAAACTCCGCTCGATGGATTGCAGCACGTCGTCGCCGGATTGTTCGCGGGCGTGAAATCGCAGAACCCGTCGCCCCCGCAGGAATCGCTCGTACATGCATTGCCGTCGTTGCAATCGCCGGGCCCGGTGCACGGAACCTCGCATTCATCCGGCACGCCGTTCCCGGCGACGCCCGCTCCACACGGCGCACACGCATTGGCGAACAGCACGCAGAACGCATCCCAGTTACCCCCACAGCAGGACGCATCGACTCCACAGGCGCACGCCTGAACCACCGCGTTGTCGCAGCCCGGCTGGGCGTGGACGATGAAACAATTGCTCGCCGGACCGTTGCAATCGCCCGTCGGATTGGTCGCGTTGTCGCATTCGTCCGGCACGTCGTTGTTCTGACAATCCGGACTCGTCGCGCCAGCCACGTCGCATTCATCGGGAATCGCGTTGCCGTTGCAGTCGGCGCTCGCGGCCGACGCCAGATCGCAATCGTCCGGGACGCCGTTCCCGTTGCAATCACCCTCGCAATCGTCCAACACCCCGTTCGCGTTGCAGTCCGTCGACTGACCGCAACCCGCGACGTTGCAGGCTCCATTCCCCGCCGCGCAGTCCAGATCGCACGCGTCGAACACGCCGTTGCCGTTGCAATCCGGCGTGCCGTACACCGCGGCCATTCCGGCCGCGTCCAGCACGCTCATATGGTTCCGCTGCCCGATCAGGTTCTGCCACGACTGATTCGGCGGCAGCACGGTGATGGCCGTGCAGCTCGACGGGCAGGAACAATTCGCAAACGCGCATTGCCCGTAGTGCATGATCGAATCGAAATCGTAGCCGCCCTCCGTGGCCGCGCTGCCGATCAAGCTGAAGTTCCCCAGCGTCGACGGCGTGATGTTCCCCTCGTTGACCTGAATGTACGTGTTTCGGTCCGGACGGCTCTGCTCATGCCAGAACCCCATCGCGTGGGCCAGTTCGTGACAGATGATGTACTTGAACGTCCAGTTGAAGATATTGATCGGCTGACTTCCGCCGACCATCCCCACGAATGAACTGTTCGAGTTCGACTCCTGGATGAAAATGTAGTTCGCCTGATTGGTCAGCGGCACAAACAACACGTTGGCCACCGCCTCCCACTCGGCCATCGCGTCCAACGCCCGCTGCTGATTCTGCGCGGTCACGTTGAAACTGAATTCGTACGGCACGATTCCGCCGGGCCACAGGCCGGACGTGATATGCGTCGACGCCGGTCCCGGTCCGCCGAAAAAGTTCGTCGGAACGATGATGTCCTCCTCGATGATCATGAACCCGTCCGGCAGATCGGCCGGACGCCGCCCCGCCGACTCGGTCCACGCCTCTTCAGCGGTTTGCGCCGCCGCACGATCGGCCGCACGAATGTCGTCCGCGGGTCGCGTCCGCGGTTTGACCTGCCCGGCCGCGGGCTGCAACAAAACCAGCACCGCCGACATTCCGATGAGCGCCATGCCCACGAATCCGCGATCAAGCCCTCGCATCAACCCACCTCCCGGACCCCGGTCCGTCGCTGATTGCCGGTCGCGGCGTGACTACGGACAACACGCGTCGTTGCCCGCGAACGCATCCAGCACGCCCAGAATGTCGAATACGTCCACCAAACCGTCCGGCGCACACGGCGCAATGTCCACGTCATCGAAACTGCACGACGTGAACACCCCCGCGAAACCGTCCAGAACGCACAGTATGTCGAAAATGTCGACGCTTCCGTCGTGGTTGACGTCGCCGTACAACGCCGGCAGAAGCGTGCACGTCCCCGACACGCACCCGCCGGTATGACACGGATCGGCCGTCCCGCAACCGTCGGCCGGACCGTCCGGAATCGGCGTTTGCGTCACTGCGCCCGTCTGCGGATCGCACGAGCCCGTGGTACACGCATTTCCGTTGTCGATCGGCGTCAATACACCCGTAGCCGGCGCGCAACAGTCCACCACGGGGTTGTAATTGATCCCCATGAACCTGCAGAAGCCCTGCACGTTGCAGGTCTCGTCGGTGCACGCGTCGTTGTCGGTGCAATCCAGCGGCGTCGTGCACGGAATCTCGCACTCATCCGGCACGCCGTTGCCCGCCTGACCCGGCGGACACGTCGTGCACCCGTCGGCCAGCGCCGCGCAGAACACATCCCACGACCCCGAACAACAGCCCGAATCCCCTGCGCACACGCACGCCTCGATCATCGGGTTGTCGCAACCCGGCGTGGGATGGGCCGTGAAACAGTCCGTCGGCGGACCCACGCAGTCCACGCTGGTCTCGTCGGCGATGTCGCACTCGTCCGGCACGCCGTTCGGCTGGCAGTCGAAACTGCCGCCACCCGTCAGATCGCATTCATCGGGCACGGCGTTGCCGTTGCAGTCCGGGCTGAACGCCGACGCGATGTCGCAGTCGTCCGCCGCCCCATTCCCGTTGCAATCCGCTTCGCAGTCGTCGGGCAGTTCGTTCGCGTTGCAGTCCTGCGATTGGCCGCACCCCGGCAGATCGCATGCACCCCCCGGCGAACCGCAGGCTAGGTCGCACGGGTCGCTCAAACCGTTGTCGTTGCAATCGCTGACCTGGAACGATGCGATCCACGTGCCCCAGATGTTCGTCGTCCGGGCGTATTCCTGAACGGTCCAGATCGTCCGGTCATCCACTGGATCGACCGTCGTGTAGCTGTAATCGCCCCAGCGGTTTCGTCCCACGTTGTCCAGCTGGTTGTACGCCGCACTCCCCGCGTGCAGGATGACCGGGTTGGCCATCTCCCCGGCCAGGTCGGACTGCACCCGCCCGGTGTAGTACGCATTGACGAACGTACCCGCGTTCGATCCCGAAAACCCCATCACCACGCCGCCGACGCTGTTTGCGTTGATCGACGGGTAGTAATAGTGCAGCGACGCGTCCGACACCGTGCCCGACTGGATCAACGACAACGCCGTCGCGTCGATTTCATACCACCGGCACGCCGCCCGCCCCGACACGTTGATCGTGTGGCTCGTCCACAACGATCCGTCGCGATACACCGCCATCTGCAACCGCGCGTCGCCCGTGTCGATCGGCGTCGCACTGCCCATGGCCGGCGCATCCGCCGGCGACGACGTGCTCGAAATGGTCACAAACCCGGCGTTCACCAGCGTCGGCGCGGTCAACGGCGGGTTCAAGCGCCGCACGCGAATCGAGGTCGAGCTGGACCGCGACAGCAAATACGCCCCCGGCGGAGTTCCGTAGGTGTGCGCCGGTTGGATCGCGCCCTCGAACGGCAGCAGACGAAACGCCGTGATCGTTCCCAGGCTTGGCGACGGCGCGATCAGCGGCGCCTTGTCAAGCGCCCAGATGGTCATGCCGTTGGCCCCGCCCACCATGAACGCCGCGATGTAAATCCCGTTGGCGTCCACCCCCAGCGTCGGATAATCGGGCCACTTGCCCGCATCCGACCCCTGCGCGGTCACAAAATTATCCTTGAACCACACGCCCGTCGGACTGCTGGTTTGCGAGACGGCCAGATAGATCCGCGCGTTGGCGTCGAAATCGGTGATGATCACGATCCAGCGCTGGCTGTGATGATCGAACAACACCCGCGGATCGCCCGACGACCCGGGGTGGAACGCATTCAACGTCATCGCCGAAATCAGTCCGCCCGTGGTCCGGTTGTAAATCGCGATGACCGAGTTGACGGTCTCCACGTAGTGGTTCGGTCCGATCGCCCCCGTCGTGTCCGGCGGAATGGAATTGAGCAGGTCTTCCCCGATGAAGCTCTTGTCGATTTGGGGGAGCGTCGCCGTCCCGCCCGCGGCCGCCGCCGGCCCCGGACCATCTTCAGCGGCCGCCGCCGGCTCCTGATAATTCGGCGGAACCTGCGGCGGGTGAATGGCCGGCGGGGTTTTGAAATTCCCCGTTCCTGTTTCCCAGGTCAGACCGCCGTAGCCGCTGCCGGTCAACGTGGTCTTGTAGTCGGCATCCTCGAAATCCAGCACGCGCCGCTTCGGTGTGCCGCCGCCCGCCGCCGGCTCTGAAAACGTCAAATCGTCCATCGCGTACCAGCCGCCGCCGTCGATCACCGGACGCGACTCGATCACCATGCGGTCGACGCCGCGCAAGTTCATCGCCAACCACGCCGGCGTCTCGCCGATCTGCGTAAACCAATCCGTCCGCCCCACCTCAGCGCCGGCCCGGTAGCCGATCACCCGCACGCCGGCGGTCCACACCGGCTTGGCCGACTGACCCGAAAAATAGGCCCCTTGAACGTCGACAGGCGCGGGGAACCCGATGCCCATCCGCGTGTCGCCCCATTGATTGACGGCGTTGTGCAGCCCCGAACGCGGATAAAACGTGCCGCCCAGCGACGGAACCACCCAGCTCCCCTGCGCTCCGTTGCGGGCTTTTTCGTTCTGTGCCGCGGCCTCGCTCACCGCACCCTGCCGCGCGGCCGCTTCGTCCCACGATTCGATGACCCCCGGTCCGTAGCCGGCCGGGTCAACCCGTTCGCCCTGCGACACCTCCTGTGCAACCGCGATGTGCGTGCCCAACCCGCACGCGGCCAACGCCAACGCCAGCCTACCCGACCGCCCCCAACTCCCGCGCATCATGGCCTCCTGTGGTCTTTAGCCCATATGCCTGCACATGACTCCCGATCGCCCCACGGACGTAACGGGTTCCACCCGTCCGCTTGCATCTCCCATTCATTCGGCCCGTTCTGGCCGGCCCGTTGTGGCTACGTGCCTATGTTCTTCCCTTCGCACTCTTCACCCATTTCTCTCCGCGCTCTCCGCACCTCCGCGGTGAATCCTTCCCTCCGTGCCTTCGTACCTCCGGGCCTCCGTGCCTCTCCGTCACGGACAACACCCACTCGACCCCGCAAACGCGTCCAACACGCCCAGAATGTCGAACACGTCGATCGTCCCATCCGGCGCTTCGCACGGAACGATGTCCACGTCGTTCATCGAACATCCCGTGAACACTCCGGCGAACCCGTCCAGAACGCACAATATGTCGAAAATGTCCACCGAGCCGTCGTTGTTCACGTCGCCGTAAATCTTCGGCGTCGTCACGCACACCGCCGACTGGCACGCAGCCAGGCTGCACGGATCCTCCGCCCCGCACCCCGGCCGCGGCCCATCGGGAAACGCGGTTTGCGTCACCGTGCCGGTTTGCAGGTTGCACGTGCCGTGCGTGCATGGATCCCCGTCTTCCAGCAACTGCGTGTTGCCCGTCGCCGGATCGCAACATTCCGTATCCCCATCATACGTCAATCCGGTAAACACGCAGACCCCGCCGCCGCCGCACGTCTCCACCGTGCATGCGTTGCCGTCGTCGCATTCCGCCGGAATCGTGCACGGCTGCTGACATTCGTCCGGTATGCCGTCCGGAACGCCGCCCGGCGCGCACGGCTGACAGAACGTGTTCGCCAGAAAAACGCAGGACGAATCGTAATTGCCCGAGCAACAACCGGGATCGACCGCGCACACGCAGTTCTCAATCAGCAGGTTGTCGCACCCCGGTGACGCGTGTGCCGTATAGCAGTTCGTCGGCGGTCCGATGCAGTCCTCGCTGCCCGACTCGACGTCGCATTCATCCGGCACCCCGTTCAACTGGCAGTCTTCGCTCCCCTGCCCGTTCACGTCGCACTCATCCGGAATGTTGTTTCCGTTGCAGTCCGGGCTGGACGCCGAGGCCACGTCGCAATCGTCCGGCGCCCCGCTGCCGTTGCAATCCGGCTCGCACTCGTCCGGCACCCCGTTGGCGTTGCAGTCCAGGCTTCCGCCCCCGTCCACGTCGCAGTCGTCTTGCGTGTCGTTGTTGTTGCAGTCGGTCTCGCAGTCGTCGGGTTCGATGTTCCCGTTGCAGTCTTCCGATTGCCCGCACCCCGCGACGTCGCAGATTCCGCCCGGCGTGCCGCAATCCACGTCGCACTGATCGCTGATCCCGTTGCCGTTGCAGTCCCCGATCTGGAACGATCCTACCCACGTGCCCCAGTTGTTCGTCGTGCGACCGTACTCCTGTATTGTCCAGATCCCCTGATCGTTGGCCGGATCAACGTTCGTGTAGCTGTAATCGCCGAACCGGTTGCGCCCGAAACTGTCAATAAGCGTCTGCGACGCCGTGCCCGCCACCAACAGTTGCACCGGCGCCATCTCGCCCACGGGATCGGACTGCACCCGCCCGGTGTAGTACGCCGACGGAAACGTGCTCGCGTTCGATCCCGAAAACGACAGCACCACGCCCCCGCCGTTGTTGACGGCGATCGACGGGAATATGTAATGCAGCGACGCGTGGTTGACCGTGCCCGACTGAAGCAGCGCGTTGGTCGCCGCGTCGATTTCGTACCAGCGCGCCGCCCCCCGTCCGCTCACCCCCACGCAATGCGTCGTCCAGATCGACCCGTTGCGGAACATCGACATCATCAACCGGTCGCCCACTGAATCGAGCGGCGTGGTGGTGCCCATCGCCGGCGCGTCCGGCGGCGACGAGTGGATGGGAATGATGCAAAAGCCCTGATCGGTCAACGTCGGCGCCGTCAGCGGAGGATCCACCCGCCGCACGCGGAGCGCCGAGCTCGTCGCCCGCGAAACGAAGTATTGCGCCCCCGGGTCGCCGTACGTGTGCGCCGGCTGGATCGCCCCCTCCCACACCAGCTCCCGAAACGCCGTGATCGTCCCCAGGCTTTGCACAGGCGCCACCAGCGGCGCTTTGTCGATCGCGAAGATTGTCATGCGATTCGACCCGCCCACCATAAACGTCGCCGTGTAAATGCCCCGCGCGTCCACGCCCAACGTCTCGTAGTCGGGCCATTTGCCGGCATCCGATCCCTGGGCCACGATGAAATTCGTCTTGAACCACGACCCCGTCGGGTCGTTCGTGGACGACACCGCCAGGTAAATCCGCGACGAAAAATCCGACACCACCACCACCCATCGCCCGCTGTGCTGATCGAACAACACCCGCGGATCGCCCGACGATCCCGGCAGAAACGAGCCCAGATTGATCAACTGCACCTGCGCACCGGTGGACTTGTTGTAGACCGCGAACACGCGGTTCACCGTCTCGACGTAATGGTTCGGCCCGATCGCCCCATCGGTGTCCGGCGGAAAGCTGCTCGAGCTGCCCTGCCCCCGACGCACCGCGTCGAAATTCAGCAGTAGTTCCGGCGTCGTGCCGCCGCCCCCGACCGCGGACTGCTCCTCCGGTCCGGAACCCGCCTGATTGGCCGCCTCCTGCGCCCGCCGGATTTCGTCCGGCGTTTCCGGTCCGGGCATGGCGTCTGCGTTGTAGAATTCGCCCGCGCCTCTTTCCCAGGTCAACCCCCGGAATGTCGTATCCGTCAAATCCAGATCATAATTGCCGTCTTCAAAATCGATCACCACCCGATCGCCGGGGCGCCCCGCCCCGGAGACCGGCGTGTACGCCAAATCGTCCATCGCGTACCAGCCCGCCCGGCCGATGGTCGCCTTCGATTCAATCACCACCCGATCCACCGCCGGCAAGTTCATCTCGAAAAACTTCGGCTCCCTGCCGATGTCCGTGAACCATTCCGTCGTCTGCACAATCTCGGCGCCGCGATAGCCCACCACCCGGACCCCCTTGGCCCACACGCCTTCGCTCGCCTGTCCCGCGAAGTAGGCGCCGTGCAGCGTCACCGTCCCGGGAAATCGAATCCCCATCCGCGTGTCGCCCCACTTGTTCATCACGTAGTGTTGACCCGAATGCGGGAAATACGTCGCCCGGATGCTGGGGATGACCCACGTTCCGTGCTCCGGCTTCCGACCGTCGGCCTGAATCTGTTCCCCCATCTCCGCTTGCCGCGCGAGCGCGTCGTCCATCGACTCCACCACGCCCGGCCCGTAGGCCGATGGGTCCAGCCGCTCGCCGTTGATCCTCCGATCCTGGCCGCGCGCGATCCCCGCCCCGAACACCGTCAGCAACACCGTCAACGTCCGATTCCAACCCGATCGGTTCAATCGCATCACCAAACTCCTGCCTACCCCTCGTAATTGTGGGAACTACCGGCGCCCGATGAACAGGGAGCATCCCCGGAAAGCTACGCACGGCGGCCAAGCCGACGGCCCCGCAGCGTCGATTGTACTCAATCCCCCGACTCGCACCAACCCTTTACCCCTGCGTTGATGTGCCGACGGACCGAGAATCTGCTCAAAATCCCCCTGGCAACAACGAATTCGCGCGCCGCGGCGTGACGGCGGGAATTTGCGGCGACGATCCGCGCGTGGAATCACTCAAACTTCGTGTTTCGCTTACACCCTGGCCGCCGCTCAGTCAGTCACCGGTCGGCACGATGTTGTCCGTTTCCATCATCAGCACCACCGTCTTTTGCGGCGCTCGCGGCCGATGCATCGCCCCGCGGGGAATGGTGACCCCTTGCTGCGGGCCGAGCTCGACGGTGCGGCCTTCCATGTCGATGAACAGCCGCCCGGACAGCACCAGAAAGAACTCATCGTCGCGGTCGTGTTTGTGCCAGTGGAACTCGCCCTCGAAGATGCCCAGCCGCACCACCGAGTCGTTCACCCGGCACAACGTCTGGTTGAACCACGGGCTGCGGCACTCGGCCACCAGCGCGGGTATGTCGATTCGTTCGTTCGGCCCGAACTTGACGTCCATGCGGATGTCATACGTTTGACTGACGGGCACCGATCAACTCCATCGAATCAACATCCAAACCGGTGGATGCCCCCGGACGACGCATCAGGGCGACGCACGCCTGAATGCCGCCGTTCATTCCGCCTTCAGCGCCGCGTCGATCGCGCTGGTCACTTTTTCATCCGTCGGCGACACCGGCGGGTCAAACCTGGCTACGATCTTTCCCTTCTTGTCCACCACGTACTTCTGAAAATTCCACTGCACCTCGCCCTTGAATTCATGTTGGGTCGTGACGCCGGTCAGGAACTTGTACAGGTCGCACTTGTCCTTGCCCTTGACCGACACCTTGGCGAACACGTCGAACGACGCCTTCATGTCGTTGCGGCAGAACGATGTGATCTCCGCGTTCGTCCCTGGCTCCTGATTCCCGAAATTGTTGGCCGGGAACGCCAGAACGCGAACACCCTTGTCCTTGTACTGACCGAATAATGACTCCAAACTGGAGTACTGTTCCTTGGTCAGCCCTCACTTGCTGGCGACGTTGACGATCAGCAGCACCTGCCCGGCGTAGTCAGCCAGCTTGACCTGCTTGCCGTCCATCGTTTCCATCGTGAAGTCATGCACGCTGGTCGGCTTGGCCGCGGGCTTGTCCCCGTCCGATTTCTTTTCGTCGGCCCCGGTCGCGCCGGCCGCCAGCCCCATCGTCATGATCCAGACCGTCGATCGCACCCTCATCGATTGCTCCTTATGCCATTCCCAAAACTCACGGTCAACGCCGATCGCCGTTGATCGGCCCAAGTCGAGCCCATCCAGTCATGTGTCGGCTGCACCATTCCTCGCCCGATGGTTTTAGAATAACCGCGCCCAGCCCCGTTCCGCCAGCCGGCGAATCGCGACGCGTCGAACGAGGGACGTGTAAAAGCACTCATGTGTCGCCCGTTTCGTCGCCAAACCGCGGGTCGACGAAAAAACACAATAAACAGAAGCCCGACCCGCGGCGTCATGTCAATGGAGTCGGTCAAGCGGGCCGGCGTTGGACGCCTCGGCCGAGGGACGTAACGTAACACCCCATGCCCGACGCGGACCTGGAAAACGAACCCCGCGAGCTGACGCCGGCCGTGCGCGATCGATTGGTCCGCCTGGCCTATCGTTTCGTCTGGAACCGATCGGATGCCGAGGACGCCGTTCACAATGCCGTCGCACTCGCCCAAACCCGTCGCCGACAACTCCGCGAAACGACCCGCTGGTGGTCGTGGATGTGCCGGATCGTCGTTCGCCAATGCGTGGCACTGGGACGCGGTCAATCGCGGCGCGAGATCCGCGAACGCCAACGGGCAGGAACCGATCGAAGCGCGACAACGGACGAACGTCGGGACGCCGTCCCGGCCGATCACGCCGCGATCGCGCTGGAACGAGCGGCCGTCCTGCGCCGGGCCATCGACGAGCTTCCCCCGAAACAACGGGCGGCCGTCACGCTGCGGCACTTGGAAGGGATGGAGTACGAGCGCATCGCCGAAATCATGGAAATCGCGCCGGCCACCGTCCGCGTCCACGTCCGCGACGCCCGCGAAGCGTTACGCGTGCGACTCGTCCGCGAGTACTCCGATTGGACGCTTGCTGTGCCGGTCCGAACCGTCAAGGAGCAATCGCCGTGAACTGTAATGTTCCCCGACAGTGGATCCATGACCGCATCGACGGGCGGTTGTCCGAAGACGACGCCCGACGACTGAACGCACACCTCGCCGGGTGTGCGGACTGTCGCGCGTTTGATCACCAGATGTCCGCCGTAATCGACGGTCTGGATGCGCTGCAAGCCTCGTCTACGCGTGAATATGATGAAATCGCGTCGGGCGAATCCTTTCACGCCCATACCGCGTCGGCCGTTGGCGTATCTCGCAATCGTGTCCTGCTCGTTCGTATCGCCGCCGCTCTTGCCCTGACCGTTATCGGCGGTCTCGTCATTCATCGAATGCTCAATCCTGCGACGACGCCTTCGGATCACTTGGTCCACGCCGGAGATCATTCCGTGTTTCCCGCGCCGGTGCCTGCTCAAGACGCACACGAGGCGAATGTCATGGTCCCTTTCGATGACCCGCGTATTTCCACAATTGACGACCGGCACGTAGTCGAAGCAGACGGCCCGACGGTGGTCTTGAACGGCCGGACGGCCGAACGGTTTATTCCGGTGATGCGCAAAACCAGCGACCCGACCGTACACGTCGTGTGGCTGCATGCCGTCGAGAACACGACTGAAGTGAACGGCGAGACCGGAATGAAAGTTTCGCCGGCCGCGGACAGGGCGTTGCCCGCCTTTGCGGGGGTTCATCCACAGATTCCACAGAAAAACACAGATGAGGCGAGGAATAGAACTGCGCCATTGTCCGCGCGTGGAGCGTCGGTCATATGCGGTTCCCCTCTGTGTTCATCTGTGCAATCTGTGGATCAAGTTTTGCAGCGAATGGAATTGTTCGCTCAAGACTCGTAGCGCGGGTCTAACCCGCCGCATTCACTCTGCGGGTGTTGATCCGTAGACGGTGAAATCGGGTCGAGCAGGTTACGTGGACCTTTACAAGGAGAATTAGTCATGTTGGCAGAATCGCTCATCGTTCATTCCATCGGCTCCGCGCTGTGTCTGTTCACCGTGCTCCAGGCCGGGGAAGCTTCGCCGACCAAACCCCGTGACGGCGACTCCGGCGCCGTCTCTGCGGTCGATGAAAAACAGGTCATTCAGGTCATTCCCGTCAAGCATGGCAACGCGCACGAAATCCTGCGCGTGTTTCAACCGCTGAATCTGAAGGTCTGCGTGGCCGTGGATGGAACGACCAATTCCCTGGTCGTGCGCGGGGCGCCGGCCGCGGTGGCGAGCGCCGCCGAACTGACCGCCACGCTCGACCGCCCGTCGGAAGCGCCCAACGTGGGGGATCCGGTGTTCATTGAGGTCAAGCATCGCGACGTCGAGGACCTCTGCGCAATGATCCAGAAGAACTTCGATCTCGGAAGCACGCGCGTGGGCATCGACCCCATCAACCACCTCTTGATCGTGAACGGGAACCGCGACGCCGCCGCCCGAATCCGGGCGCTCGTCGAGCGTGTCGACACACCCAGGGCTCCGTTGCGCCTGACGTTCTTTTTCATTCGCGGCGAAATCCTCAATGATGGAAACGTCGCCGACGCCGGCTCGGCCCCCGCCTTGCCCGCCAAACTGCGACCCGTCGCGGCCGTCCTTGCCGAAACCGGCTTCACCAATATGGAACTTTCCGCCCCGCTGACCACGAACGCGACGGAAGACAGCTTTTTCTCCGCCGGCGGACGGCTGGCCGGTGGAAACTCTCAGGGGGCGATGGAGTTTCAGGTGGAGGGCAAGGTCCGCCCCTCCTCGCAGCCCGGACACGCGAGCATCGAGGTTCGGGGGGACGTGGAGTTCATTCCCGCCGAGGGGTCGGCGCCGAACACCATGTTCCGCGCGGAAACCACGCTGGTCACCCGCCTGGGCGACTACGTGGTCGTCGCGGCCGCGCCGAGCAGCCTGACCTCGGGCGAGGCGATGGCCCTCGTCGTTCGCGTGGATTCGGCCGAACCGACCGCCCCCGCCGGCCGATGATGCCGGGCGTCACTCTCCGCCCGGGATGGCGCCGAGACATGCGTGACAGTTTTCGACGTGAATTCGTGAAATCAGCCGGCCTCGGCCGGCGTCTTTATGCAGGACGCAACACAATCAATTCTCCTCTTTCTGAGGACGACCACGGAAAACCGGACGGCTCAATGGGCCGTCCGGTTTTCTTTGTGTATCCAACGCATCGCTCGTCGGCGAATCTGTTTGACTCGATCAGAAGGCGACCGCCAGTCCCGTGAGGCCAACCGCGGACCCGAACGAGACAGACAGGTTGATCACGCAATTGTGACCGATTTGTCCATATACACGTCCTGAACGATGTTGAGGAGCTTGACGCCGTCGTCCATCGGACGTTGAAACGCCTTGCGGCCGGAGATGAGACCCGTGCCGCCGGCGCGCTTGTTGATGACCGCGGTCTTGCAGGCGTCGGCGAAGTCGTTGGCCCCGGCGGCGCCGCCGGAGTTGATCAAACCGGCGCGGCCCATGTAGCACCCCGCCACCTGGTACCGGGTCCATTCGATGGAGTGGTCGCCCGCGAGCTTGTCGACGAGTTTGTGCGTCTTGCCATAGTTGGGGATGGCCTTGTAGCCGCCGGTGTTCTCGGGCTGCTTCTGCTTGATGATGTCGGCCTGAATGGTCACGCCAAGGTGGTTGGCCTGACTGGAGAGGTCGGCGGACAGGTGGTAATCGACGCCGTCCTTCTTGAAGGCGGTGTTGCGCAGGTAGCACCACAAGATGGTGACCATGCCCAGTTCGTGGGCGAGACCGAACGCCTCGCTGACTTCCTGAATCTGTCGCGCGGACTCATCGGAACCGAAATAGATCGTCGCCCCGACGGCCGCCGCGCCCATGTCGGCCGCCTGCTCGACCCGGCCAAACATGATCTGGTCAAACTTGTTGGGGTAGGTGAGCAGCTCGTTATGGTTGATCTTCACGATGAAGGGAATCTTGGGTGCGTATTTCCGGGCGACGATTCCGAGGACGCCGAACGTGGACGCTACCGCGTTGCATCCGCCTTCGAGGGCGAGCTTCACGATGTTTTCGGGATCGAAGTAAACCGGGTTGGGCGCGAACGATGCGCCTGCGGAATGTTCGATGCCCTGATCAACCGGAAGAATCGACAGGTATCCGGTTCCCGCGAGCCGGCCGGTGTGGAAGAGGGCGTGGAGGTTTCGCAGGACGTTGATGGACCGGTCGGAATGGGCGGCCACGCGATCGAGAAAGTCGGGTCCGGGCAGGTGGAGCAGGTCGGCACTGATGCCCTTGCACTTATAAGAAAGCAATGCGTTGGCGTCGTTGCCCAGCAAGTCGTGAATCGCGCTCATGGTATGGCTCCTCGTTCGGCGACCGGCATTCACCAGCCATCGTCAGGTCTATCGGCAATTCCTTCGCAAGATAGCATAGCGGATTGTTGCAAACCGGCCAAGGGTGGTCTCGTGTCGGCTTCAGCCGCCCGCGTCGAGCGACCGCAAATACCGAAAATCGTAGATGCCCGTGCCGTGGCCGTCGGACCAGAAAAGTTGGAGGGCGTAGTTGCCGACGAGTTGGGCCGATGCGATGACGAGTTCCGCGGGCGGCACATTTTTTAGGATGTGCAGCGGGTTGCGGTCCTGTGCGTCGCGATCCGTGCGGCACGTCGCGCAGGGGCAGGTCCGCCGCAACAACGCCGCGGGGTACACGCTGTTCCGCCCATCGCGCCACGCCACTTTCAACACCTGTTCGGCGCGGATCAGCTTCAAATCCGACGGCGTGATCTGATCGACCGCGAACGCGGCGGAATGGGCTTGGGAAATGGGATCCTGCGGCACGACCATCGCTCCGTCATTTCCCGGCTCACGCCGCGCCAGTTGGGCCGGATTGCACCTTGCGCCATTCGCTCACCGCTGAGAACGTGTTTGAAAAGCCAACGGGGGCCGAACGATGCAATCTCCGGTCTGCATTGTCTCTTCGCCAACCGCTCCCTGACGGTCGCGGCTCGGAAAGAAGACGCCCTTATTAAACACGTTCTGAGACGCGGAGGACGCTGAGAAAATGTTTGAGAGGCCGGCATCGTCGGATGACGCGACCCTCCGGTCTGCGACTCCCCGCCGAAAACCGCTCCATTCACGTTCCCTTCTCGTTTAGCGGTCGCGGCACGGAAGGCAATCGGTCTTTCTCAGCATTCCGGTCGAATCAGTCGGGCGTTGGCTCCGGTTCTCCGCGCCCTCTGCGTCTCCGCGGTGAATCATCCGGTCTATCGCGCGTACAGCCGCTGACGGATGCGTTCGACGGTGCCGTCGTCGTAATAGCGGAACACGGTCACATCCACCGGGTCGTCGCGCCCCACCCCCTGAAGAATCGTGCCCACGCTTTCCACCGGAAAAGCGCGGTAGCGGCCCAGGTTGACCAGCAGATCGCTGGGCTGCAGGGCGCTGCGCCGCGCCGGGCCGCGGGGGTCTATTTCCGTAATCACCAGACCGAGGTCCTGCTGCAAGCCGACGCGCCGGGCGACCTTCGGCGACAACGCCTCCAGCCGCAGTCCCAGCTTCTCCCATGCGATTGCGCCGGTGTCGAGCGTCGGCACTGCGGTCAGCGTGATGTCCGCCTTGTCGTCCTTGCCGTCACGGCGATAGACCATCGCCACCGTGTCGCCCACCTTGTGCTCCAGCATGGCGATGTAGAAATCGACGTCGCGGCCGATGGTCGTGCCGTCCACCTGGACAATCACGTCGCCCAGGCGCATGCCCGCCTTGTCGGCCGGGCTGTCCGTCTCGATCGACGTCACCTCGGCCCGGTCGCCCTGCACGCGCATGCCGAACGCGACCTGGGACAGATGGGTGATGTCCAGAATGTCGGGCAGCAGTCGCCGCAGATGATCCACGGGGATGGCGAACCCCACGTTTTCCGCCTCCGGCCGGATGGCCGTGTTGATGCCGATCAATTCGCCGAGAATGTTGAACAGCGGTCCGCCGGAATTTCCGGGGTTGATGCTGGCGTCGGTCTGGATCAGGTCGTCATAGATCAGGTCGGGCGAAAACTCCACGCGGCGCCGCACCGCGCTCACCACCCCGCGGGTGACGGTGTTCTCCAGTCCAAACGGATTGCCGATCGCGATTACGTCCTCACCGACCATCACGTCGTCGCTGCGGCCCAGTTTGAGCGGCTTCAACCGCGAATCGGGGTCGATCTTGAGAATCGCCAGGTCATGGGCGGCGTCGCTGGCGATGACCCGGGCGGCGAATTCCTTGCCGCTGGCGAACCGCACCTTGTGATCGGCCGACCGCGCCACCACGTGATCATTGGTGACAATGTAGCCGTCCTCGTGGATGACGAACCCGCTGCCCGCGGTCGTCTGCGGATAGACGAACACCTCGTCGAAATACATGCCGAACATCGACGGACGGCGCATACGCACGTCCTGCGTCGCTGAAATGTTGACCACGCTGTCGCGGACGCCCTCGACCACCTCGACCACCCGCGTGCGCCGCGGATTTCGCGATGGATCGGGCGCCGTCTCCTGCGCCGACACGCCCCACGGCGCCATCGCCAAAACAAATATCCAAGCGGGTCGCCGGCAATCACGGTGCATCAGTTGGCCACTCCCATGCCCTCCCATTGCCCACCTGTAACGACGATCTCGAACCGCCCAACCCGTCAGGCGAACTCCAAAACGCCGCCCGACGGGCGCTTCCGCTGAGCATAACCCGCCACGAAGTACGTGTTTAGCGTCTCCGCGGATTGCCTGCCGCGGGCAGGCACGAATGTAGCCCCGTGTTTCACAGGATTTCGCGCCAAGCTTGATGAGGTTGCGTGTAAGTATGTATGGCTGCCATAGTTACAACTCCAAATGTTGGTTCAGAACATGGAGGTGTACGATGGACAGCCA
>JABFSN010000045.1 GCA_013140575.1 Phycisphaerales bacterium | reverse complement strand
CCCTCCTGAACCAACGCCACCGCCCGCCGGCGACGACGTTCCAACTCCTCGGCGCTTCCTTGCGGTCTCATGTACCCTTTTATCGTGCCGCGAAGTCATGTTTCTTTAATTAGGCGAAGATCAATAAAAATGTGCTGTGGAACTCCGACGATAATCGAACCGTCGTTCAGAACTTTGTTCTTGACGATGGGAGCATGTTGGTCATTCATCGACTCGGCACCGAAGGCGATATTCGCATTATTGACATGACCGGACGAACAGACCCTCGCATGGACATAGATATCGGAATGTTGGCTCGAATGCCCGAGGAACCGATTGATACGCAGAAGATGATTGAAGTTCTTGGGAAAGCCGTAGAACACGCCAACGTTTCGCTCCGAAAAGAGGCCACGCGCGCCCGTCTCGCGGAGGCGTCGATGAAACTCGCGATCTGGTTTGAAGGCCACGTATCAGGCTTCGCCAACGCCGATGAATTGATGGTGGAACGGCGAAAACAACTGACGGAAGTCGTGACGACCCGTGAGGAACTCCTCGGACCGAATCACATCGAAACAGTGCGAGCGCTCTGGAGTCTGTCCTGCGATACCTCGAGACCAGGTGACGAAGTTGACCGGCTGCGAGAGGAGGCCTTCCGACGACTGGAGCGTTCTGGAAACCCTGCCGACGGAGAATTGCTTGAGGATTTCGCTTGGCACGCCGGGCGTCTCTTCAAGAAACTCGACATCGAAGCTGCCGCCACGTGGTATCGCTACGTCGGGGACGCACTCTCAACGGTCTATCAGCATGAGGGAGCCGAGTTTGTGCAGGAAATAGGGCTGGCGTGGGAAGTGTTTCAATTTATGCCCCGCCCGACGGACATTACCGCAAACTATGTGAACGAACAGGCCGAGCGCATGATGAACCTGGATGGTCCGCAACTTCTCGAAGGCTGGGCAGTGCGCCGGGGTGCTTACGGGCTGTTGCCGGGAACGGATGATGTACCCAAGACCGGTCTCCTGCCGCTGAACGCGGAGGAGAAATACGCATTCGAGACGTTCTTCGCTATTTGCATTGATTATTCAATGGATTGCCCGGGCGACCCCCGCCTGCTAACGGCGCTTTCGGTCGCCGAGTACTTGCTTGAGAAGCCCTTCAAAGCCCTCAATACCGTTCAAAGGGCCGTCGCCGCCCGATCCGACGCCGGGCTGCCACCCTCGTACGTCAACATGGCCGTGTTGGCTATGGCCCAATTCCAGACCGGGCAAATTGATGAGGCCAAGGCAGAGCTTGGCCGCCTGCGGGAACTGATGGAACCCGTAGATGGCTTCACGGAAAGCCGAGCCTATGCGTCGACGTTCTATGAAGCGGCTGAGAAGTTGATCGAGGGCTCATCCAGCGGCGATGGGACGGACGACGCGTCGGGCGAGGTCGCGGACGATTCGGCAATCGAACCGCCGCCATCGCCGTGACCAGCCCCGAAGGGGCGGGATAGGACAGCCCAGGGCATCGCCCTGGGTGATTGCCGCGTTTGAGACAGAAGCCCTGAAAGGGCGCGGTAACTTCGGGGCGTCGATTGGGTCATGACGCGTCCTCTTTACGTCGCCCTTTCAGGGCTTGGGTATTGTGAATCATCGCAACCCAGGGCGTTGCCCTGGGCTGACATAGAGGCCCCTTTCAGGGGCCGACGGGCGCGATGGATTCGGCGCGGTGACACAGTGCCAAGAATAAGGGCCGTCGTGCGCCATGGATTCCGCGTGGTGACATAATGCCACGAATGGGCGCCGGTGGGCGTGACCGCGGCCGGTTACGCACGCGGGCTGGTGGCCGGCGATCAGTGCGTCGGCGTGGCCCACGAGGAAATCAACAACACCGGGGCGAGCGCGGCCAAGAGCGTGCGGGTGATGACGGTGGGGGACATTGAGCATTCAATCAGCGGCGCGACGGTGGCCGACGTGGGGCGGGCGGTCTATGCCAGTGCGGACGACACGTTGACGTTTTCGCCCGACGGGAATTCGTTCGTCGGTCGGGTCAAGCATTGGCTGACCGGGGCGAAGTGCGTGGTTCGCCTGGGCGCGGACGGGCCGGCGTTGCAGCACGTCAATCATCACGCCGCGGGGTTCACGTTGACCGCGGCGCTGTCGGGCACGTTGCACACCAACCTGGGGGCGTCGGGGGCGATCGTGGCCACGTTGCCGCAATCTCCGCCGGCGGGGATTTCGTATCGGTTCGTGTGCATGGCCGATCAGGAATTGCGGCTGGAGCCGGGTGCGGCCGGGGGCCTCTACGTGAAGGGGGCGAAACAGGCCGACGACAAGTATGTTTCGGTGACGGATATCGGCGACTTCATCGAACTGGTGGCCGACGGGAATGGCGACTGGTTGGCCGCAGCGTCGATCAACGGCGCCGACGCGGACATCACCGTCGAGGCGTAGGACGCGGGCTTCACCGTCGGGGTGTAGCAGTCGGGGCGTAGCACCGATGTCCGACGCTGAAAGCGATTCGTAGGACCAACCCACCGAACCCCGTTTGAGCGCCCTTCGACGGCGTTTCAAACGGGGTTCATTCAACGAACCACCCGCCCCACCACAGCACCACTGCGCGAATTTTTTCTACGCCATTTTTGAATCGTTTTCGCCATTATTTTCTGCGCCCAACATTGGCCTATCCCCCGGCCTCCACGGCACTTGCGCCGCGCGCACAATTTTCCGATTGACTCGTCGCCACGTACGGCGTATGTTAGGTATGAGCGCCGCTTTCGAAAAGGGTGGCAGCGGACATCAAGAAGGGGTGATCGCATGACGCGGGGCGCCGCGTGGTAAGGTTGGTTTCCGGCCCCTTGGGTTGACCTCCCGTATTCGGGGCAGTGTCTCCGAGTGGCACGGGCGTCCCGCCCGTGTGCTTGTGCAGACCTCCCGTGTACGGGGTAGCGTCCTCGAGGGGTGTCGCCGGTTGGGGTGGCATGGCCCACGCTTGCGTGGCCGCGTCATCCGCCGTTGCGGGAAGGGCGAGCGCAGGTGGCATGGCCGCGGCTTTGGGCGGCCATGCTCGCGCGAAGCCGCCCCCTCGCACATGGCGCCCGGCGCGCGGCCGTTCGCGTTCACAAGACGCGCTTGACCGTCGACGTCCTTCCGAGCCGCGCCGCAAGGCACCACGTAGCATCGGACAACTGAATGACGACGCCGAACGGGAGTATGGCCGCGGCCGGGCGACGTTGCAGGAAGGGACGCGCGCGCCCATTCCCCGGCTGTTACCGTTGCGACTCCGGTGTCGGCAGTGGCGCCGGCGCCTCGACGAGCGGCGGCGGTGGAGATCGAAGCATCTTCGGGGCCGCGGACGTGCAGCCGAATCGTGCAACGTTGCCCGCGGTGACGCCGTTTATGGTCAACGGTCCGCCGGCGGCGTCGAAATGCCCGCCCACGAAAAGCGTGGGGCCGACCATTCCGTCGTCGTAACCGGCCAGGGCGCGGACCGCGACGTTGCTGTCGCCGGTCACTCCGGAGGCGACGTCGGACCATTGCAGGAGAATCGGATTCCATTTGGCCAGGCGCGACAGGGCGACCGGCGTGGTCATGTTGAAATCGCCGCCGGCGTAGAGGAACCGGCCGTCGGCGTTCTCGAATCCGGTAAGGGAGAGGACGGCGTTGGTGGAGGCTCCAAGTCCCGCGCCGAGGGCGGACCACGCGGAACCGCTCCAACGCCCGACACGGTTGGCCGCGGGACTTCCGGGGGCGGTAAATGAACCGCCCACATACAGCGCCGACTGGATCGGTCCGGCGCCGTCGTCGTCGAAGACGGCAAGGGTGTAAACGGGGTTGTTCAGTCCGGCGACGACGGCCGACCAGGCCGTGCCGTTCCATTTGGCCAGATAGTCGGCAGCGCTGATGCCGCCGACGTTCAGGAAATTGCCGCCGATGTACAATTCGTTGTTGAAGACGGCCATGGCGTTGATGACACCGGTGACGCCGGTGGGCGTGTTGGACCAGGTGGGCGAGGCCCCGGGCATCCAGCGCGCGATGCGGTTGGTGAAGGCGCCGCCGGCGAAGAGCGCGGGGACGCCGGCTCCGGCACCGTCCGGGTCGTAGACGGCCATGGCGGTGACGTTTGAGTTCAGGCTGCCGGCACCGGAAATCGGTCCGGCCGGCGCCCACTCGGCGCCCGTCCAGCGGGCCACGTTGCTGAGATTGACGGTCGTGCCGGCCGCGTTCTTGGTGCGGTTGAAGAACCCTCCGGCGAAGAGGGTGGTGGGATTCGCGCCGCCGGCGTCGTCATCGAAGGCGACCAAGGCCTGTAGATTGGCGGCGGGGGTTGTCGTTGACAAGGTAAAGCCATTGCCCACGGAGCGCCACCGGGTGTCGTCGAAGCGGGCCACGGCGGCGATGGGGAATGGGGCCGCGTTTTCGTCGCGCGGTCCCTTGGGGGGCGTGAACATTCCACCGGCATAGAGCGACTCTTCACCCGCGCCGGCCCCGTCGGGATCGAGCGTGGTCAACAGAAGGACTTCGTTATTGAGGCCTTTGCCGAGCACGCCCCATTCGTTGTTCTTCCACGTGGCAATCCAGCCCTGGCTAATTGAGCCGCCGACGTCGCCGGCAGGTTGCGGCCGGGAACCGTCGCGAGCGCGCAAAGCGTTGGTCGATCGGGGGTCACTCCCGGGTTTGATGTCTAAACCGGGCATGCCACCGCCGGACTCGCCCGCCACGTGCAGCATGGGCCCTGCGCCGTGGTCCCAGACCATCATGTCGCGGCCGAACGTGTCGAGTCCCTGATCCAGCGGCGTCCATTGAGTGCCGTTCCATTGCGCGATTCCATACACATTTGGACCAGCGCCCGGAGGATCAATGACCGAACCGCTGGCGAACAGGCGGTAGGTGCCGGCGTCGTTCCAGCCGACGAGCGATTGCACGGTACCGTCGAGACCGCCTCCGAGCGGCAGCCATGCTGTGCCGTTCCATTTGGCGACGCCCCTTGTAGCGGGCATTCCGCCGGGCCCTTGAAAACTGCCACCGGCAAACAAGGCGGTGCCGCTGCCGTCATCAAACAACGTGAGGGATGTAACAACTTCGCCGAACGCGCCTGGCAGGCCGCCGCCGGGCTGGGTCCAGGTCGAGCCGTTCCAGCGTGCGATGTTCTCGGCCGGGGCATTGTCCGCCAGATAGAATGCGCCGCCGGCGTAGAGGTATGCCGGCGCCGGTCCGGTTCCGTCCGCATCGAAAGCTTTCAGAGCCCAAACATCACCACCGTTGTTGCCGGTGTTGAAACCCAGCCCCACGGGAGCCCAGCGTTGGGTCGTGCGATTCCATTTGGCGATGCGGTCGGCGTCGACGCAATTGGGAAGTATACAGGGGTCCGGCGCGCCGTTAACGAAGGTGCCTGCGGTTCGGAAGTTGCCGCCGACATAGAGTTCGGTCCCGTTGCCTGAGCCGTCGTTAAAGGCGCTGACAGACCACGCAAATGCGTGGCTATCGCCGACGCCGACGCCAAGCACCGACCAGCGCGTTCCATCCCATTTTGCGACTTTGTTCGCCCCTTTGCCGCCGGCCATGATGAAGTAGCCGACGGCGTAAAGCGCCGGACCGTCGCCGAGATCGACGACCTCCAGGTCGGTCACCTCGCCGTTGACACCATTAACGCAAAACGAGGGGCCGGGAATGCAGGAATCAGCGTCTATCAGAGGAACCCAAGTGCCGTTGTCCCATTTGGCGATGTTGTTGGCGGGGGCTCCGCCGGCGGTGCTGAAAGCGCCTCCGACGAACATGGTGGGCGGGTTGGGGCCGGCGCCGTCGTCGTCGAAGATGGCCATGGCATTGAAATAGGATGCGTCGAACGTGCCGTGGTTGAATCCCTTGAACCAGGGGGAGTCGCAGTCGGTCTCGATGGTGATGATGCCCGCGTCGGTGGTGCCGCCGGGGACGACGGCGACGGGCGCGGAGACGCCGGCCTGCAGGGGGGTCGTGGCCCGCACGGTGATGAGGGCGCTGGCGGGCACGGGATCGAGCACAAAACTGAACTTGCCATCGGGCGCCATGCTGGTTCCGGAATCGGTGTAATCGACGACCGAAACGTTGGCACCGACGACGGGCTGCCCGTCGGACAGGCGAACGTAACCCTCGACGGTCGTGGGTATCAGGTTTCCCGGATAGTCGACGATGATCCGTCGGACGGAGGTGGCCCCTCCGTTGCGGGCGGTGATGAACGCGGTACCGGCGGAATGGCCATGAACTTCGACGACAGCGGTGGGGCCGGTCCCGACCTGCACGATGGAAGCGATATTCACGTTGCTGGAACGATAGACGGTCCACGCTTCCGCGGACGTGACGGGTACCGGACTTCCCTGCGTCAGATTGGCCGTGGTGGTGAGGGTGGTGACGCCATTGGTCGCGATGACCGGATCGGCGATCTGAAGATCGATGGACTCGGGAAGGGGCGGGGGCGTGTTGGTGAACGTGAGTTCGGTGTGGGCGACGGACTCGGTGCCGTTGGCGGTGATGCGAAACGGACTGGTGCTGTAGACGTAGCGTGCGGCGCCGCCGCTGACGCGAACGCCGGTGAGTCGATAGAGGTCGTCGCTCAATCCGTCGGCGGGCGAGCCCGGGCCGGAGGCGCCGAAGACG
The DNA here is from genome assembly GCA_013140575.1 of Phycisphaerales bacterium. Lineage (GTDB taxonomy): Bacteria > Planctomycetota > Phycisphaerae > UBA1845 > UBA1845 > JABFSN01. The sequence goes on along the minus strand of JABFSN010000045.1, from coordinate 86 downwards.
TCGGGCGCGGCCACGTTGGAGAAGTTGAACCCGCCGTTTGGTCCGGGGGTGGCGGCCTGCCCGTAGAGCATCAATGCCCACCCGGG
>JABFSN010000009.1 GCA_013140575.1 Phycisphaerales bacterium | reverse complement strand
CCACCACCCCCGCCGTCGACAGGTGCGCCGACACGCCCACCGCGCAGACGATGATCGCCACCACCGACAACCCCACCCACGGCGGGATTTCCTCGGCCGACCACACCCGTTTCATTCGACGCCAGATGCCCGTCACCCCAAACTGCCTTCCATCTGCACGCGGCAGGACGCTCTTGGCACAACTTCTCCGCCCCGCGCAAGGCCGACAGACCCCAGGCGCGGCTCTTGTCACTATCGTTCCGGGGACGACCGCGCTTGATTCTCGGCCCGACCGCGGCCGCTATCGGACGCGCCGCCGGCCAACCCGTCGCATTTGGAAATGAACCCCGTTCATGCTGCACCACCCGATTCCGGACTTGTCGTCCGCTATCGGTTCGCGCCGCGCCCGGGTAGGATCCGCCGGTTGGGTTCGATAATGGATGCCATCACCATGAAACCGGTCACCCGCCCACCGCCGCGACGCGCCGAATTACCACCCACGCCTCACCGCCCCGCGCCCTACGACGGTCCGTCGCGGGATCAGGCCCTCGCCCTCCGCCGCGAATACCTGACCCCGGCCCTTCTCACCCTCTACCGCGAACCCTTGTGCCTGGTGCAGGGCAAAATGCAATACGTTTGGGACGACACCGGCCGCCGTTATCTGGACGCCTTCGGCGGCATCGTCACCATCTCCGTCGGCCACGCCCACGACACCATCGTTGAACGCATCCGCGATCAGGTCGGAAAACTGTGCCACACGACGACACTCTACGTCCACCCCGCCGCCGGACAATACGCCAAAGCGCTCGCCGACCACTTCCCCGACGGCAGCGATCTGAAGGTCACCACCTTCACCAATTCCGGTTCCGAAGCCAACGAAGTGGCCGTCCTGACCGCCCGCGTCGCCACCGGCCGGTTCGACGTGATCGCGCTACGCAACGGCTACCACGGCGGCATGCACGCCACCATGGGCCTGACCGGACAGGGCACATGGAAATATCCCGTTCCCCAGGGATTCGGCGTCCATCACGTCGCCCCCGGCTATTGCTATCGATGTCCGTTCGGCTTGACCTACCCGTCGTGCGATCTGCGCTGCGCCCACGACGTGGCCGAGCAGATTCGCTTCGGCTCGCCCGGCGAAATCGCCTGTTTCATCGGCGAGCCCATTCAGGGCGTTGGCGGCGTCGTCGACCCACCCCCCGAATACTTCAAGATCGTCTACGACATCGTCCGCCGCCACGGCGGCCTGTGCATCGCCGACGAGGTCCAGACCGGCTGGGGTCGCACGGGCGACCATTTCTGGGGGTTTGAAAACTACGGCGTAGTGCCAGATATTGTCACTCTTGCGAAGGGCATGGCCAACGGCGCCCCGCTCGGCGCCTGCACCACCCGCCCCGACGTCGCCCAACACATGACCCAGCGCCTGCACTTCAACACCTTCGCCGGCAACCCCGTTTCCATGATCCAGGGATTGACCACCCTCGAAATCATCGACGCCGAGGGATTGCAGGAAAACGCCCGCCGCGTCGGCGGCCACCTCCGCGACCGTCTCCTCGAATTGCAGGAACGCCACCCCCTCATCGGCGACGTCCGCGGCAAGGGCCTCATCCTCGGCGTCGAACTCGTCGACGACCGTGTCCCCAAATCCCCCGCGACTGCCGCCACCGCCGACGTGCTCGAAATGACCAAAACCCGCGGCCTGCTCCTCGGCAAGGGCGGCTACGACGGCAACGTCCTCCGCATCACCCCGCCCATGTGCATCACCCGCGCCGACGCCGACTTCCTCGCCGACTGCCTCGACGAGGTTCTCACCGAATTGGAATCACGAAATCCGTGACCGTGACGAATCCCGGTGTAGGGTGGGCATCGCCCACCACGCCCCTCCTGAAGGCTGAAATCGCCCGCGGACCCCACGATCATCAAAACTCCACACCCATCCACCGCTTCAACACCAGCGCCCACACATACGAAATTCCGATCAGCCACAACACCCACACCGTCGCCCCGCAAAACCACGACTCCCGCGGCGCATAGTCGATGGAAATCCACTTGACCGCGGCATCCGCCGGAATCGCCCCCTCGGCCGGATACATCACCCGGTGCCACAACCCCGCCTGCACGCGTTTTGGGCTGACCGCTTGAAACCCGTCGCCGACCGTCAACGTTTTGGGTACGCCGCGACCGCCGACCAGCACATTGATCTCGTGAATTCCCGCCGCTTTCGCGCGCACCCGCCACACCACTCGCCGTTCCGCCGGAATCCGAACCGGCGGTTCGTCAATAACCACTGTCTCGCCGCTCTCAATCCGCGGCGGGTTCTTCATCAGATCGACGTCTGAATCGACGCCCGCCGTCACCAGCACGGCCTCGTCCACCCGCACCGGCCGCCACTGATAGCGCATCGCCAGCTGGGCCAGAATCAGCGCGAACGGAACGACCATCACCGCCAACGGCGCCAGCGCATACCGCAACAGCGCCGCGCTGCCCGTCAATGTCGTCAACATCGCGCCGACGATGACGCCCGGCTCATCGCGAAACAGTCTGATCGCCAGCAACTCGGCCTTGATCCGTGCCTTCGTCCGCCGAATGGCGGCTTGATTGGACGTATACCGATAGACCAACAACCCCATCAGCGCCAGCACGCCCGCGGCGAGGACCAGCGACAACCAACCCGATCCGCGTTCGAACGGCGCAAACATCAGGTCGATTGCGCCCGTCATCAGACCGTTGATCAGCGACATGTTCGGCGTCCCTGCCCGGCCGTCGTGGCATGGGCTTCCAGCCCATGTTCGGTGGCATGGCCGTCCCGGCCATGTCTTCACGAACGCTATTCGAGATACCCCAGCCCCTTCAGCCGGTCGATCACGCCCGCGTCGTCCCCGGCCTCCGCCAGCCGCGACACTTCCTTCTCCAGCACATGCATCACGAATTCCTCGACGCTCGCATACCCTGCCGCCTCGGACGCCGCTCGCACGCGATCATGTAAATGGGAGTCGATCTTAATCTTCGTGGCCATAGCACTTCACACCATCCGGCATCGTATTCCCTTGATTGCCGCGCAATGGGCCGACCGATGCCATCTCCGTCTTGCGATGCTCGTCGATGGACAGCGCCAACGACCCGCCCAGAAAATCGCGCCCAGTCATTTGCCCGGGCGCTGCAACGCCGAACCGCGCCAACAACGTCGGCGCTATGTCCAGCAAATCGGGTTCGTCCACCCGCACTCGCTCGCTCGAAAACAAAACCCCCGGCACCTGATCGGCCGCCACGCAATGATCCGCCCCCCAGGCATCCGTATTGTCTTCAATCACCGCCTTCGGAAACGCCCCCATGGCCGACTCGCCGCTGCCGCGATATCCGGCCATGTATCCGACGATCAGGTCCGGACCCGCGTCGCGCAACGGCCCGTGGTATTGCCGACGTCCGTCATAGACGGTCTTCACCACTGCGCCGCCCGACTTCGGATCGCGAAACGCCAGCAGCTTCGCGGTAATCTCGTCGATCACCGATTGCCGATATGCGGAATCGACGACTCCCATGCGTTCCCGACCGGCCAGATTGATGTACAGTCCATTCAAACCCACCCCATACGCCCGCGTCTGCAAAAAGTCGAAATTCATCGACGCCTTGCGGTCCGGCGGATTGTTCATCACCGCATAACCGTTCTGCTGCAGCCACGTATTCAAATGCACCGATCGCCTGTAATCGCAAAACCCGTGATCGCTGACCACCATCAACAGCGCATCGGGAAACCGCTCCACCGCCCTCCCCACGATTTCGTCCACGCGCTCATACAGCTCCGCCATCACCTGACCGTATCGCTGGTGCTCCTCGTCCGTCACCCCCGGATGCCCCGCTCGTTGCGCTCCCCAGAACATATGCCCCACCAGATCGGTCGTTCCGAAATAAAAAAACAGCAGCCCGCCGCGATAATGACCCATCGCGAAATCGAACAGCCGCAGACGCTCTTGAAACACAATTTCCGACTGCCGCAGAAACTCGTCGCGCGTGAATATGCGATTGGACAACGCCTTCGTATTCTCCGCAAGCCCCTGCGTATAATACCGTCCAATCGCGTCCGACACGTGCCGGCTCCAGTTCTTCGGCCGGTCGATCTCCCACGACTCCTCTTGCGGATCCATATTGAACGGCGACACATACAGCTTGACCTGCGGATGCACCTCTTTCATGTATAACCGCACCATCGCCCGCAGCGTCGTCACGTAGGGCACCAGTTCAAACGTGACCGGCCGCCACTCACTCCATTCGCCTTCCCGCAACAGGACTGTCTGGTCCTGCCATTCGACCGTGACCACGTCCTCCGACGGATCGCGCCGCAACACAAACGCCACCCGCACCGGTTCGGGACTTCCCGCCCCGGCGACATATTCGTTCACCGGTCCCGTCCATTGACCGTCCACGCGGTCATCGTGGACCGTCACGCCGTACAGAACGCCGCCCTCGGTCGTCAGTCCACTCTCCTGTTCGGCCGGGTCGCTGGTGTAATACGAAAAAGTGCCCCCCTGTGAATTCACAACGTCCACCGTCCCCATGTCCGACAGACAACAAAAATGCGCGCCGGCGGACGCCGTCGGCGGATAATTGGCCGGCATTCGAAACACGTGCGCCGGCACGCCCGCCTCGGTCAGGTATTCCCAAAACGCACGCGAATGCCGATTGGGTTTGATCGTCGTCGGCCGGACCGGCAATTCATAGCCGAACGCCGGCACGGAATCCACTCGACTCCCGACGATTGGCAGCGGCTCCGGCGGCACCTCGACCGCCGCGGACGAAAACGGAGCCGCCGTCGTCGGATCGCGGTGGATGAAATCGAACACGCCATGCTGCCCCGAATCCGTCCCCGTCATCAAATTGGACCACGCCACCGGACTCTGCGGCGGAACGCTCGTGCCCAGTCTCTTGAATGAACCGCGCCTCGCCAACGCCGACAGATGCGGCAGACGTCCCGCCGCCATCAGCTCTTCGCACAACGCCGGGTCCAGTCCGTCAAACCCCAATACAATCACCTTCATCGCGTGCGTCGCCTCCTCTTCGCTGCATCCCGCGGACGGACCGCACAGTGCCGCGGCCCACGCCACCAGCAGTCCGGTCGCCCGCGGCAAACAGACCCGGCGACTCGAGGCAATGTCGCGGCGGCGGGGGCAAACACACGGCCGATCGGGGCCACACCCAACATGTATCGTCTTCATTCCTGGCCAGCGCGCAGTAACAACCGGGAGTTCCCCCGCAGAACGGACAGAACCCACGTCCGTCACAGTGCCGCCCGGAACCAGTCGCCGCAAACCGGGCATCCATCGCCTCTGGAAAATCTTGTAAATCTTGTCAATCCTGTCAATTTCCAACCGGTCGGTCTATTGTTGCGTACTCGCTTGTCGCTTCGGGATTACGCTGCCGCGACCTGCTCCCGAAATCGCCCCTCCCCATCCGCCACCGCCATCGGCCGTCCATCCATCGACGCCGGCACCGCCACGCCGAACATCTCCATCGCCGTCGGACCGATGTCCATCAACCGCGGCCCGTCCGACCGGACCCTGCGATTACAGAACATAACTCCCGGCACCAGCTTCGGATCAATGCAGTGGTCCCCGCTCCACGCCTTTGTATTATCTGTAAACACCACTTCCGAAACCCGGCCGACGGCCGTGTCCCACGACACCCGGTAGCCGCCGCTGTACCCGACGATAACGTCCGGCCCGTCGCCGCTATACGGTCCATGATACGTCTTGCGGGCGTTATACGCGCGGTTGACGGCCACATCACCGTTCGTGTCCTTTAGTCCGGTCAGTCGTTCACACAGTGCATCGCGTAACGCATCCGCCTCAGCACCGGGCTCCACAATCCCGCCGGCCTCGCGATCCCTCACATTCAAATAAATGCCCGCCAGTCCGATCGCGAACGCCCGCGTCTGTGACCAGTCCACGTCCACAAGGTTCTTGTCGCCGGATGCATCGGCCTTGACCACCATGTAGCCCTCGTCGATCAGCCACCTGTTCAAATCCACGCACCTTCGGAATGACTTGAATCCATGATCGCTGATGACGAATAACAGCGTCTTCCCGTCGTCGCACTGCCGGACCACTCTCCCTACGAGATCATCACACCGTCTGTAATGCGCCTCTATCGCGTTCCTATGCGCGGAATCCGACCCATTTCTCGCCGGATGGTCCGCCTCCAGATAGCGCCAGAACATATGTTGTATCCGATCCGTCCCGTCAAAAACCGCCACGCACAGACCCCGTCGCACGCGCCGCAACGCATCCAGAAACATCGCCTCCCGCTCATCATCCGCCTGTACGCACTGTTCCAGAAACTGCCCGTCGTCCAGCGCCCCATCATTCAATGCCGACGTATCTTCAATCAAACCCAGCGTCGCAAACGCCCCCTGCTTTTTCGCCAAATAAATGCTGTACGCCGCCGGATACGCGACCGGCATCGCCGGCCGCTCCGGATCGATCTGAATTGGCGTCACATACAATTCCAATTCCGGCCGCGTGCTTCGCAGCAGGAATCGGCACAGGCCCGACACCCGTACGCCTGGCGCAAGTCCGAACTTAATCGTCACGCACTCGGAATAGACGCCGCGGACCAGCACCACCCGTTGCCCGTCAACATGCAACGTGGCCTCTTCGCGACCGTCATCCAGATCAAGCCGGAACGCGATCTGCACCGGCGGCGACTCCGCCACCAGCGTGTTTGGCGGACCGGTCAATACCCCCTCCACCC
>JABFSN010000105.1 GCA_013140575.1 Phycisphaerales bacterium | reverse complement strand
CCCTCCCACCGCACAAACCGCCAGCCCGTCGCCGGTGTCGCATTCAACGACACCTCGCTGCCGGCGTCGTAAACGCCGCCCGGTGGGTCCAGCGTGATCGACCCGTTCCCGACCACTCGCGCCCGCAACTGAAACTGTTGAATGAACGTCACGGTGATCGACAGGTCGCCGCCAACCGAAATCGTCAGCGGATTCGCCGTCCCCGACGCGTCGCCGCTCCAGCGGTCGAATCGCCAGCCATCGGCCGCCGTCGCCAGAAACTCGATTCCCGATCCACCCGCAAACCGCCCGCCGTCCGGCGCTACCGCCCCCTGCCCGATCACCTCCACGGAAATGTCGAATTCACCGGGCTCGGATTCGGCCGGCGTCAGATCGTCATCCGCATCATCCGTCTCGTCGGGCGCTGAATTGTCGTTCATGTTCGCCGGCGGTGTGTCATCATCCGGCACCGGCAGCGTCATCTCGTCGCCGGGTTCCATGCCCGTGTCGGCCACCGGGCAGCCGACGACCGCCCACAGCACCGGCCACGCCAGCAGCCCCAACACCATCCGCGACCTGACACCCGTCATGAACGAATCCCGTAATCGATGAAGAACCGCTACGGCGTCCCATCCGCGGTCAATAACGTCGGTGTTGGTTTCGATGTGCGTCCGACGGACGCGAACTCCGTCGCACCACTTACTTGAAACGCACCCCCCAGCCCCGTGCGAATCCTACCCGCAAAGCGCTTATTTGTACAGTGGGGTTCTTCGCGAAATCCAGGGATCCGACCAGGCTTGTGTTGCCGCGGTACCGCCGGACCAACCGATCACGTCCGCAACGACGCCCGCGGCGGAGTTTTTGACGCCGGAACCGGGCAATCACCGAGCCGGACGGTCCGGAACGCTTGGTCCGCGATACGCGGTATCTCGAACGGGACGTTCCCATAACCGGACTCCCGTCGCGAGGTCGGTCGCGCGCAGCCGGAGCGGCTCGTCGATCCACTTGCCGTTGACGAGTGTTGTCCCCTGGCTGACAAGCTGAAGCAACGTCGAGTCGGCCACCAGATTGAGACCGCCGGGCGCCGAACCGCGGCATTCACCGACACGGGCCCCGGTTTCGAGCGCGAAGACCGACCAGATGAAGCTGCCGCCATCACCGCTGCCCGCCGCCGCGGGTCGGCTCGCCAGAATGTGCCGCCCGTCGGCCGAACGATTTCGCAGGGTCATCCCACCTTCGAACAGCGTCACGGATTCAAGCGACTCCCCCGAATCGGCCGACCATCGCTTCAGCACCACCCGTCCCGGGTCGCCGGCGGACCGATCAATCGCCACCAGCAGGGTTCCGACCCGCCACGGAGCGGACGGTATTTCTCCGCTCGCGACCTTTCGTGAAATGGCTTCGGGCAGCGGTTCTTCCGGGATATTCGCCGGCCCGACCGGCGAAACCACCTCCGCGGGGCGGCCGGCGAGGTCCAGACGAACGGTGCCCATCCGCGCGGTGTTCGAGTGCCGCTCGTTGGCATCCGGCGCGACGCCACGGACATCCCGACGGGCGAAGCTCCACGTCACCAACACGTCGCCGCGGTGACCACGTGCCTGAACACGGAACTCCATGTCCGGCCGCTGGTCGACAAGCGAGACGACGTCCACGGGCAGGATCACGCGGATGGCGTCCGCCGTCTCCTCCGGGTTGGCCACGTCCAGCACCTCAAGGCGCAAGACATTGTCACCGAACCACGTCTCGTGCGACTGGGCAAGGAGAAGCTCGCCCTTCAGCAGCAGGGGAACCTCGGCCAACCGCGTGTGCCATCGTGTTTTTCCCGAGCGCAGTTCAATCGCGTCGATTCCGCCGCGGGGGTTCATCAGATAAACGGCGTTTCCCGGTGAATCGACGACCACTCCGTCCACAAACGAATCAGCGCCGGGCTTCGTGGGCCCGATGTCCCCCGACCGGCCTGCGGCGCATCCGAAACACACCTGATGTCCGATCGCGAATACCAGCGCCAACGCCCGTACGACGTGAAACAACCCGAGGAGTTTGAGACGCATGTTACGGCGCTTTCGTTCGGCGACGGCGCAAGAACGCGACGATTGATTCCGGTTAATTGAGAGGAGCATCATACACTTCCGGCTTGACAATCGCAACGCCGGCTTGTTACGCTGGCGGGGGTCGGTTTGGGCTTCCGCGGACGAAACCGCGAGGCCGGAGGGACACACCGGATTTCAAGTTCGATTCTTACAGGAGGGCTCACGTGACAGCTTCTCGACGCATGGGGACGTTCTGCGCGGCGATGTTGATCGGGTTGATTGGGTCACTCGCCGGCACGCGCGCCGAGGCCCCCCGCGCACACCTCCGGGGCAGGCCGAAGCCCGTCGCCGACAAACACGCGCAACAGAATGTGACGCAAGTCCTCGCGCCCGATCCGATTCGGGAGCCGCCCGGCGACGGGCGCGAATCCCCGTCCCCGTCGACGTCGCGATTGTTGCCGCCGCCGGGTCCCATCGGCGGCGCCATTTGGCTCGCATCCGGACCGGCCCCCATCATCAACGGGCAAATCGAAAACGTCTCCCCCAACGACGAAGTCAGCGGAGCCATGCACACCCTGGCCGCCCACCCCATCGATCCGGATACCCTCTACGCCGGGTCGGTCAACGGCGGCGTGTGGAAGACGACCAACGCGGCGGCCGCGAGCCCCACATGGACCCCATTGACCGACTTCTTCCCAGCTCTGTCGATCGGGGCATTGGAATTCGATTTGTCGGACACCTCGCACCAGACGCTGGTTGCGGGCATCGGCCGCTTCAGCAGTTTCGGACGGGTTGGCCCGCAGCGGACGGGGCTGCTATACACCTTCAACGGCGGGGCCAGCTGGGCCCAGCTCGACGGCGGCGGCATCCTGGTGGACAAGAACATCTCGGGAGTCGCGTCCTATCTCTTCGGCGCACCGCCTACAATCGTCGTCTCCGTCAACGCCACTCCGACGAACGCATGCTCGGAGCTGGGCATCTTTCGCAGCGTCGATGCCGGGGCAAGCTTCACGCGCGTTTCGGGGATGGGATTCGGCCTGCCCTCCAGCCGATCCTACGATCTCGTCGCGGATCCGTCGTTCCCCGGCTTGTTGTACACGGTGGCCGATTGCGCGGAATCCTGTGACGTCGGCGGCAATGGAATCTACAGGTCCATCGACTTCGGGGCATCCTGGGCCAAGGTCAGCACACCCCTGATGGACTCGAAGATCGTCTGCGGTACAACGTCAAACGTCGAACTTGCGGTCGGGAGCGGCGGCGCCGTCTACGCGGCCATCCTGAATTCCGGACAGATCGACAACGGGGGCCTCTTCCAGTCGCTGGACTCCGGAGGTAGCTGGACGCAGATGGACGTACCCATCGTCCCCGACGGCGCCGGTTTTCCCATCGCCGACGCCAGCAACACCACGCCCATTGTCATCCTGTCGTTCGGGCATGGTCTGTCCAGCGGCACGCGGGTCAACGTCACCGGGGTCACGGGCAACACGGCCGCCAATGATCTGTTCACCGTGAACGTGCTCGACGGGAACACCTTCCAGCTTAACGGCAGCGCCGGCAACGGGGCGTACACCGGCGGCGGACAGTGGACCCGCGTCGTGGGCGTCAACCCCACGTTTAAAGACCCGGAGGGCGATATATTCGAGGCCGGTTCGCAGGGCAGCATTCACTATTCCATGCGGGTAAGCCCGACCGACGACTTGACGGTCTACATCGGCGGCGATCGCCAGGACACCCCGTTCCCGAACTTCATCGGCGCGGTCAATTTCTCCGGCAACCTGTGGCGCGGAGATTTCTCGATCGCGACCACCGGCGGCGCGCTTTCACCGCAATGGGAGCATCTGACCCATAGCGACTCCGTTGGAGCGATTCCCGCCGGCGGCACGGCCAGCACCAGCTCGCCCCACGCCGACTCGCGTGAAATGGCGTTCGACGCCCTCGGCCGGCTGATTGAAAGCGACGACGGCGGCGTCTATCGCCGCACCAGCCCCGGCGACAACACCGGCGACTGGTTCTCCATCAACGGAAACCTCCAGGTGACCGAAATGCACGACGTCGCCTACGACACCATCTCCAACGTCATGTTCGGCGGCAATCAGGACGTGGGCACCGCCTTCCAGCTCACCCCCGGCGGAACCACTTGGGACAATTCCTTCACCTCGGGCGACGGCGGCGACGTGGCCGTCGATGCGCGCACGCTCGCGGGCCTGAACCAGTCCATTCGCTACTCCAGTTCCCAGCGTCTTCAGGCTTTCCGCCGATCGACATGGAACGCGTCGAACGTGTTGCTGAGTATCAGCGTCCCCAGTCTGGTTCTCGTCGGCGGCGGCACACCGTTGCTTCCCGGCACCACCGGCGCGCCCTTTAAGACGCCTGTCGAACTGAACGCCATCGACCCGACGCGCCTGGTCATCGGCGGCACGTCTTCCGTCTACGAGTCGCTGGATCAGGGAAACACCATCAGCGAAATCGGACCGGGCATCGGCGTCAACAACCTGAACGCCGACCCCATCGCCTACGGCGGTACGTCCGTCGGCGTCGACAATCCCGACGTCCTGTACATCGGCTCGGGAGCGTCCGTGCGCGTGCGAACCGCCGCCGCGCCGGCCCCACTGGTGGCGACGGCCTACGCCGGTGCGTTCGTCATGGACATCGTGCTCGACCCGATCGACTGGATGAAGGCCTACGTGGTCGACAACGCCGAAAGCGTCTGGCGCACGACCGACGCGGGCGCGACATGGTCCAACATCACCGGCGATCTCGTCGACGTCGGTGAACACTACGCCATTGAATTCATGCGCAACACCCAGCTGATCGGTATCGGCGCGAACAACTACGTCGTGGTCGGCGCCGACCGCGGCGTGTTCGTGTCCAACACCGACACCTTGGGAACATGGAACGAAGCCGGAACCAACCTGCCCAACGCCATCGTCTACGACCTCGACTACGACCCCGCCGACGACATCCTCGCCGCCAGCACCATGGGCCGCGGCGCGTGGATGGTCGTGCCGGCCACCATCTGCGGAGACGGCGCTATCGAGGGGCTGGAGCTCTGTGACGACGGCGACGGCGACAACGGGGACGGCTGCTCGTCTGCTTGTCTGTTGGAAGTGGGCTTTAACTGCACCGGCGAACCCAGCGTCTGCACCGCCATCTGCGGCGACGGCCTGGTTCTCGGTTCTGAATTCTGCGACGACGGCTTCGCCGACGCCTGCGGCTCCTGCAACCCCACCTGCACCGGCCCCGGCGCCGGCTCCACCTGCGGCGACAATGTTCTGTGCCCCGAAACCGAGGAGTGCGACGACGGCAACACCGAAGACGGCGACGCCTGCCCCGGCAACTGCCTGTTCAACACCGTCTGCGACCGGGCCGACCCCATCCCCTGCGGCAGCGTACTAAGCTTCGACAATTCGGCGTTCAGCAACTCGCCCAGCCCCTCCTATTCATGCGGGTCGGGGTCCAATCACTCGGGCACGCTCTGGTTCAAGTTCACCGCGGCGGCCACGTCGGCTCGGCTGTTCTCATGCGCCAGCGCGATGATCGATTCAACCTTTGCCGTCTACGCCGGGTCCTGTGGCGCGCTCGTCGAAATCGGCTGCAGCGAGGACGATTTCCTATGCTCCGCGCCGTTCCTGGGCGACATCTGCCTCGGCGGCCTGACGCCGGGGAGCACCTATTACATTCAATTCTCCGCCTGGAGCGCCGCCGATCGCGGTTCCTATACGCTCGAATTGCGCTGCCCCTGCACCTGCGGCGACGGCGTGACCGATCCCCCCGACGAGGAATGCGACGGAGCCGACGACGCGGCCTGTCCGGGCGAGTGCCAGGCCAACTGCGCCTGTCCGGAGTGCATCGTCGACGCCGACTGCGACGACGGCGACCTGTGTACGTGGGATCAATGCACCGGTCAGGCGTGCACCAACACGGCCAACGTCTTCGGCGATGTGAATCACGACGGCATGGTCGACATCTTCGACATCCTGTGCGTGCTCGATGGGTTTGCGGGCGTATTCACTACCTGCCCCATGACCGACGTCGAACTGGCCCCGTGTCCGGACGGCGACGGGATCATCGACATATTCGATATCCTGGCCGTGCTCGACGCCTTCTCGGGCACGAACACCTGCAATTGCCCGGCGGGACCATAAGAGCCTATTTCAAAATCGACCCCGTCGTTATTTCCCTCTCCCCCGTACTCGGGGGCTGAACCCGACCGAGGAGGGAGGGTGAAGGGCAGGGTGAGGGGGTTTCTGGGATACGCTATAAGGGCTCGACGAGCCTCGTTTTTCGGGTGGGACGCGACGGCGTAGGTACCTGTTTCGCGGAGTTTCCCGCGCCAAGACGCTTCCGCCTTGGGTGCATCCAGCGTGCGCGAAGTGATTCTCGCGCTAGCTATTCCATGTTCGTCGCCTTGGACCGCGCGGCCATGGTCTTCGCCGGTCTGCCGGTGCCCGAAACGGCAACCCGATCAACCGTCCCCGACAACGCCGGCGACGACGTCGCTGGGAAGCCCCTGCGCTCGACTGTCCACGAACCACCGTCGCGCCCACCGACGGCCGGGCGGCCCATCCGAACCGATACCGCCGATTTGCCGACGCGCGCGCCCCTGTCCGCCGTCGCCGCCGACCGTCCGTCCGTGCTGACGTAATCGTCCAACCGCGCGGCCGCGGGAATGACTCGTCCGCTCCTCGGAGCAGCCCGACCGCTCCGTGGAGTCGCTCGTCCGCGGGCGGGAGTGGTCTGTCCGCGGACGAGCGACTCCACGG
>JABFSN010000063.1 GCA_013140575.1 Phycisphaerales bacterium | reverse complement strand
CTGTTGATGGTGCGAACCGCGCACCGGCGGCGCGGCGGCCACTGCAGTGATCGCAGCAACCGAATACTCAGCCACATGCGCGCCGCCCCCTCCTCCGCGTGACGGCGGAATCGACCAAAGACGAAACAGCTTTTGCTTAGAGCCGGACAGCGCCGCATTAGCATGACAAGTCCAACGCCCTCGCCATTCGGGATTGTCGGCAATCAGATCGTGCATCACCTGATCGGAAATCCAGACACCGCCGTGGGTTGCCTTACCGCAAATCCGAGCCGCAATATTGAGGGTATTCCCGAAGAAATCGGGCTTATTCCACTCAATCACGCCGAGATGAACGCCGGCGCGAATGCGAATTCGTTCGTCGCCGGTGTTTCGCTCGAGGTCCATGGCGTATAAAACGGCATTGACCGAGTTCGGGAAGACCACCATCACCGCGTCGCCGATGGTCTTGACCAGGAAGCCGCGCTGCGAACCGACCAACCCCTCCGCCCGCCGGAAGTGAGTCGTACGGATTTGGTCCCATTCAGAATCGCCGAGATCGTTGTTCAGCTTCGTGCTGCCGATGACGTCCGTGAAGACAACCGCGAGCGAAACATGCTCAGACGATTTGGCCCACTGAATCAGTTCGGGCGACAAAGTCGCCGTTTCTAGAACGACCGCTCCATGGAGCTCAGCAACCGAGAGGCTCAGGGCATTTGCGAGGGCTTTCAAGCTGTCATTCGAAATGCGTTCTCCTTGTTCACCCCTAATGAGACGGGAAACGAAACTCGGCGACAGTCTTGACCGCACAGCGAGTTCCGCCTGGGACCAACCGCGGACGGCAAGAGCTTCTCTTAGTCTGGTGCTGAGTGGTACTTCTTTCATTCACGGCAACCTATCTAACTGGGACGAAAGCGTCAGGCGGATAAGAGTGCCCCCTCTCGAAGGAACAAGCTGACACGGTTGCATCTCGCACCAATCCGCTGACCGTATGATCATCCCGTTCGCGCCGCTAAACTCCGCCGGGACCCATGTTTCGCCCCGCCCGTTTGTAGCGCTGGTATGCGTCCCGTCAGGCATCCTGAGTCGATAACCCGGTGCGGGGTGACCGTCGGACGTGTAGATGATGGCGGGAACCCATTTAGCGGTGTCACTCGCCATCATTTCCCGAACAAACGCAACAATCGCCACCAACGAGGCTAAAGCCCCCAAAACGACATGCACTTTTTTCAGTTTCAATCTAATTCTCCGCATCGGCAACATGATTGCCGTTACGGCACCAATAGTAATGACGTTACGGCAATACGTCAACTGGGTAATCAGGAATGGCTGGTTTCACCCGCCGCGACCGCCCGCACCGCCCTGCCCCCTTCGGACCTTTCGCCGGGTGCCCCACCCCGTCCCAGGGGTGGGGGACGGACGTATCGGCGTGGTCGTGACGAGGCGATTTACGGACCCGGCCGGGGAAGGGCTTGTTCGTCAATGATGAAGCGATTCCGTCGCCGGATCGCAAGGACTCCGAGTCGGCGTGGCCCGGTCGCCGGGAGATCGGTCCCCCACCCCTGGGACGGGGTGGGGCACCCGCCTTCGTCGTGCCGACAATCACCTCTAGTGCCCCGGTGGTGCGTCCCTTCAGGCCGAAGGCCTGTTCGTTCGTAGCCGGGGGTGGAGGTCGCGGGAGCGGCCGACACCCCCGGAACCCCGCCCGCGGGGAATCCGACCCCGACGGGGTCGTCGTAATGACGATCACCCCTTCGGGGTGGAATCTATTTTCACGTTCCCCGTCCGGGGGTCGCGCTGCGCTTGACCCCCGGCTACGGACGTGGAGGCCTTCGGCCTCAATCCGGCCACCGCGACGGATCCGCGCTTCCGCAACCACCATTCCCCAAACCGCCCCCCCGCCAGGGGGTTATTTTCCAGGATCGCGAGCCGGCGGAGTTCACGTCGCTGACGTAGAGCAGCGAGGAGGGATTCACGCGGGAGAAGTTTTTGTACGGGGTGCGGGCGCGGTACCGGCCGGCGTACGGGTACCGGCAGTTCGCGGAGCGGACGGGGTTTGTTTGAAGAAGGCACGGGGCGATACGCGACCAAGGCGGGAGCGTTGTGGAGGCACGAAGGGCAGAGGCGAAAGGCGAAACAAGTGAATCCACAGAGGGCACAGAGGACCACAGAGAAGCGAGCAAGCCGGGCGGTGCGCGTTCTGCAATCTGTGCGAATCTGTGAAATCTGTGGATTAAGCTCTTCCTGTGCACGAGGCTGGCCGATTCCCGAATTCCGCGATCACCACCGGTCCGATTTTGGATCCCAGAACGGGCCGGTCAGGCCGATGCGGGCAAAGATGGTGGTCATTTCGTCGGGTCCGGGGCGGCGGGAGTCGACGGTCAGGCGGTTTTCGTACCAGGCTCGGGCCAGAAACCACAGTTGGTCGAGCTGGATCAGCGGCCGCACCGGCAGGCCGCGGGCCGCGCACCAGGCCTTCACCGTCTCTTCCGACCGGAAGAGCAGCATGGTCGCTCAGGTGAAGATGATGTCCGCCCACCACCGGGCCGCGGGGACCGCGAAATGGGCGACGCCCTGCATCGGCACAGGGGCGCTCCCCATCGGCAGGGCGGCGCCGTCACGCACTTCCATCGTCACGGGGGTGGCGCGCCGCACCTCAATCGGCACGGCGGTGCCGTCGCGCACCTCGATCGTCACGGGGGCCTCGTCGTGCGTGTTCATCGGAACCAGTGCGCCGTCGCGGATTTGCACTGGAACCGGTCCGCCGTCGCAAACGTCGGCCGGAACCGGCCCGCTGTCGCGCACGTCCGCCGGAATCGGGGTGCGGTCACGAACTTCTGTCCGAACCATCGCGCCATTTCGCACTTCCATGCGCATCGGCTCGCCGGTGTGCCCGTCGGAGGCCTCGACGACCGCGTCGGCGTGCAGTGCGGCCGCGACTCCCAGCGCATCCCACACGCAATTGGCGTAGTAGCCCTTCCCGTTCGCTCGAACCAGAAACGGCGTCTCCACCCCCGAAAACGGCGGGGCCATCCGCACCCGCGCGGGGTCGCCGGGTTCCGGCACCAGCAGGCGCTTCTGGTGCAGTCGTCCAAACGCCGCAATTACGTCGGTCAACGGCGCGCCAATCTCGCGTGCCACCTCCCCCGCATCCGGCATCCGCGCCGATTCGGCGACGATTCGATAGACCGCCATCTTGACTGTCGTGTCGAAATCCATCATGGGTGCCGGCAGGTTAGCTGACGAAAACAAACACTGCAAAGCGTCGTGAACGAGGGTTGTCGGGACCCCGTCAGAACCCGTCGGCGACACCCATCTTCGTCACGACAGCCTCGACAGCCCAAAATCCGGCTTCGACGCTGGTCGAGACGAAGCCGCAACTCGGGCGATGCCCGAAAGGTTGGAAGTCGTAGACGCACCGGACGAAGGCGCTAGGTAACGACGTTCGTCGTGGATCCGGCATATTCCCATCGACTCAATCGATACAGCAGGCGATTCACGCGGTCATCTCGGAATCAGGACTAACTCTCTGCCGGTTCCCAGTCATGTGGTCTCTGCAGATTCCGTGATGGTCGACACTTGAATCATCCGACCCTGTGCCGACGCTCGTCGAGCCTCCATCCATCGCGTTGCGATGGATGGAGACCACTCCGCCCCGCCCGTCCCCTTTACAAAACACACCCGTCCCTCACTCTCTACGGAACCGCTGGCTGCATGCCGCAAAGCCACTTCGTATCGACGCACGGATTCTGAACGCCCCGACAGACGCAGACGACCCGAACACAGTCGGGTCTGGTCAGGTGTTGAAAGGCAAAACAGAACATGTTTGGTGTATCCGACGGCGACAGCACGGGTACGACACCTCCCGTGCCGCCTGGCACTTGGCCCGCCATCATTGCCCCCACAGACCAGTTCTGCTCCCCGGATGCGGCTTGGATCCCCGCAGCGACCAAGCCCGGCATAAATTCGATCAAACGCCAGTCCACGAAATCAGTAACGATGTGGACATTGAGAGTTTGATCGCCAGATTCCGAGTTGATCGTCCCAAACATGAAGTGGACCAATTGCCCATCATCAATCGTGACCAGCAGGTCAAGTTCGCCGGTAACATCGGGAGCATATCCAACGTGGTACGAGTACTCCCTCCCGTCAATGAGATTTCCCTCGCCTTCCTCTCCATCATCGATCGGCGAGGCATCAAGTTCGCTTGCCAGGTCGTAGAAGGCGCCATGGCACATGGCCGTCTCCGTACTGGACTCCGCTTCCATGAAGCGGAACAGGGGTTCGACTGCCGCGTACAGGTCGCTGTCGCCGTTGCCCAGTTCGTCGTCCGTTTGTACTACGACTCGCTGGGTGGAAGGCGGGGCAGCACCGCAAATCTCTCCGACGCTTACGCCGCAGGCAAGGCACATCAACACCACAACGGATTCTCGATTCATGTTCCGACTCCTTTCTTGACACAAGACCAATTCCAAGTTCGAGAAAGCGTCCGCGACCCACGGGATGGGGCCTACGGCTTAACGGCACCGACCACCAACCCACCGTGATTGCCCAGAAGGTTCTCACTTTCGCCAGCACTTCCAATATTCGGCTTGACCGGCCGGATTATTGGATCCTATGATCTCCCATCATGCCCACTTGCGGAGTTGGAATCACCGGCTCTGTATTCTTCAACGCATTTGGCGGCATCCTTCCCCCAGGCTGTTTTTCAATTTCCGAATTCCGGACCGTGGACGAGTCAGGAGGCGTGTTATGGATGCGAACGCGGGTTGGATCGGTGGTAATGAACTACGAACCGCGGTTTATCGGGCGCTTCGGAAGACGGCCGACGGGTTTCTGCATCGGTTTCCGAGCGGGCTGACCGTTCAGGCGACCGACCTCGTGCACGATGCCCTGATCAAGCTGGTTCGAAAGGGGTACGCGGTCAGCCCGGACACTCCCGAGTTCAAAGCGCTCGCTACAAGGTCCATCCACAACGTCCTTATCAGCCATTGTCGTGCCCGCGAATCGGCCAAGCGTGGCGGACGCTACATCGCAAGCAACGGCAGAGCCGCCTCCGAAAAACCGGAAGGGCGAGCGAACGCCGACGCGAACGCGAATGCGCCGGTGTCAAGCCGAAAACGGCTGCCGTTCGATTCGCCACAAGTGGCGGAACAAGCGATCACCGTAAACTTTGTGGACATGACCGTCGACTTGCTGGCGCTCGAGGACGGACTCAACGAGGTTGAGAAGTTGGCGCCGAAAGCCAAGGCCGTCGTGGTTTTTCGATTCTTCGGAAACATGACCTGGGATGAGGTGGCGGAAGCCGCACATGTGAGTCGTAACACCGTGGAGAAGCGATGGAACATCGCCCGTGCGATACTTCGCGCGAAACTGCTGGGGGTCGACGTCCGTGTCCGCTGAATCAATCGAGCAATTGGAGGGAATCCTCGATGAGGCCGTGCGACGGGTCGGTGTCGAACGGGAACGCTTCATTTCCGAAATGTGCGTCGGGGATCGCGGTTTGCGCGAAACCGTGGATACGTTGCTCCCGCATTACGATTTCGTCGCACGAAGCGAGGAACACCAGCCGCGCGGACTCGGATTTACTCTGGTGAGATCGAGCGCACCGATGCCCGCCGGAGCGTCCTTGCAGCCGGATGAACACGACGACTCAGAGCCGGCATTGCCCTTTCGGCTCGATCAATACGATGTGGTGGAGGAAATCGGACGGGGGAGCATGGGGGTCGTGTACCGTGCCGTCCAGATGGTTTCGGGTCGGTCGTTCGCCGTGAAGGTCATTCGGCCGCGTATGAAGAACGCAGCGGGATTGGCCGCGTTTCGGCTCGAAGTGCGACGCCTCCGCACCCTTCGGCACCCGTGCATCGCTCGAATCGTCTATGCCGACATGCGTGGAAAAGCTTTTGGCGGCCGGCCCTATTTCGTCATGGAGTTCGTGAAGGGTGTACCCATCACCATACACGCCCGTGACCACGGCCTTTCGATCCGCGACCGGCTGGCTCTGTTTTCCAAGACTTGTAATGCCGTCGCGTATGCCCACCGGAACAACACGTTTCATTGCGACCTCAAGCCAGAGAACACCGTCGTCGATTCCCGGGGCCGACCTTTTCTGTTGGACTTCGGCGTGGCGCAGGCCGACCGGTCCTACGCGGAATTCGTGAAGGACGGCGAGGGAATAGTGGGCGCGACACCGGCCTATGCCAGCCCGGAGCAAATCCGCGACCCTGGCAAGGGCGCCACAGCGCAATCCGATGTGTTCGCGCTCGGGCTGATCGGGATAGAACTGTTTACCGATCGTCGAGCCGTCCGGCAGCGGGACCATGTTCCCGTCATCGTCGACCGCCTCAGCATTTACGAATTGCTGGGGGTTGCCGACCCGTGGAATTTTGACTTTCGACTACGTCTTTCACGGATTCTCAGCCGAGCCGTCGCGTTCGACCCGACAAGTCGCTATATGGACGCGGAGGAACTCTACGTCGCAGTCAAATGCCTCCTTCGGCGATTCCCGATTTCGGCGGAGGGAGCGTGGCGGGCAAGCTGGCGGAACCGCGTTCGAGCGTGGCTGGGTCTTGAACAGGGCGAGTAACGGTACGGCGAGTTGCGTGACTTCGCTTTCGCGTTCGGCCGATTCACGAGTTGACATACCATGACAACCGCGTCGCCCTTTGTGGGCGCGACGCCGTCACACCCAGCGCATCAGCCTGCGTTGCCAGCGCAGCTACTTTCCAGAAATGCCAGCACAGGCGTTCACAGAGAGAGACGGAGGGGGGTCCCCTTATGTCCGGCGCGGCGGTTGGGGGGAAGGCG
>JABFSN010000191.1 GCA_013140575.1 Phycisphaerales bacterium | reverse complement strand
CTCTTGCGGCCAGCCGGCCCCCGCGAGACACTGCCTTCCATGGCTCCGCCTCCAGGATATCCGGGTTCCTATGACTCCCGGTATCTTGGAGGCAAGCCAGTTTCCTTTTCAAGTGGACCTATTTAGTAGGTGCTGATGTTGCAACACTTCACTACCCCTCATTCGAGGGGAGACATGTTCCCGCATGGCCACCTACAGTGTGACGGCGGGTCAGTTTGGACGCCCTCAGGCGGGATGTTTTCGCACTTGTATTTGGAGCAGTGCCCAAAAAGCATAACTAATGGATACCGTTCGTAACATCTGAAAACGCCGAAAATTCCGCCGCCGTATAGATAGCCGTGCAGAGAGTAATTGCCACCCGACCGAAATAATGCACACTGCGCTCGTTTACAGAACTCGCGATCACATGTGCGCTTGTTGGGATCGAACTTGAGTCCGAGAAGGTGCAGCGCGATGGAGAGCGCGTCGGGGTTGTCGTAGCAATCGTCGTGGAAACAGCATGCAGAATCAAGGCAATCATCCGGACAATTATTATTCGTCGGCAATTCGGTCGAGGGATTGAACGGACCACAGTACTTTCCGTAGTGAGTGAGAGCTATGAGGCCACCCCCCCCATTGGGGTTGGCGACGGCCTTAAGGCCTTCGGAATCGACATACGTCATTGGGTTGCTCTTGGTGTAGGCATATGAGTTGGATTCGGCAAGCAGAAGCCCTGCCGGGGGTCCCCATTCCGAGACAGGATCGCGTTGCATGAATCGCGCGTGGCGGGCGTTGTGCTCGCGATGGGCTTGAGCGGGGTGGGGGAGTGCGAGGGCGATCAGGGAGAAGGCTACGAGCGTAAAGGCGGAACCGAAGCGTTCGGACGATTGGCGGAACATGGGTTGTCCTTTCAAATTCATTCTACTCAATGGGCGTTTCGTTTCCAGTGATCGGGTTCACGAGCACGCGTCGGGGACCGTTTTCGTCGAAGATCAGCTTTTCAACGGGATGACCGCGGGACGCGAGGAACCGTTCGTTGATGCGGGTTACGGCGCGATCGAAATCCTCGAGCACATCGGCGTAGTAGGGATCGTGCTTGCCACGGGCCAGCCACGCCCGTTCCAATTCGATGATGGCCAGTGGGTACTCGGGATAGAGCAGGTTGGCGCGAAGGACGTCGGCCAGACGGCGATCGTGGTCGCCGTGCCGGGACCAGTAGTCGGCGCGGGCCAGCAGCAGAACGGCCAGGGTTCGCCGTGGCGCAAGCGATTGCAGCAGGCGTCCGCGGGTCTTCATCGCATCCGAGACGAAATACTCTCCCTCATAAAGCGAATCCGGGTTGTCCGCGCCGTAGCCGGTGGCCTCGATGTTGACCCGGTTTGCGCCGTCGTCCCAGCGGGCGAAGAGGTGGGTGGGGACGGCCACGGGCTTGATGGCGTAGTCCAGGCGCCAGCCCAACGCCACGTAGAGCATGGGCATCGAGACGCAGGTGCCGAGCTTGCGGTCGATGACGCCGTTGAGGAACAGATTGCCGGGATCGGCCGCGTCGAAATCCGCGATGTCGTAGTCAACCTTGAAGACGGCGTTGATGTCCGACGCCAGCCAAGTGATGCGATACTCGACCTCGCTGTGGTGGAACTGTTCGGGGTCGGCGGCGAAGCGGTAGCGGTGCCGTTCGGTGTCGAAACGAATCTCCGCGGCCCAGGCATCGAGCGTGTTGACATACCGGGCCACATCCAGATCGAAGAGCTCGGGGACGCCTCGGGCGACGGCCAGGTTGATGACCAGCGGGTCGATACGCTCCAATGCCTCATCCGTCATGGCCATCAGTTGATCCACAGTGGGATGCAATCCGATCGCAGGGTCTGACCGGCGCGAAGCTCCGGAGGTCGGTGCATCACTCTGGCCGGACCCAAACGCTTCGACGGCCGGGGGTGTATGGTTCCGCGTGATGGCAATGGCCGCGAGCCCGCCGGCAATCAGACCGACGCCGAATGCCAGGCCGACACTCCGTAGTGGTCGCTTGGTGGAATCGATCGGCACGAGCCGTTTTTCGCGCCGGCGTCCGTCAATCCGATATGCGGCCGTTTGCGCGTTCATCGCATCCACATCTCCACGTCCGGGGGGAAGTCGGAGTGGGCCAGTTCGGCCTTTTTCAGTTGGAACTCGGTGATGAACTTGAGGTCGGCGAACTGGTCGTCGCGGAGAATGGCGCCCACGCCGGGAGCCAATACGCGCTGACCGGTGGCCACGTCGAGCTCCGAGAGGCCGAAGTTGCTGAACAGCAGGTAATCGAAGCCGTCACCCAGATCGAAGGACTCAAGTTCGATGCCCAGATCGGCGGAGTCGGAAAGACTGACCGCCACCAGCGTCATCTCGATGAACACCTGCGGCCGGCGGCGGTCGAGCGCGTCCAGCAGCGTGGCCAGTTGGGCGTGGAAATCGGGCGAGCCCACGGCGATGATGGTGTTGGTGTGGGCGTCCTCGGTCAGGACGTAGTCCGGACCTTCGACCCGGCGAACGGTCGACTCTGCGACGCCCTCCTTCGAGTCCGGTGTTGCGGGTGGGACCGGCGGTGCTTCGCGCGGAGTGCGCTGCGCGGCCGAATCGTCGCCCGCGGCGCTCATCGAACCGCGATCCGCAGGCGATTCGAAGAGCGCGACCGTGGTTTCCTCCAGCAGGTGGGTCAGCGTGTCCAGCAGCTCGCCGGCGCTGCGGTGCTTGGGGCGATACCCCAGCAAGGTCAGCATCAAACAGGGCACCGGTGGGTCGGCCAGCACGTTGCGGGCCTACACCCGGACGATTACCGATCGCCCCGATCTGGTGACCACGATTACCGAATATGAATCGAGCGGGGAACAGGACGGGCGTTCGTCGACGATCGCCTACACTTTCTACGACGGCGCCAAGCAGCAGATCAAGGAGATCGACACCACCCACCCATCGGTTTCCACGGCCAAGACCGGCCCCAACAGCAGCGCCGTGACCAAGCAGTTCGCTGTGAAGCGCAGCCCTCGCCGCAAACCCAGAACGGGGCGCGACTTACGTCGAGTACCATCCCCGAACTGCCGCTCGTGGCGCGTCAACCCCGGCCAAAAGTGTCCCGATCGAAACCCCAATCCTCCCCGGGGGTAACCGTTGCGCACGACGTCAACCGTTGCGCATTGGCATTCCGTCGACGGATCGTGACTTGATAGTGCGCTGCGACTCATGTCCAGGCGAAAACAGCCGAGGGTGACGATCACCAAAGCACTCGATATATCTCTCGCCCATATCGAACAGGGCAGCCCGCGACCAACTTCGTCGCTGGCGATGGTCGGCGGTCGGTTTTGAATCAGATGGGGAGTGACAGATTCGGCGCCGATCGTCGCCACGAATCCCGTCCGCAATGGGGGAATATGCGATTCCAATTTTTTTCCGGGGATGGTTTCAGGCTGGTGAGCGGGTCCGTCTTCGCACCGACGCTCATCGTGCCTGGATCACGTGCGAATGATCAAAGTCCGCTTGGTTCCGAACCGGTTTGATTGCTCGGAACCGCTGTCCGAATCAAAGGTTAGACGAAGGGGCCGCCCTCCCGGCCGGGCAACGTCGATGAGCTCGCGGCGGACCATTGCGATAGTGATTTCGCATCGGGTTACGAGTGAACCTCAACGGATGCGGAATCCTCGGGCTCGCGCTATTCGGAATTGTCGTTGACAAATCCCCGTCGTCGGTATAGTCGTGCCGAACGCATCATCTCAACGTATCGATTCAGGTTCGCGTGCGTCAATCGCGGCCCTGATATGGCAAGTCTGTGGTTGGAGAGCGCCAATGGGAATCGCGCGCGAACCGGATTATCGAAAACCGTCCTTCACGCCAACACCGTCGCGCCCACGCCGTTACGAAGGACCGACTGTTTGCCGCCGTAGCGGATGAATTCTACGCCGGGCCAGGCGTGGGTATCCCGCTGCGGCGCTGCGCCCCTACCGAATCCATGTTCACGGCTGCAAAGCCGTTTGTGACCGGGTTGTAAGGGACTGCCGGCCTTGAATGTCAAATCCGATCGAGAAGGGAACCGCACATGGTAGTCGCACGTCGCGTTTCAATCTTCGCTCTGGTGTTGGTACTCGCGTCGCTGACCGTCGGCATCGCCGCATGGGCCGCGGCCGACAATCCCCCGGGCGAGTTTCCTCCCAAGTCGATGAACCAACGAACCGCCGCCGACCCAGCGAAGGTGCGGCCATCGCAAGCGCCGTCGAACGGACGATTGGAGTTACCGGCCGGCGGTTGCGTGACGCCCCTGCCGCTGGCAAGCTCTTACTACGCGATCGATATCCCGCTGCATAATCAGCGGTTTCAAAGTGTTCAGGTCAACATACACCGAACCAGCCCGGCTCCCAACGATGTCTACAATATCCTCGGCGACGCCGCCAATGAACCGTCCATCGCCGTGGATCCCAGGGAGCACGGCCCAGGCCTGCGCCGAATGGCCATCGGTTGGAATGATTTCCCAAACGCCGGTGACGGTAGTTGTGTGCAGGCGGGCGTTGCATTCAGTAATGACGGCGGAAAGAACTGGTACAACCCAACCGTCGGCACCAATGTCACCCTTCGCGATCAGCTCGGTTATCCCGTGGCCATCGACGAATTGAATCCTGATTCGCGTGGTGATCCGGTATTGGCCTCGGACAAAGACGGCAACTTCTATTATTCCAGCCTTCTGGACGGGTCACATCAAGCGCCGAGCGGCGGTTGCTGGGCGTCGGCCGCGGGGAGTTTTCTTGTCGACATTTTTAAATCGGGCAACGGTGGCGCCGACTGGGGCGTGCAATCCGTTTTGGCATGGGGTGGAGATAAACAGTGGCTGGCGGTCGACCCCGCCGCCGCCGCGGGAGACAACATCTATGTAGCCTGGCACAAACACAGTTCATGCTATCTCCCGGAGTGCGACTGTATGGACTTCACTCGGTCCGAGATGAACGGCAGTTCCTACACATTCCCAGACCTCTTTGCCGCCATCACGGAAACCCGAGAAGAGCTATATCCGGTTACGATGGACGTCGATTCCACCGGGACTCTTTACATCGTTGGCGCCGTGTGGCGGCGTTTCGGGCCTTTTTCCTGGAATCTGGCGGATGACCATTATGTGGTGAAGTCGACAAACGCCAAGTCCGACGCGGTCACACCTACGTTCGTCCCGCAGGAGATAGAACTGGGAGGTTCCTCCGTTTATGATCCCCCGAAAGAGCCCTTTTTTGTCTCATCCAATCTTGTGAACCCTGCCGGCTTGGCGGGACAGGTGTGGGTGGCAACAAATCGCTCCCCGGGGCATGACGATGAGGTGTATGTCGCCGGATCAGTCAACCCGCCTGATTGGCCCCGCAACAATGAACCGTTGGACGTCCATTTCCTGCGCGGTACCCGCGATCTCAACGATCCCGACCGCAAAGTAGCTTGGGAGCCATGGCAGAAGATCAACGACGATACCCAGCTTTCTTCGGGTAAGGCCTGGCAGTGGTTTGCCACCATGTCGGTGGCGCCCAACGGTAGAATAGATATTGTATGGAACGATTCGCGAAACGCACCGACCAACACAACAAATGGTCCGAGATTCCCGACACATTCACAGTTATTCTACTCCCATTCCTTTGACGGTGGTCGCACATGGTCCCCTAATGAAGAAGTGACACCTCTATTTCCACATGGCCGTTCATGTGATCTCATTCATCCGAGTTTATATCCCGGCGACGCAAGCAACCCTGCCCAAGCGGCGGGCCGGAAGCTCGGCGACTATTATCACATGGTCTCGGACAACGGCGGCGGCAACCTGGCTTACGCCGCCACGTTTGATATTCTGGGTTCCCCCATGGATCCGAACTCTTGCAACGCCAACCATCTGTCGCGCGATTATGAGCAGAACATTTTTTTCGTGCGGGTGACGCCGGATTGCAATTGTAACGACATGCCGGACGAAGATGATATCATGGCGGATAACGGTTTGGATCTCGACGTCGACGGCACGATCGACAGTTGCAAACTGGGGCGATGCTGCCGGGCCGACGGCGCTTGCGAAGCGACCGAATATGACGGCTGTGTCAATCCTGACGATGTATTCACCCCTCGCGTGTGGTGCCCGATCGACGAGCCATGCACGACGGAGATGGGCACGTGTTGTACGGGCACCGGCAATTGCCTGGTCACCACCGCGGAGTGTTGTAGCGGGACATTCACGTCCAGCGCCACGTGCGCAAACACGCAAGCGTGTTGCGCCAGCGACGGTTCCTGCATCGAGTCCACCACCGACTGTTGTACCGAGGGCGGCGGCACGGTTCAGGCGGGTTCGCAGTGTACGCCGCCGGGTGCCTGCTGCATGGCGGATTCCACGTGCATCGACACCAGCGAGGAGTGTTGCCAGGGCGCGAACCAACACTTCACGGCAAATTCCACCTGCGGCGCAACCAGCGCCTGCCACATCGGCGCCAACTGCGTCCAGACCAGCGCCGCCTGCTGCGCTCAAGCCCCCGGGACGTTTGATCCCGCCAACGATTGCGACTCCGGCGGGTGCAAGATCCGGCCGGGCGGACCGGGCGTGCAGACTTCCGCCGTCGAATGGCGGGCGGAAGACCCGCTCGCCCGGGTGAAGGCAAACGGGCGGTTGCACGGTCTGCTCGCGGATAAGTCGGACGGACCGGTCTCGGACGTCGTGTTCGATGAACGCGAATCGGAAACATGGGACACGTCGGCGGAACCGGGCGGAGCCGAAGTCGATGCGATCCGGGTAACGGTCGACGGCGTGGACACAGACGCGGCATTACCAAACCGAAATCGGGAGTTGAACATTACCGGCACGGCGGGCTTCAACAGCATTCGTCTCGCCTTGAAAGAGGGCGATTCCGACACGTTGGAGGTCTTCGCACCGGTCGGCGGGACCCGCCCCGGTTTTCAGGTCAGTCTGGGCGAGTTCGATTCCATCCGTGTGGACGGCGGCGAAGGCGATGACCTGATCGTTCTCGACGACGCCAACGGACCGATCGCGGGAATCCGATCGCTGGACATCGACACGGGCGGCGGTGTCGACGTCGTCCTCGGCGCGACGGGCCAACTGTCCGTGCCGCAGGTGCTTGATTTGCTGGACACGCTGCAGAGCGCCCGCGAGCTGACCGATCACGTGGGCGCGCTGGTCGCGATGATGGGGGCGACCGGAGACTTGGGGGCCGGCAACGACGACATGATCTCCAACGCCGTCACTCTGCTGGCCGAGACGCGCACTGAGTTCGTTCTGCCCGCCGCAGACTTCGTTCAGGAATTCAACGACACGCTGATCGTCCCCGTGGCCGATGATGTGGTCGCCATCCGCGACGGGCTGATCACCGATTCCGCGAATTTCATCCAGGACGCGAATACGGGGTTGGCAACCAGCGTAATGAACTTCAAGGACGAATTGCAAGCCGACCTCGTCGACGGCCCGGACGGCGCTTACGCCCTGGCCGCCGCGGCCGACGCGTTGCACGTTCGCGCCGACGATTTGCAATCCGGGCTGGACAGTCCCTGCACCGGTCTGAACAACGCGGCCGCCCTGCATCTCAGTGCGCAGATACTGGACCTCGCCGATCAGATCGAACCGCTGCTACCGCCCCCGCCACCGGGACCACTCTTCGACTGCGACCTCAACGAGCCGGTCGAAACGCCGGGAATCGAATTCCCGGACGTCTGCCCGGACATTGAAGCCATCGTCGAATGCATGGAACGGCTGATCGAAGAATTCGAAGCGCTGGGCGACCTCTGCGAGTGCGAGGCCGATCGGCTGGCCAAGGATGCCGAGGCCGTCGCCAATCCGCCTCTTGAGACCCTCGCCGAGACCTACGAGGCACTAGCCGACGGTTTGGAGGCCGAGGGTGATGCCCTGGTAGGCGCCGGGGAAATGTTCGTCGACGCCGCCGAAACCTTTGCCATGCAGCTTGAGGCCGAAATATGGAGCGCGGCCGACGCGCTAATTACCGGTGTCGAAGACCAATTCGAGGGCGCCGAAGAGACGTTTTCGAACGAAGTGACGGCGAAAATCGACGACAAAGCCGGCGAAATGACGGCTGAGGCGGCACTGCTCGTCCAGGAGCTCCAACAGATCATGACCACGGCGCGGGCCGTCCTGGAACTCGGCATGGCCGAGACAGGAAGGGGCGGGCGATACTCCTGTGCCGACGTTGCAATCACCATCACCGGCGGCCCCGGGGCCAACGTGCTGGTGGGCACGCGCTGCAACGACGTGATTCGCGGCGGTGGCGGCCTCGACCTGATCATCGGCGGGCCCGGCGACGATCAGTTATTCGCCGGCGATGGGTCGGCCCTGGTTTTCGGCGGTCCGGGCGTCAACGGTCTCCACGGCGGCAAGGGCCCCGATCTCATGATCGGCGGACCCGGGGTGGATACCTTCTTCGGCGAGGACGGGCTGGACCTTCTCGTCGGCCTGGGCGACGACGACGAACTCGACGGCGGCAACTACATCGACATCCTGATCGGCGACAACGGCGACGACCTTCTGAACGGCGGGGCGGGCATCGACCTGCTCATCGGCGACTTGTCGATCTTTCCGTTGAACGAATCCGGGCACGACACCATCAACGGCGACGATTGCATCGACGTGCTCATCGGCGGCAATGGGCAGGACGTGATGTACGGCGGGCCGGGGCAAACGGTTGAGATCGGCACCTTCTCCATCGAGCTGGGCAACGTGCTGATCGGCGGGAACGACGTGGACACCATGCGCGGCACCGCCGACCCGCCGACCCAGGACAACGGCATCGACGTAATGCTCGGCGGCGCTCAAGGAGACACACTGAACGGTGGGAACGGCGGAATCCTGACCATCGGTGATTTTGACATGATGCTGGGCAACGTCATCCTCGGCCAGGCCGACAACGACATCATCACCAGTGCGGAAGGCTTCGACGTGCTCCTCGGCGGCGACGGCAACGATACCATCACCGCGGGCAACGGGTTCACCCTGGAACTGTTCGGCGGCAGTTTCGAGCTTGAATTGGGCGACCTGTTGTTCGGCGGCGAGGGTGATGACGTGCTGAACGGCGATGATCCGGTTTCCAATCCCAGTCAGTCCGGTCAGCAGGACCTCGACCTGAGCTTCGGCGGCGAGGGCATGGACATCCTCAACGGCTTCGAAGGCGGTCTGCTGACCATCGACGATTATGTAATCCTGATCGGCAACGTCTCGTTTGGCGGACCCGGCGACTACCGCGACGAAATCCATACCACCGCCGGCATCGATTTCTCCTTCGGCGGCGACGGTGGGGATCTCATTCAGAGTGGCCAGGGAAACTTGTTCGAAAACCAAGCCGGGACATTCAAACTCGACTTCGGCGACTTCCTTTTCGGCATGGACGGCGCGGACGAGTTGCACGGCAACGCCCCCACCGCTTCCGGCGATTCCGACGATGGAGACATCGACGTGATTTTCGGCGGCCCCAAGGGCGATGTCATCTTCGGCGGCGGCGGCGGCGTTGTCCAAATCGGGCAACCCGGGTCGTCGGTTGATTTCGTTTTCGGCGATCTGATCTTCGCCGGGGACGGCCCGGACGAAATCCACGGCGACGTGACCATGCCGCCCGGAGTCCCGGCCAAACACGGTATCGACCTGATCTTCGCCGGCACCGGCGACGACGAAGTCCACGCCGGACCGGGTTCCAAGATCGACATCTCGTCCGGCGGCGTGGTCGTGAATTTCGGCAATGCCGTTTTCGCGGGGACGGGTGACGACGTCGTTTTCGGCGCCGACGATTCGCTTACCTATCCTGTCCCCGCCGGGATCGAACTGGGTGGCGGGATCGACGTAGTGTTCGGCGCCGACGGCGGCGACACCATCGACACCGGCAGTGGCATCGATTTGGTCTTCGCGCGTCAGGGCGACGATACGCTTGGACTGGGTGATGGAGGAGCGGTTTGGATCAACGGTTCGCCGCCGGTCATCTTCGGCAACATCGCCTTTGCCGGCGACGGGATCGACACCATTCGCAGCGCCGGGCTGTTGACCGAAATTGACGTGCTCTTCGGCGGCCCGTGCGGCGACTGGATCGAGGCCGGCGACGGCCTATTGGACATCTGCTTCGGCGGCCTGGGCGACGACACCATCGTCAACTGCGCACAAGATGACCTCTGTTGCATCACCGACCCGTACTGCAGCGTTGAGAACGAGCTGCTGGGCGTGGACGTGGCCTTCGGCGGTCCCGGCATTGACACCATTGGAACTGGCAACGGTACGCTCAACCTTGCATTCGCGGGGCGAGGGAAGGACATCGTACGGGGAGGCGCCGCGGTCGTGGACGTGCTCTTTGGCGGCCCGGACGACGACGACATCAAAGGCGGAGACGGGGCATCAGTACCCAACCTGGACGTGGTCTTTAGCGGTCCGGGCAACGACGCAATCGACGGCCAGGGTGGCGCGTCCACCATAAGCGTGCTCTTCGCCAACGGCGATCGTGACGGCATTATCGCCGGCAATGGGCTGAGCGTCGCTTTCGGAAACACCGGCTCCGATTTCATGGAGGGTGACGGGCTGGTCAGCGTCCTGTTCGCCAACGACGGGGACGACCATGTTCGCGGCGGTCCCGTCTTCACGCTCGCGTTCGGCAACATCGGCGATGATCTGCTCGTTGGCGGCGGAGGCGGCAATGTCTCTCTTGGTAACGCGGGCGACGATCACTTCGAAGGCGGGAGCGTTAATCTGTACCTCGGCAACACCGGCGGCGATTGCATCTTCGGCGGCAACGGAGTCAACCTGCTCCTCGGCGGACTGGACGGAGACAGCATCATCGGTGGAGACGGACTCGATGTCGCACTCGGCGGCGCTGACGGCGACCTCCTGTGGGGCGGCAAGTTCACCGATGTGCTCCTCGGAAATGGCAACGACGACGGGGTATACGGTGAAGGCGGCCTTGATCTCGTCTGCGGCAATAGGGGCGCGGATACGCTGAACGGCGGCATCGACGCAGACTTGGTCTTCGGCAACAGGAACGAAGGAGGCGGCATGGATGTCGTGAACGGCGGCGGCGGGTCGGACTGGGTTCTTGGAAACCGCCAGGCCGACATAGTCTACCCCGGCAACGACAGCGTTCGCGACCGCGTTCTTGGAGGTTTCGGCGACGACAACCTGTTTCGCTGCACGCCCGACGACAGGCTCTATGGCGGAAAGGGAAGCGACACCAAGGGATCCTCATGTGACGATCCTAGCCCCCCGGGCGTTATGTGCGGCCTGATCCGCGGCGCTAAACGAGTCGACCGCGACGGCGACGGCACGCTCGACGTCGGACTCGGCGGCGTCGTCATCTTCCTCGACGCCGGACCCCCGTTCGATGGCCTGCCCGATCGCACCACCACGACCCGCGACGACGGCCCCGACACGGGAGATTATTTTTTTTCACAACTGCCTGCGGGGAGCTACCGCGTCTACGAAACAACGCCGGATGGTTACAGTCAGGACTTCCCGTCCGCGCCGCCCTATCACTTCGTCACCCTGGGGCGGACGAACCCGTCGGAGGTCGGCTTGGACTTCGAAAACACCGCCCTGTGTCGCCCGGCGCCCGACGGATTGACCTGTGCAGCGGACCAGTGCACGGAGCCGCCGAACTTGTGCGTTCCGATGCGCGTCGGGCTCGTGGGCGCCTGCGCGCTCGACGGCCTGCCCTGCGTGGACGAAGAGGACTGCTCCTGCGGCGGCGGATGCGACTTCGCCTGGCGCATCATCGAGTGCGGCTGCGCGCCGCCCGACCAATGCCACGTCGATTTGCCGCCGCCCGAACCCCAAAGCGAGGGACCCTACTGCATCGGCGTGGAATGTCCCGAAGGTATGGGAACGTGCAAGCTCTTCGCTTGCGACAACGAATACCGCTGTGGCTGCCCGCCGCCGCCACCCGGCGATTCCTGCTTCGAGGCGATCAACGTCACCCCCGGGGTATATCTGGGATCGACGATCGGCGCGACCCGTGACGCGCCCACCGACTGCAGTGGCGCAGCCGACGGCGCCGACGTCTGGTACGAGTTTCAAGCGCCGTTCAGCGGGACACTTACCGTCGATACCTGTGCCGGTGCGGACTTCGATACGGTCGTGACCGTCCATGAAGGGTCTTGTCACCCGCCACCCGGCGAACTCGTCTGCAACGACAATAGTTGCGGCAACCGCTCGCGCGCCGTGCTGACGGTCGTCGACGGCGGAAACTACTTGATCAGCGTCGCGGGCAACGGCTGTGCGGGTTCGTTTACCCTGACCATCGACCTGGCGCCGTCGATCGAGGCCCACATGGCCTCTCCCCATGGGGCCGAATCCGTCAACACACTGTGTTCAGAGCGCACCGGGGCCTGCTGCGACCGTTCCCAGATCGGCGGAGTCTGCACGAACGATGTGCCCGCTTCCGCCTGTGTTGAGATCCCCTGCCTGGGCGCCCAGAAAGTCTTCTTCGAGGGTGAAACGTGCGCGGAACTGGAAGCCCTCGGCGAATGCCCCGAGCACACCGGCGCCTGCTGCAACACGCAGACCGGAGTCTGCGTGGACGCCGTGGTGCCGGGAGCCTGCCCGGATGAACTGCATGTGTGGACCAAGGACACGCCCTGCGTCGAAGTGGAATGCGAAGCGGACGTCCTCGGCGCATGCTGCGACCATCGCCCGTCCGGCGGCTGCACCATAACCACGCAGGACGACTGCGATTGCAGTGCGTGCCAGTGGTTCGCACTCTTGACTTGCGACGACATCGAGTGCCCGCACGACGCCGTCCCGACGCTATCCCAATGGGGTCTGTTCGTGCTGTTACTCGGCGGCCTGTCCCTGGGCACGTTGGTGTTCGGTCGACGCACGCGAGCCGACGCGGCGGCATAGGCCGGCGTAATTCCGCCTGCCCGATCGTGTTGCCGTCACAATCGGATATGGCGGAAGATTCGGATGCAGGCCAGAACAACGGAGCCGCGATTCGTTGGAACGCGACAAGGAGCTGCGAGGATTCTGTAGCGTTGAGTGTTGATTTCGTCCACCCTTGACGAAACGAAAGCGTTGTTCGTCCCCGCAGGTCTCTTTCGTACGCTCGTGCCATATACCACGCAACCAGCGGAACGATCCACGTTGGCTCGCTCGGGTCGGCCGGGCGCTTCGGCACCGTCATCCTTCTCCCGTCCCGCGCCGACCTACCCCCCGTCCATCGCCGCCCGCGAGTGGTTTCGATCACCGCCCGGGGGGCGAGGTGGTCGAGGTAGCGGGCGGTGGAGGTGATGCTGGCGTGGCCGAGTTGGCGGAAGATGATGGCGATGTCCACGCCCTCGACGCGAAGTTGGGCGGTGGTGACGCCGCAGCCGGACGGTTGGAGATTGCCGGCGCCGGCGCGAAGACGAACGCTTTCTCAGATGAAGATGAACCCCGGTCCGTCGGAGTCCGGGGTGGTCAGCCGCCGGCCTCGTAGACAATCGCATGGGTGTAGACTTTCGCCCGCGCCGCCAGTTCCGGCTCGGCCAGCACCATCGTCTTGGCGGCGTTGAACACCAGGCGGGCCTGTTCCCGATCGGCCGCGGCGCCGTAGACCTGCGCGCCGGGCTCTGCGTCGGCGAACACCAGCAGATTGCCCAGACCGCCGCACAGCTCCGATTTTCCGTTCCTTCTCGGGACGTAGATGAAAGCCTCGCGATAGCGGCGGCGCCCGTCGGGACGCTTCCAGCCGAAGAGGTGCCGGACGATGGCCTCCTGCCACGGCTGGAGCAGAAATGCCCGGCCGCGCCATTCGCCGGCCGTGAACATCAGACACTCGTGGAAAAAGTCGACGGCGCGCTGCGCCGCGGATTCATCGGATAGCGCCACGGTCTTGGATGTCGTCATTCGCGTCTGTCAGCGCCCGGGCCTCGGCGTCATTCAGATCAACTTCGACCACGTCGCATTCCGATGCCCCGCCGCGGCGCAAAACTTCCAGCCGCCCGTTCCCACCGATCACCCGCCCCGACGACTTCTGAACCACCAGCGGCTCGACCTGCTCGAACGACTTGAGGCTGGCCGCGATCGCCTCCAGGATCTTCTCCCCGTGCCGCCGGGCGTTGGTCGGATCGACGTGAATCTCGTCAATTCTGACTGTGCGAATGTTCATGGATCGGCCCTCAATTTGTCATCAACCCGCCCTTCTACCCGTTTACGCCCCGCCATCGGCCGTGCCGTCCGCGTCATCACGCCCCAAACTTTTTCGTGATACCCTTGAAGAAATAAGCGTCGTTTACCACAATGATATATACCGAATCCTGGAGGATTCCGACCGGCTACCGGTCCCGCATCTCTACCACGTTCGCTCTCTGCGCGTCCCACTCGCATACCGACCCGCCGGGCAGGGGTACGCTGGGCACTTCCGCTTCGCCTTCGCTCACCGGGCGGCGGTAGCCTATGGTGCCGCGACGGACCAGCGCTTCGGCGTCGCGGATGCGCTTTAGAATCTCTTCGTCGGACCACTCCCTAGGGAATGGTTGCTCGTGGGCGTACTCGCGGATCGCCGCGATTGCGTCGGCATCACTCAGATTGAACTCCACCACGCGGCAGGCGGCGGCAAAAAGCCGCAGAGAGCCGTCTTTCGAGTCCTGAATCTCCATGCGGCGCATGGCGTCAATGCACGCCGGTATGCGCTCGGCCGGTCCGGGCTTCTGGCGATGGGGTCGTTCGGGTGCCGGCTTCGGGGGCTGGGGCGCCTCTTTTTCCCCCAGCTCGATCTTGACCGCGTCGGCGATCTGCCGGACCGCCTCGAGCAGCACCTTTGGATCGACCGCGGCAGGCTCGGCGTTCTCATCTTCCCATGTGATCGGCTCGCCGCTCTCGTGCGTACTGGGCGGAATCACGGTTTGCGCGCCCGTCGATCGGAGTTCGATCAACATGCCGGCGGATTTGCTGCGGTGCTTTTTCGTCGCGACAGGTGCAGTCACGCGGTAGATGCGATGCGACCGAGGCTTGCCCGGCCGTCCGAACACGGCCGGCGTCGGCGGCAGGAACTGGTCCGCGATTTCGATGCACCGCGCGTGGTCCAGATCGATATCAATCAGCCACCCCGACGGCTCGCCCAGCAACACGCCGATGTTCTGCGGACCATCACCGAAACGGGCCGGCAGATCTTCTTCCGTCAACCGCAACTGCTCCCATGCGTGGAATCCGGGGTTCTTGCTCTGATGCGGAATGGGCACCACCGGCCAGCCCCGGCGGCTGTAGGAAACGGCAGTCGCGAGGGCGGGCGACGTCATCCTCGGGCCTCCAGGCTTGGTGAATCGAGTGAACTCTGACGAGGGACTTTGCGGTCCGGTCCTGGTGCCGGGGGAAGCTCGGGCACGATTATCCGAAACGGTCGCCCGTTACGTACCTCGAGGCGGTCGACGACGCCGTCCTCAATCAGCTTCAGCGCGTCGAAAAGCTCGGTGAACGTGTTGTCGTACGTGGGCGAGTCGTTTGGGCGTGGGCTGCCGAACTTTACTTCCCTTTCGATCACCGGCGGCGGCTCGAAAACCGGCTCGCCTCCCCGCACGCGCAACGCCCGGATCTGGCCGAACCCGAGCCGCCGTATCGTATCCATGAGGCTTTGCCGGGCAGGCGTCGTGGGCCGGTATGGCTCCCGTCTTGGCTTTACCGGTCGCGATGACTCGATGGCGGGGGCGACGCGGATCGAGCGGGGTGCATCACGCCTCATTGCTGCACCCGGTTCTTTCTGTTGCAGTGGGCGTGCTGCCTCTACCGGACAACCAGTGTCGGATGGTGTCCGGGTCGAACCTGATCTCGCCGTCCGGAAGCGTAATGAACGGGATCAGCCCCTTCCGAGCCAACCGCGCGGACCGACCGCCGGGGTATCGGAAGACCTGATCCAACGCTTCAGACGTAAGGAGTGGTTCCACACCGCAAGTATTCCACACGGCCGAACGCACTTGTGGCGAACTGTGGCGAATTGTGGCGAAATTCTTTTACCGCCGGTCTCGCCGGCGTTTCTGGCTGTCGCTGGGTGTGGCGGGGACGTCCCGCAGATCAACTGACCAGCGCCGACCGAACGGTTTCGCACGTACCTGGCCACCATGAAAATAACTACTCATGGTGTTCGAGTGGCAACGAAACTTCGCGGCCCAGCCCTTGACGGTATCAGGCTCCGACCACTGCGGCTCCCCGTCCCCGGTCATCGGCCGATCGCACGGCCCGCAATGGAGCAGCCCGTTCAGCAGCGCCCGGTGCCTGTTGCCGACGGGATTTCCACCGGTGCGGCCGCCGGATCGGAGCATTCGTTGCACCCGCTCCCAGACCGATACGTCGATAATGGCCGCATGCTCGCCGGGATGAACCTCGTCCTTGTACTTCACCCGCCCCGCGTAGACCGGGTTGGTGAGCAGATTCCATAGACTGTTCCTGTCGAACGGCCGGCCGCCCCGTTGAACTCCCTTGCTCGTCACCCAGGCCTTGGTCGTCTAGCCGCGGCGGTCCAGTTCGCGCACCACGGGAGTGATCCGTGTATGTTCGAGATAGAGATCGAAGACCGTCCGCACCCGCTCCGCCTCATCCGCGTTGACCGCGAGTTTCGATCCCCCGGGCGACGGGACCACATCATAGCCCAACAGCGGATGGCCGCCCGACCATTTCCCTTTGCGCCGGGTGGCCGCGATCTTGTCGCGCGTCCGTTCGGAAATGATCTCGCGTTCGAACTGAGCGAACGACAGAAGAACGTTCAACGTCAGCCGGCCCATCGAATGCGTCGTATTGAAGTGCTGGGTCACGGAGACGAACGAGACGTCTTGCCGCTCGAAGACCTCGACGATCCGGGCGAAGTCCATCAAGGACCGGCTCAGTCGATCGACCTTGTAGACCACCACGCAGTCGATCTGTCCCGCCTCAATGTCGGCCAAGAGTCGTCTCAGCGCCGGGCGATCCATGTTGCCGCCGGTGAATCCGCCGTCGTCGTAGCGATCGGGCAGACAGACCCAGCCCTCCGCCTTCTGACTGGCGACGTACGACTCGCCCGCTTCGCGCTGCGCGTCCAGCGAATTGAAGTCCTGTTCCAGACCCTCCTCGGTGCTCTTGCGGGTGTAGACTGCACAGCGGACGATCTTGCGTGTTTTGCCGGTCATTGTGCGCGCCGCTCCTTCCCGTCTCCGGCCTCCCGCCTCCGGTCTGACGCCAGCCCGAAAAACAATGTGCCGCTCCAGTGCGCACCGGTAATCGCGTACGCCACGGCCGACAGCGATCGGTAGACCTCGCCGTCGAATTCAAATCCCTTCTGCAGCACGCGCACCAGGTACATGCGGCCCTTGTAGGTGCGACGCAGCAACGTGCCGGGCATCGGCAGACGCGAGGCCGCGTCGAACCGAAGAGGCGCGCTCACCAGACTTGACTCCGCATCGCACTTCGCCGACGCGTTCCTCGGCGGGTTGAGACGCAGGTCGGCGTCGTTGGCCAGCTCCCGCGCCCGGCGCAAAGCCCGTTCCGACAGCCCGCCCTCGGCGTTGGCCTGCATCCGCCAGACGATGCGTTTGACCAGGTGCCGCTTGTTGAACGACCGCGTGGCCTCGCCAAAGACCTCGGCGTAGCGTTCGCGCAGGGCCGTGACCGTCATGCGCTCCAGCGTCTTCAGTGCCGCGTCGACGTTGAGGGCGATGATCATGCCTCCGGCGTCCTATCGGGTTGACGCCCGGAGCGATCAGGGCGAGTCGTGGCGACAGGTTTAAGGCCGGAGGGCGGAGAATCCGCGGGAATGCCGTCGATTCCGTTCGCTCGGGCGGACGCGTCCGGCGACGCCGCGCAGAGTACGGCACTGCCTATCGCCGCGGCGCGCAGTCGAATCACGCCCTCCGCGAGAATCGCGGCCAGTTCGGTGAGACGTTGATGGGGCGTGAGATTGTCGGGGGCGTCCGAAGCGCAGCACATGGGCGGGTTCTCCTTGAGAACCTCGCCGACGTGCGCCACGCGCTCAGTCGGTCGTTGGGCTTGATGTTCGTCGGTCGGTCACCGGCCCCGGCATCCGCCGGTCGGTCGTCCGCCGTGAAATCCGATACCGGCCGCGTCGCCGCGACCGGCACACTTCCTATATATAGTCGCGAAAAGTTCGAAACGCAATCTCGGGGTGCCGAGAGCAACAGACCTGTTAACCCGAACGACCTGTTAACCGCGAGAGGTCGATAGTTCGATAGGTTTGGAGCCGTCTCGCGCTGATACGGTCTCGAATTGAGAGCGCGCGACGCGATCCGCGACACCATTCTCGCAAACCGATAGTCGGGCCAAGAACCGCGTTTGGCGCAACTACGCGTGGGTTTTCGACTTGCGGCGACTGGTCGACGCGCCCCATCCCCACCGACCCGTTAACCAAAAGGCCGCCCGATTTCGCGGCGGCCTTCTCACCTCCCCGAGACGAACCGTTTCGAGCGCGCTCGCGCGCCGCCGAAGATTGCCCAGTTTACCACCGGGCAGTTATCCAGAGAGCGCCGATCCCGATTCCAGCGAAACCCGGGGCGCGCGTGTGCATGCTGCTCCGTACTCGTGGGATTTCGCGTTTCCCCGAGCCAATGAGGCGTTCGCTGGGGGTAGTGTGCTATTGTCCTGCTCCTCTGGACACCGCTTTCACACCATCGCCCCCGCCTCCTTTCGCGGTTCGCTCCAACGCGGAACACGGTGACGGTACGATCGCCATCGGCGTTGATCCGTGCCACGCACCTGCTCAGGCGATCACGGCTCGTCGGCAATAGTGAAGCAGAATTATCACCGAGGCAGGTCAACCGCCGATATTGCACAGTGAACGAACGCGGGCGACGTTCTCTTCGACGCGTTGCTCGATGGCACGTTGCTGCTGCGCGGCAGTGGTCGAATTCGTGACTGCCGATTTGAACTCGTCCAGCACGCTCTTCGATTCTTCGCAGCGGTCCGTCGCTGCGAAATAATGTGCGACCACAGCCGCCGACCTGTCTCGACGCACTCCCCGGATATTGGTGTGCTGGCGGACAAGTTCCAGGAGCCGCGTCACGGGTTCGTTTGCCTCGTCGATTCTCTGTGTGGCGACCAATGCCCGCCCTTTGACGTACAACGCGTCGATCAACAGCGGCACGTCGCTGGCTTTCGCGGGGTCGATCGCGCTGATCGCTTCGTCCGCCGCTTCAATCGCCTCAGGCCAACGATCCAATTCAACGAGCGTGAGCGCGTGGTGCGTCCGATAGCGCGAGGTCATCGAGTGCCGCCCGCCGTAACGCTCGACCGCGATGGTGACCGCCTCCCGGAATAACGGCTCGGCGAGGTCAATGCGAGCCAGACCGTAATAAACCAACGCAAGTTCATCGGCGGTCATCGCCACCTGGGGATGAGGCGCGGCGTACACCTGTCTGTGCACGCTGAGCGCTTCGGTCAATACGCCGACGGATTCGTCATCCTTGCGTTGGGCGGCCAACGTGGTTCCGAGGTTGTGCAGGCTGTAGCCCGTCGATTCGTCGACATCACCGGCGAGTTTACGGCGCATGGCCAGTGCCTGCCGGTGCATACGTTCCGCCTCGTCCAGTTGGCCCATGGCGCTATAGAGCGTACCAAGGTTGTTCAGGGATTCGGCGACCTCGGTGTGTTCGTCGCCGAAGTATTCCCGGCGGATCGTCAGGGCGCGTTCGTAGGATTCACGTGCGTCGGCGAAGCGTTCCATGCGTTTGAACAGAATGCCGATGTTGTTCAGCGACTCGGCGACGAGCGGATGATCCTCCCCAAATGCCCGAATGCGAATTTCGAGCGCCTCCTGAAACAGCGGTTCCGCGCGGTCGTATTCGAGCATTTGCTGGTGCAGGCTGGCCTGGTTGTTGATCACGCTGGCGATATCCGGGTCGTTGGGATCGAGCGAAGCGCGCATGATGCGAACCGCCTCTTCGTAGAGCGGGGCGGCCTCCTTGAATTCGCCGCGTGCACGGTGGATCTGCGCGAGGTTGTTGAGATTCTGCGAAATCGGCAAATGGTCGGGGCCCAGGACGCGCTTACGGATGTCCATCGAGCGAAGGAAGGCGTCGCGAGCGTCGTCCGCGCGCCCCAGCGACTTCAGCGACAATGCCACATAATTGAGCGCCTCGGCGTAGCCCGCCGATTCAACACCCGCGGCGATCTCGGCCGCCTCAAGATTGCGAGTGTAGAATTCCAGCGCCTCCGCCGACCGCCCTTGTTGCAGGAATACGTCCCCAAGATTTCGATGGATTGTGGCGAGCAGCTCCGCGTCGGCGTTCGGATCCGTCTCGCATAGAGCCAGCGCCTTGCGAAGCTGCAATTCGGCCGGTTCGACCAGCGCCATGGCGGAATACACCTCGCCGATGATGGTGCGTACGGTGGCTTCGATGGCGGACTGTTCCGCGAGCGAGCCGCGGTCCAGTTCCGCAACCGCGACCTCGAACGCTCCGGCCACGGTCACATCCCGTCCCCCCTCGCGCGGGTTGGCGGCGGCGAACGTATCGCGAAGGAAATCGACGACGGCCTCCGCTTTCGCGGCGGCGCGGGTCGCACGTTCCGCACTGGAAACCGCCGTGCGGCGCGCCTTTTCTGCCCGCAGGTAGAGCGATCCGCTAACGACTCCGAACGCGATCGAAAGCAGTACGACGATCGCAAGACCGGCGACGGCCACCCGATGCCGCTTTGCGAATTTGGAGAATTGATACGTCAACGACGGCGGACGGGCGTCGATCGGTTCGTCGCGAAGACAACGCCGTATGTCCAAAGCCAGTTCGCGGGCCGAGTCGTAGCGACGATGCGGGTCCTTCTCCATCGCCTTGCCCACGATCGTCTCGATGTCCCCGCGGAGGGTGCGTACGGTCGAACTCATGGAGGGCGGCTGCTGTTCGCAAATCGTCTGGGCGGCCTGCGGGATCGTCATCCGGTCCACGGCGAAGGGCAATCGACCGGTCAGCAACTGATACATCACCACGCCGATGGAGTAGACATCCGACCGGGCGTCGACGCCCCCGGCATCACCGCGGATTTGCTCGGGGCTCATGTACGCGAGCGTGCCGATCAATCGGCCGGCCTCGGTCTGTAGTGTGATGTCCACGTCCGGTGCCACCACGCGGGCGACGCCGAAATCCAGGATCTTCGGCTGACCGACCAGCGCGTTTCCGTTTCGCACGCGGCTGCCGTGCGTGGACGGTTCATCGGCGCGCGACGTGACGCGCGTGCCGTCTTCAATCACAAGGATGTTGGCGGGCTTGAGGTCGCGATGAACGATCGACTGGGCGTGGGCGTGGGCGACGGCGTCGCAAACGCGGGCGACAAGTTCCAGCCGATCGCCGATGTCCAGGCTTTTTTCCTGCGCATACTGAAGCAGCGGCAGCCCGCGGACGTACTCCATCGCGAAGAACGGCTGCTCGCAGGCCGGCCGACCCGGCGTGCTGACCGGCGCGACGCCCGCCTCGTATATGTGTGCGATGCCCGGGTGATGCAGGCGTCCCAGAAGATCGCCCTCGCGCTTGAACCGGTGCACGAGTTCGTCGGAATGAGCCGATTGCTGGATCACCTTGAGCGCCACCGTGCGCCGCGGATTCTCCTGCGTCGCCTCGTAGACCACGCCCATGCCGCCGCTGCCGATGACCCGGCTGATCTGATAACGGCCAATCGTCGTTGGTATCGCCGGAGCGTTGGGCAGCTTTTGTTGAAGGATGTGCGTATCGGCCTCTATGAGTGACGGATCGGCGGCGGCCAGATGCGCGATGAGAGAGTTGACTTCCGCCCGAAGCGCCGTATCGCCGTGACACTGATCGTCGAGCCAGCGCTGACGGTCCCCGACGGGCTGATCCAGCGCGCCTTGAAACAATGATTGAATGCGAAGTTCACGATCTTCCGCCACGTTACGTTTCACCTGGGTTCTTGCCGGATCGGTCGGTCGCCTGCTGCAAACGGGCCACGGCGTATCGCCACTTGCGATCGAGCGTTCTTAATGGGATTCCCAGCGCGACGGACGTTTCGCTTCGCGTGAATCCCGCGAAATACCGCAATTTCACGATGTTGGCGCATTCAACATCGCGTGTTTCCAGTGTGGCCAACCCCTCGTGGATGCGAAGCAGTTGCTCCGGCGACTCGTCTACCGTGAATTCGACATCGCCCAACTCCACGCGCTTGCGATCGCCGCCGCGTTTCAGGCTCTTCTTGCGGCGCACCTGCTCGACCAGTATTTGCCGCATGGCCTCCGCCGCGGCGGCAAAAAAGTGCCCCCTCCCACTCCATTCCCGCTCGTTTCCGGTCAGAAGCCGCAAATACGCCTCGTGAACCAGTGCGGTGGGTTGAAGCGTGTTCCCCGGAGGGGTGGCCGCCATTCGGGCCCGGGCGAGCGACCGCAATTCGTCGTAAACAAGCGGAAGCAGGTCCGGCGACAATCCGCCGTCGCCGGCCGCATTCAGCAACCGAGTGATTTGCTGCGGCCGATCATCGCCCCTGTCCGGATGTTGCGACGAATTCTTCATTTTTGTGGCGAACCCGCGATCGGGATTTCGAACTATCTTCGTGCGCCGATCGCCCCCCAACGGTTTCCCATCTTTTGAAATCGGCGGGTTTGGGACGCGAGTCCGTCAGGAAGCGCCCCCACGGAATCGACGCACTCGGTCCCAAATAGTGTCGCAAAGTTGATGGTAAAGGGTAGGTCCTATGAAAACAATCGGGCTGCTTTTGATGGGTTTGGCGATCGGCGGTGCAACCGCCGCGGCGGGGCCGGTCAGCAACGAATTCACGTATCAAGGCCAATTGAAACTTGACGGTCGTCCGCTGACCGGAACCGCGGATCTCCAGTTCTCGCTCTACGACGCCGCATCAGGCGGTTCGCAGTTCGGCGTGACCGTCACGAAAGCCAACCTGAGCATCACCGATGGACTTTTCACCGTCCAACTGGATTTCGGTGCCAGCGCCTTTTCAGGTGACGCACGCTGGCTGCAAATCGCGGTGCGAAGTCCGACCAGCGTGGGCCAATACACAGTCATGACCGGAAGGCAGCCGCTGACGGCGGCGCCGTATGCCCTTTACGCGCTCGCGGCGCCGGGCAGCGCGGGCGGCGGGGGAACGCTGGACGCGGCCTATGATTTCGGCGGGGCCGGAGCTGGCCGGCAGATCGTCGCGGACTCGGGTGCGGTCAACATCACCGGCGCGGGCGGATTGACGGTCAGCGGCGATGTCGGGTTTGGAACCACGTCGCCCGCTTTCGACCTGCACGTGCAGCGTACGCATTCGGGGGGGGTATCCCAGCCGTCGGTGACGCTTGGGGCGAGATGGCGGAATGCCGGCATCGGTTTTGACGAAGACGACTGGTATTACCTGTCGGTCGGAAGTGGAAATTTCGCCGACCCAGGCACGCAATTCATTCGTAAAACGAATAAGGCGCTGCGCTTTGGGTCGCGTGACGAATACGACGGCGGCGTCGTCAACTACCAAATGACGCTAACCGGTTCCGGCAATCTTGGGATCGGAACGGAAACGCCGGTTGCGATGCTTCACATCAACGATAACACCGATCTGTCGCCCACCGGGGGAGGTGTTCTTGTGCTGGGTTCGACGTCGTCGGCCAATCTCGTGCTGGACGGCAACGAAATCATGGCCCGCAACAACGGATCCCCCACATCGCTGATTCTGAATATGGAAGGCGGGAATGTCGGCATCGGCGTCACTCCTTCGGCGAGCGCCCGGCTGCACGTCCAGGTTCCCAACACCGATGGCGATTCCGCCATTTATTCAGCCACATACGGCGGTGGTCGTGCGGGCATTTTCGAGAGCCATCAGAGCAACGCAACTCCCACCGTCACGATCCTCAAGAACGACGGTCCCGCGTTGCGCGTCAGTGGAGAGGTCTCCGCGACCAACGCGGCCACGGATGTTCCGTTTTCGGTCATTGGCGGAACCGACGCCTCAGTGGGGGGCGGCGGCTTCGCCGTACTCGGCAGCACCAACGGTTCAAATCTCGTGTTTGACAATAACGAGATTGTCGCACGCACCGCCGGCTTGGCGTCTACTTTGTACTTGAACCATACGGGAGGAACCGTCGCCATCGGCGCCGGCGGCAGTGGTTCCGGCGTGGGCATTGGGACGGCCACTCCCAAGCAACAGTTGCACGTGACCGGGTCTTATTACGGACTGG
This sequence comes from Phycisphaerales bacterium, assembly GCA_013140575.1. Taxonomy (GTDB): domain Bacteria; phylum Planctomycetota; class Phycisphaerae; order UBA1845; family UBA1845; genus JABFSN01. The sequence goes on along the minus strand of JABFSN010000191.1, from coordinate 6,240 downwards.
GCCATATGTATCTGCACGCCTTGGAGGGCGACGGGGCCTCCGGAACCGCCTACATTCAGGCGCGAGACGACTCGACGACGAGCTCAATCAATCTTCGACTGCGCACCAAGCAGGCGTCCACCCTTCGCGACGTCATGACCCTGACGGCATCCGGACGGGTCGGCGTCGGAACGACATCCCCGGCGACGCTGTTTGATGTGGCCGGAACGGCCCGCTGCGATGTATTGCAGATCGACGCCGGTTCAGATCTCTCGGAAGGGTTCACCGTTACCGGCGAAGCACAACCCGGAATGGTCGTCGCCATCGATCCGTCAAATCCGGGTCAGTTGATGCCGTCCGCCGGCGCCTACGATCGGCGGGTGGCCGGCATCGTCAGCGGAGCCGGCGGAATCAGCACGGGCATGATCATGGGGCAAAAGGGGTCCATCGCCGATGGCGATCATCCGATCGCGCTAACGGGACGCGTGTACTGTTGGTGCGATGCTTCCAATGGCCCCATTCAACCGGGGGACATGCTCACGACGTCCGACCTCGCCGGCCACGCAATGAAAGTGACCGACTTTGATCGTGCGCATGGCGCCGTGATCGGCAAGGCCATGACTTCGCTGGAATCTGGTGCCGGGCTGGTGCTGGTGCTGGTGAATCTACAGTAAGAGCGACCTACGCGCCGCATCCTCAAGGGCATGGCGCATGACCGGTCTGAAGTCGCCGAACCGAACGAAACAGGAGTTGAACATGATGTGCCATCGATTGATACTGATCGGGACTGTCTGTGTGGCGGCGGCCGTGTGCACCGCCGGTCAGCCGGACGACACAACCGGCGCGCGGGAGATTTTCGAGGCGTTTCCCCACACCGTGCCGATCGAAGGACACGCCGGCGACGACGCTGCGGACGCCAACGTGGAACTGCTCAGCGCCGACCGGCCGGATTGGTTTGTGACCGGTCGCAATGTTCGCGACCTTGGAGCGCTGACGAACCAGGGAATCGTGGACGCGGATAATCGTGCGGCACAAAAGTTTGCAGACATCCGCCCCGCGCCGCCCCGCGTGGGATTGTCCCGGTCCGTGGGCGATCAACCGTTGATGGTCGACGAAACATTGGAATCGGTGCTCGATGGCCAAACGGACAAGGTATGGACTTTCGCGATTCGATCGCCCGGTGCGTTTGGATTGCGATTGCATTTTGAAAAGGTAGACCTTGGCGACGGTGTTATGACGGTCTACTCTTTTGACGAAGCAGGCGTGATTAGCCGCGGCCCCTTCCGCGGGACCGGACCCAACGGCGACGGGGATTTCTGGACGGCGTCCCTCTCCGGCGACGAAGTGTTCGTCGAGATTCGCGGCCCCCGGCGACCGGTGTTCGAGGTGCGCGAAGTACTGCATTTCGACCGGAATATCGGATTCCTCAGCGAAGACGACGCAGACAACTCCGCGGCCGGCGGTCCGTTGAATTGCCATCTGGATATCATGTGCTACGGCGGGTCCACGCACAGCACCGCGCGTGATGCCACCGGGCAGATGAACTATATCAGCGGAGGTGACGGTTACGTTTGCTCCGGCACGCTTCTGAACGACGAGGATGGCGAGACCACAATGCCTTATTTCCTGACTGCGCGCCATTGCCTGTCCACGCAGTCCGAGGTGAACACGCTGGAAGTCGTCTGGCTGTATCAGAGGTCGGGTTGCGGCGGATCGTTGCCGGACTACGACACGCTGCCCCGCAACGTCGGCGGCGCCGTAGTAAACACCTATTCGGAGAACGACATGTCGTTCTTTCGGTTGGGCGGGAATGTTCCCGCCGGCGTCACATTGGCCGGCTGGACGACCGCGACGAGCATCGACAACGCCCACGGCAGCCATCACCCCGCCGGTTCGTGGAAGCGCGCGGTCTTTCTGGACCCGGTCGGCGTCTGCCCGGGATGCGTGTGCCAGGATGGCACCGACTTCGACTACTACAACATGGAAGGCGGACTCGTCGAGGGCGGCGCCAGTGGTTCTGGCGTGTTCAATTCCAGCGGGCAATTGTCCGGCCAACTGTACGGTCGATGTTCCGACTGCTGCGATCCCGAATTCATGACGTGCAACACCGTCGATGACTTCTGGGCGGTCTATGGCGAATTTGAGGAAACCTATCCGCGAATCGACCGTTGGCTGCGCATCGGCGGAACGATCTGGGCGGATCACAACTGGCCGTCCATACTATTGCAGGAGGGGTCGGAGCAATTCCCCTTCGACACCGTGACGGAAGCCAATGGCATTGCGTTTGACGGAGCTCGAATCAAGATCACAGCCGGTTCGTATGACGAAGCCGTCACTTTCAGCCGGCAAATCACCGTGCTTGCGAGCGGCGGCGTGGTGACGATCGGACAATGATACCCGTCCCAAGACCCATGAGTCGCCGAGCTGCATTCGGTGAACTTCGGGTCTTGGAATAACCACCGGACGCGTGACCGCGACATCACGTCGCGGACGGGATAGGCCAGGAGACGAGCGATGATGCTGATGATTTCAGTCGTAAAGTTCGCATTGTTTTCGACCGCCATGGGCGTTGGCGGATCGGGATTCGAAATGCACCGCTATACCGTTGACGGCGGAGGCGCTGTGAGACTTCAGAATGGCGCGTTTGAGATTTCGGGGTCCATCGGCCAATCGGACGCCGGCAAATTGAACGGCGGGGCCTTCCAGATCGTTGGGGGATACGGGTTCGAGTTGGCCGAGGGCGACTGCAACGAAGACGCGGGCGTGAATCTCTTCGACTACGAATCATTCGCCGCCTGCCAGACCGGCCCGGGCGGCGGCACGACCGCTGATTGCATCTGCGCAGATTTTGACGGTGACGACGATGTCGATCTGCTCGATTTTCAAGTCCTTCAATTGCTGCATTCAGACTAACGGTCATTCCCGCGGGGACAATGTTGACCATTTCCATATGTAGTCCAAGGTGCCACCCAGATTGTCGGTGCCGCATGGACCTCCCCGAACGTAACCCCGGCAGCAACTCTCGCGCGGCGGTGCAAGGGCGACCCGCCACCCGCTCTTCCGCACCGGTAAACACCCTCAAGGCCCTCGTTCGATTCCTGCTCCTCGATGCTCCACACGGATCGTCCCTGGGTGTGAAATGTAGCCAGGACCGCCCAGGGTGCTACGTTCTTCAACCGCCCAGCGCTACACTTTTCGACCGGCGTTCACACCGAGCCGAGATCGCCCGGCTTCGAGTCGGCGACCTGCATCAGAATCGCGGTTTCGATTCGCTGCGAGTCGTCCGCAAGGGCGAAAGGAAGGATGCGCTCGCCATACACCCCACACGGCCCGGAGAATCGGCGATTATTTGGCCGCAGCCGGTCACGCGGACGACCTCGACGGCCCCCTGTTCCGTCCGTTGCGTCATAACGGCCGCTCGCGAACGGCCCGCCGACACATGGCTCCGGATGCCATCGACCGTGTGCTCCGCAAGTACGCAGCCCGGCTCGGCCTGACCCACGCCTACTCCGCCCACTCCATGCGGGCGACGTTCATCACGACCGCGCTCGAAGATGGGGCAAGCCTGGAGCAGGTCCAAAAAGCCGTCGGCCACCGCGACCCGTCCACGACCAAGCTCTACGATCGCCGAGGCTACAACCCGGAGAAATCGGCCGCGTTCTTTGCCAGCTACTGACCAACCGCTATAAGGATGGCGGTCATTAGCGGAGTGGCGTCACGGCTGGTCAGCCAACACGGCGACCGCGCCGATGGCGCCCCCGCCGGTAGACGACGTGGATGCATTGGCAGAAGTTGCACCATACAGTTCGGCGCCGATGACGGGCGGGTGTTGCTTCGGTTGACGTGGTTTGATGAGGAATCGGAATGCCGCTCCCTCCCGAAATGCTTCAAGCTGTGACATCTCCGGGCGGAGGGAAGTTGTCCTTCGTAATCGGGGCGGGCTGCTCGATCGAGGCTCCCACCAGCGTTCCCGTCGCCTGGGTCTGCTCAAAGGAGGTCCATCGGAGACTGGTAGAAGATGGCGTCATCAAGGACGGTGACTGTTCGGACCCATGTGACTTGTCGCTCGTCGCCGACACCGTCTTCAGCAAGACCGGTAGCCAGAAGCCAGTAGTCGGACGTTTTTCGGAACAGTACGACCTGAAGCTCGCGGCTCCAAATGCAGGCTATTTAATCTTAGCTGCGATGCTCTGCGAAGGGGCGATTTCTTCGGTCGTGACCTTCAACTTTGATCTCGCGATGACGAACGCGTTGAGTCACCTCGGCGTCGGGAATTCAATCGGAGTTGTCGATTCGCCTGACGACCTTCCGCGGCGAAAGGCGAGAAATGTCTATTATCTCCATCGAAACGTCAACGCGAGCGACCCGGAGACTTGGGTGCTTCGCTCCGCCGCCCTTGAGACCGAGTGGAAGGGCCATTGGCAATCCATCATTGCCGGAAGTGTGTTGGCCTCACCTATCGTCGTCTTCGCAGGGCTCGGGACGCCGATTTCCGTTCTGGTCGAAACTACTTCGCTCATCCGCGCAGCACTCCCCGCAGCGACGAAGTACTTCCAAGTAGACCCGTCGGAGAAGGAAAAATCCAAGGTCTTCGTCGCCCTCAAAATTGATGACGCTGCATACCTACAGAAACCCTGGTGTGAGTTCATGGAGGAACTGTCCAAGCGTTTCGTTTCCGAATGCATCGCGCTTCTCGACGCCGCTATGCATAAGAAGGTGCGGGATGACAGGCTCACGGCCGAAGATACCACCGCGCTTCTCATCCGCCTTTCAACCCTTGGCCTCGTGAGCCTCGGAAAAGCGCGTGCTCAATGGCTTCTTCACGAAAAACCCTACTGCCCGGATGACGACACGGGCCGGGCTCAACTTGCCGACCTTTTCCTCGCTGCTCGCCTCATCGCTCGAGTCGCCCACGCGGACCTCCAGATTGCGGATGATGGTCTCGTCGAGTTTCATCGAGACGGACGAGTGGTTGCGGTCTACGCTCTCGTTTCGGGGCGCGGTCATCGCGGTAAGGCAGCCATTGAGGCTCAGATCGAATTGAGAAGGTCGCAGTTTCGGAGCAGATCAGTGCCGCCGCTTGGTGCCCTTGTCGGCGGCACGAGCGATTCGTGGGCGATGCAGCTCTCGCCGCCTGAGGACGTCGTCCGCGGTCCAGCGGCTGAGGACATCGTGACGGGTCCAACCTCGTTGCCCCTCATCCACATCGGAGAGCTTCGAGCAGACATGGGCCGCGTGGCAAAGGTGGTGCCATGAGCGAGAATTTGACGTCTACAGACCTCATCGCGACGGCGTCGGACGTCCTGACCCGAGGCGGATACCAGCGAATTGCTGATCGCTTTCCGGAATGGGACACGACTTCGTCTCGCTTATTTGAAGACTCTTACAACGTCGTGGGACTTGTGGTCTTTGACACGTGCGATGAACTCCTAAGGACTTGGGCCGACGTTCAGGGTCGGCTTGTTGACGTGATCTCGCGCAACGTGGGTCAAGGCGAGGCCAAGTCCTGGGACGGCTATCTCATTCTGCTCACCCCGGGGCTGTCGCCTTCCGAGGAGACCAGCGTCGAAGATGTCCGGTATAACACCACCCGTCTGCGAAAGATCATCGGGACGGGCGAGGATATCCGTAGTATGGCCGATGTTGAGAGAGTACTCCGACCGCTTCTTCCACTCGGCTCGGATGCGGCAAAGCTTGCGCGAGCGACGGTGCTCGATCTCCTTCCGAAGCTTCTCGCAATATCAGGGATTCCTGAAAGCACGACCAAGTCTCTGGTCGACGCGTTCCGGGAGCAGGCGCCGCTCCTCGAGAGCCTTCACAAATTGAGGAGCGATCAGTGAGACTCTTATCCGTTGAACTCGCCGGATTTCGGGGCTTTCCCCAGCGGCACTTCGTCGATCTGGATGCCGACGCAGTTGTTATAGTCGGCGCGAACGGCAATGGAAAAACGTCCCTCTTCGACAGTGTGCTGTGGGCGCTTAGTGGCCGAATCCCCCGACTGAACAATGATGATAACCGCCTTGTCTCCATGTACGCCGATTCGGGACAAGCGCGAGTAGCAGTCAAACTCAAAGGCACGAACAACGCCGTAGTTACGGTCACGCGGAGCTTTGATGGAACGAAGGGACGTGTTGCCTTAGGGCCTATCCCAAAAACGGGTCGCGCGCCGATATACAGTTCCGGGCATGAAGGCCCGGAAAGGCAGGTGCAGGGATGCACGGGACGGGAGTGGCGAAGCGCTGGCGTTGTTCGGATGCGTTG
>JABFSN010000031.1 GCA_013140575.1 Phycisphaerales bacterium | reverse complement strand
GACCCCGCATCCGCGACGAACCTCCCCACCACCGCGGCTCGCCTTCCTGCGCCAAATCTCCCCACGCCCGATCCTCGCGCCCCCACGCTTTGCTTCCGCAACGCATGGCCCACCCCGACCAAGTTGCAGTTGATAGACGGCCTCAAGTACACTTCCGGGCGGGTGTCTGCGTTCATTCAGGATTGCGCCCAGCCAACGCTCGCGGGAGACGCAGAAGATGTACCCGTCGTTTACGACGACATGCATGCCGGAACCACCCCAACGGACCTAGACGCAGACACAAGGGAGCGACAATGTCAGTTCACAGTCGCAACATAGAGAACATTGAACAGCTGGTCCGCACCTATCTCGATACGCCAGAAATCGACGCGCTCCTCTCGCGTGTGCGAGGCAGACCCGCAACACACGCCAACGTCGCGGTGACTGCGCAGCGCATTGACTCCGACATCATCAGTCACGTTTCCGACACATTCCTATCGCCATTGGCCCAAATGGTTCCTGCTGAGCGCATACCAAGCCACTCATTTCATCGCGTCGTAAGGAAATGGCTGCACGCCCTCTTGGCGGAGGCAGCCTTTCGACGGAGCGTGAGATTGTCCACGCTCAAAGGAACATTCTCGAAGGTATTGGTCGATGAGTTCAAGCGCCCGGACGTCGTAATGCGATCGGTCGTGCCGTTAGTGAACCTCCAGTGTCCTCGCCAGTTCACAATCCCGGGAACATGGAAAGGCAGGGCTTACAAGTGCGTAATCCTCAAGAGGGACGGTCGCCATCCCTCAAAATACGGCGCCGGGCTCTCTTGCTGCACGAGGGAGGAGATGTTTGCGTCTGTGTTGGATTATCGTTTCTTCGCGACAAAGTGCGTATTGATCGTCGACGTCCGACTGCCGAAAGATCACGGAGGCTACATTCAAGGCAATTCGATAGAGCAACAGGAAATACGGAGTCACTTCGTTCGCGCATTGCGTCTGTTTCAGGATGGCGCGGTAAGCGCACCGTTCGACTTTCACTCTCGTGATACTCTCACTGGTGTGGGAGAGATCGGACTGGCTGGCTCGAATGATATGAGCTGGGTATTTCCACAGACTGAGTACAACCTCGAGCACATCGTCAAGTTTAGGCAGTTTTGGAAGTGGTATGAGAAGACGATGGCTGTTGATCTTCCGCCACGACTTCGCATTGCAGTCGAGTTCTTTGAACTGAGCTATGTCACGCGAGGGCATACATCATTCCTCAATCTCTGTATCGCATTGGAGTCGCTATTCGGGACATCAACGGAAATTACCTATCGTCTGCCTCTACGCGTGGCAGCGTTACTGGCCAAGAACAAGACCGAGGCGTGCAAATATTTTGATTCAATTAGAGAAATCTGGACACTGCGCAATAAGGTCGCCCACGGCGATCCAGAAATGATCGTCGCGAAGTGCCGAAAGCAGATTGAACAACAGCTTCCTGTGATTCGAGAATTCGTTCGGAAGGGGATTATTGGACACGCGCGATTGAATAGTGATAATCCTGGGCACTATGAAACGATGTTGAAAGACTTTGAGAAAACGAAGATCTTGCACCGAGTGTTCCAATCGCACTAAAGCACTCTAACAAAACGCACTTCCTCGCAGTTCGGCAGGCACCCTTCCCTGACGGTCGCGGCTCGGAATGAAGGCGTCGCCGATCGGTATTGTTAGAGTACCAAAACTCGGTAGCTGTAAGCGCTTTATCCCTCCGCTCGCAAATCGGAGCGTCGCGTGTGAACGCGTCCATTCAGGCTGAAGGCCTGTACGTTCGTAGCCGGGGGTGGAGGTCGCAAACGCGACCGACACCCCCGGAATGCCGTCCGCAGCGATCCGACCCCGAAGGCGGTCGCCGTGGTGCCAACGGCGGTCGAGTCATGGTCACCATGAAATCCCACCGGGTGCGAGGGTCGCCGTGCGAACGCGGCTGGGCTAATGGGCCTGCCCCTCCCGCGTGCGCGGCGTGGTTGGAGACGCTTTCCGTGAATGGTCCGATGCGGTTGGCCCAATAACGATCACCCCGTCGGGGTGAGCTTCCCATTCACGACGCGTTCCGGGGGTCGCGCTGCGCTTGACCCCCGGCTACGGACGAGGAGGCCTTCGGCCTCGGCGCTGCGCCGCAAACACATGGGAGCCTCGTAGCCTTGTAGGGCGGGTTTCACCCGCCGTGACCACGGCACATGATAAATGTCGCAAACCGAAATGGACGGCCAAATGGCCGGAAACCGAATTCCACCGCATCGCCGCGCAATCCGGTTCATGCGGCTCCGCGCGTTCGAATCGGCGGGTGAAACCCGCCCTACGGTGCCGACGGCGGGGCGGGCCTCGTTGGTCGGATCATCGACCCAGCATCGGTTTTCAATGGCGAAGCTTCGTAGGTCGGGTCATCGACCCGACATCGGTTTTCAATCGCGAAGCTTCGTGGGGCGGGTTTCACCCGCCGTCGCCGCGAATCGCTCGCCACCTGACATGGGTTCGCCATCGCGCGGCCCACCCCACCGCACCTCCAATTCGGAAAAAATCTTCCGGCCTAACCTCCGGCCGTGGCGCGAGTTAGGGTGGCGTTAGGATTTCTCGCTTGACTCGTTGACTAGTTTGGAGTATGTTAGGTATGGTGCCGATCGTTGACGGACTTACGTCGCCGGTCGACGGGGCGGGCTTGGGAACCGCTCAGCAACGCCATTGACAATGTGAAATGGACGAAATTTGCAGAATTGAGAGGAAAACTGGTCTCGCCAGGGGGGCGAGCGAATCTGTACCATCCTGTCAATCTTGTGAATCCTGTCTATCTCTGGCGCATGCGTTCAGGCCATGCCTGACCGCGCCTGTAGGGGCATTCGTGTTCGCGACGTCAACCCTTCGCCAGGTTGCGGATGACCATGGGCAGGATGCCTCCGTGGCGGTAGTAGTCCACGTCGATGGCCGTGTCCAGGCGAGCGGTCGCAGTGATGGTCTTGCGTTGTCCGTCGGGGGCGACGGCCGTCACGGTTATGTCCTGCTGGGGTTTGACGCGGTCGTCGATGGCGATGTCGTAGGTTTCCTGCCCGGTCAGGCCGAGGGTTTCGCGGGTCTGACCGTTTTTGAACTGCAACGGCAGAACGCCCATGCCGACGAGGTTGCTGCGGTGGATGCGTTCGAACGAGACGGCCAACACCGCCCGCACGCCAAGCAGCATGGTGCCCTTGGCCGCCCAGTCGCGGGACGAGCCGGTGCCGTATTCCGTGCCGGCCAGCACCACCAGCGGTGTGCCGGCCGATTTGTATTTCATGGCCGCGTCGTAAACGCTGGTGCGTTCGCCGGTGGGCAGGTGGGTGGTGACGCAGCCTTCGCTGCCCGGGGCCAGCAGGTTGCGGAGGCGGACGTTGGCGAACGTGCCGCGGGTCATCACCCGGTCGTTGCCGCGGCGGGCGCCGTAGCTGTTGAAATCTTTCGGGGCGACGCCGCGCTCCTGCAGGTACTTGCCCGCGGGGGAATCGGTCTTGACGGAGCCTGCGGGCGAGATGTGGTCGGTGGTGATCGAATCGCCGAGCATCAGCAGCACGCGGGCCCCACGGATGGCCGCGATGGGCCGCGGCTCGGCGGGCATGTCGGTGAAGAACGGGGGATTCTGGATGTAGGTGTTGGCGTCGTCCCAGCGGTAAGTGTCACCAGTTGGCACTGGCACGGCGTTCCATTTCGCGTTCCCGGTTTCGACGCCGTCGTACTGCTTCTTGAATTTGTCGGGGGTGACGCAACGGTCCATGGCCTCGGAAATCTCGCGCTGCGTCGGCCAGACGTCCTTCAAATAGACCGGCTTGCCGTCCTTGCCGGTGCCGAGCGGTTCGGTGGACAGGTCGATTTCCGTGGTTCCGGCGATGGCGAACGCCACCACCAGCGGCGGCGAGGCCAGGTAGTTGGCCTTCACGTCGGGGCTGATGCGACCCTCGAAGTTGCGGTTTCCGCTCAACACCGAGGCCACCACGAGGTCCTTGTCCTTGACCACGGCCCGGACGTGTTCGGGCAACGGGCCGCTGTTTCCGATGCAGGTCGTGCAGCCGTAGGCGACGGTGTGGAAGCCGAGTTTTTCGAGGAACGGCGTCAAACCGGCGTGGTCGAGGTAGTCGGTCACGACGCGCGAGCCGGGGGCCAAACTCGTTTTGACGTATGGTTTGACCGTCAGACCTTTCTCGACGGCTTTTTTGGCCAACAGCCCCGCGCCGATCATCACCGACGGGTTCGACGTGTTGGTACACGAAGTGATGGCCGCGATGGCGACCGAACCGTGGCGCAGCGTGACCGATTTGCCGTTGTGAAGTTCGCCGGTCCGGGCCAGGTCGGTTTCAGTCAAACCGAATCCGCGATTGGCCACCGGCGCGGACAGGGCCTTGCGGAACGATGTTTTCAGGTCAGCCATGCGGACGCGGTCCTGGGGACGCTTCGGTCCGGCCAGGCTGGGTTCGATGCCAGCGAGATTCAATTCCAGCGTGCTGCTGAACGAGGGGTCGGGCGTGGCGTCGGTGCGGAACAGACCTTGTTCCTTGCTGTAGCGTTCGACGAGGTCGATCAAATCGTCCGGTCGGGCGGTCTGCTTCAAATAGCGGAGGGTTTCGGCGTCGATGGGGAAAAAGCCGATGGTTGCGCCGTATTCGGGGGCCATGTTGCCGATGGTGGCGCGGTCGGCGAGGCGCATGGTGGACAGGCCGGGGCCGTAGAACTCGACGAACTTGCCGACCACGCCGTGCTTGCGGAGCATCTCGGTGATGGTGAGGACGAGGTCGGTGGCCGTGGCCCCTTCGGGAAGCGCGCCGGTCAGCCGGAAGCCGACGACCTCGGGCATGACCATGTACAGGGGTTGGCCAAGCATGACGGCCTCGGCCTCGATGCCGCCGACGCCCCAGCCGACGACGCCCAGGCCGTTGATCATGGTGGTGTGGCTGTCGGTGCCGACGAGGGTGTCGGGCATGGCCACGGTTTTGCCGTCGATGGTTTTGCGGAAGACGGCGTCGGCGAGGTATTCGAGATTGATCTGGTGAACGATGCCGGTGGCCGGGGGGATGACGCGGAAATTGGCGAAGGCGTTCTGGCCCCAGCGGAGGAATTCGTACCGTTGCAGGTTGCGCTCAAACTCCATTTCAGTGTTGATACGCAACGAATCGAGGGCGCCGAAGCTGTCGACCTGAACGGAATGGTCGATGACCAAGTCGACGGGCAGTTGGGGGTTGATGCGTTTGGGGTCGCCGCCGAGGGCGGCCATCGCGTCGCGCATGGCGGCGAGATCGACTATGGCGGGGACGCCGGTGAAATCCTGAAGGACAACGCGGGCGGGCATGAAGGGGATTTCGCCGTCGCCGGGGTTTTTCGCATTCCACTTGGCGAGGCGTTCGGCGTCGGCGGCCTGAACGGCGACGCCGTCGATGGTGCGGATGATGGACTCCAGCAACACCTTGATGCTGAACGGGAGGCGGTCGACGTGGCCGATGCCGCGTTTGGCGAGGGCATCGAGCCGGTAGATGGCGACGCTGCCGGCGGCGGTTTTCAAGTCGGCGCGGGCAGCGAACACGTCTTTTAATGCTGGTGATGACGGCATGGTCGGTTCCTCGGGTTGCGGTTGAATTCCAATCTATTGATATCGGAAGGCTTGAACGCCGGGCAATCGTCGGCACGCGCCGGGGATTCGTGCTCCGATAAACGATTGGATTCTAACGCAGGTAAGGGAATGTTGGAAGCAAGGAGAATTGGAGTATACGCGATGCGCGGTTAGCGGTTATCGGAAGGCGGTTTGGCCAGCGGGTCTGCCGCCCCTCCGGGGCTTTCGGATCGGGGGTGACGGATCCGGGGGCTGACGCCCCCGGCTATTGACTGTCGCCCCTGCGGGGCTTGAAGAGTGATGGGCGATAGTGGGGAGTGGCGACGGATGATGCGGGGGCCTCGTATCAGAGTAGATAATCGACGCCGAGGAGCGACGTGGAGGGCGCGGCGGGGAACAAAGTGCGGGCGACGCGGCAGGGGGATATGGGAATCGACACGTCAGGTTTTCGTTCAAGTTTTTGATGAATAGTGACAGGGGGTTGGCACCGGTCGGACGGGCGATGGGCCGGTGTCGGGGCGGCGATGGGCTGGTGAATGAGAGGGTGGATTCGGGCTCAAATACGGCCTGGGAAAACGCCGACAAGACAGGTCGGTGAATCGGCGATCATGATGATCGGGCCGTTGATGAGGAGCCCAGGATGGGCGAGACATCGCACGATTGGTCACGACTGCGCGAGCGTCTGACGGGGAAGTGGCAGGTTCCGTTGCTTGCCGTTTCGCTGGTCGGGCTGGCGGCCGCGCTGCTTACCTACAAATCTCCGACGGACAAGATTCCATTTGATGAACGGCGGGACGCGCTGGCGGGTCTGATCGACAAGGGTCAGTACACCGCGGCGATGGAATCGGCGAGCGTGCTGCTTCAGATTCCGGAGAAGTCGGCACGGCAGATGGCACCGGTTCATCTGGCGATGGCGAGAGCACGGGTGCTGCGCGCGGAGAAGAACGATGTGCGGGTGGCGTCGGTGGGCGAGGCGGCGCTGGAGCACTTTACGCTGGCCACGGAAGGCGAACTGGTGCTGACGCCCGCGGATACGGTGCTGCTGGCGAAGGCGTACGAATGGGCGGGGGACCGGGAGGTCGCGATCGACCACTATGAACGTGCGGCGGCGGCAATGGAGAGGCCGGAAATCGATCTGCGGTGGCATTTGGCGAAGCTGCATGGAAGAAGGGACGGAGGGACGGAGGGACGAAGGGACGAAGGAGAGGAAAGGGACAGGGGGACGGAGGGACGGAGGGACGG
>JABFSN010000033.1 GCA_013140575.1 Phycisphaerales bacterium | reverse complement strand
CCATCACCACCTGCGCCCGCTCCGGACGACGAACACGCGGCGCCGAAAACGTGTCCCGCTCGCCAACCGCCGGGGTGGGGCTCAGGTCCCATCCGTGGAAAAGCGTTGTGTGGTTCATGACGTCCCTTGTATCATGGCCGTCAAGAAAAAAATCCCAAACTCGGCAGGGGCGGAAACACATACACGACTCGAATCATCGCGAAACGCATACCAGGGGACGATGGGAAATCGGCCGCGGGCTTGGGCATTCCGCGGCATTTGTGCCCCCGGAAAGGCGGTGACCGCAGCCGATTCATGGTCGCGAAGGGGCGTCCCGCACTCCCATCGGCACCCGCGAAGTGGTACAATGCCCTTGCAGGATGTGAGGCGGCGCCGCGCGAATCGGCCGGCGTAGAGGCGGACATTTCTGTTGGCGAGCGGTTCGCCAATCGGATGGTGCGGATGGACGTGACGAGTCATCGGGCCGCGCGGCGAACGATGTTAGCGGACGGCGATGGCGGGAATGAATCGTGCTGTCGCTTTACGGCGGACGTTTATCGACATGGATGACACGCGGGTCAAGAATCAGGCGATGAACAGGGCGCGGGCCGACGCGATCGACGCGAGGGCCGTGGCACGGGACCGGATGAAATCATGACGCACGCGATGTCACAGATGATGGGTCAGATGATGCGGATGGAGCAGAAGCTCACTCCGCAGTTGATCCAGTCCATGGACATCCTGCAACTGTCCACGCAGGCTTTGGAAAGCCGCATCGCGGAGGAACTCGAGAAGAATGTCGCCCTGGAGGCGGTCAACGAAGCACCGGCCGAGCCGAAAGTGGGCGGGGCGAGCGACGGCGGGGACGGGCATCGGGCAACGGAGGACACAGAAAGTTTCACGCGTCTCGAGCGATTCACGCGCGAATACGATCTGGGATTCGATGAGCGGGTGATGCCGCGGACCCGGCGGGCCGACGCCGGCGACCGCGACGCGAAGATGGACGCGATGGCCAACACGGCCAGCCGATCCAAGGGACTCGACGAGCACCTGCTGGAACAATGGACGCTGCTGGACATGGACGACGCGACGCGTCGCGCCGGCGAGGCCATTATTTATCATCTGGAGGACGACGGCTATCTGAAGATTCCGCTGGAGCGTATTGCGGAGGACGCCCGCCCGTCGTTGGGGGTGGTGGATATGGAAAGAGCGCTGCCGCTGGTGCAACGGTTGGACCCGGTGGGCATCGCGGCCCGCGACTATCGCGAATGTCTGCTGTTGCAGTTGGAGAGACTTCCCGGCGACAACGCCATCGAGCGCCACTTGATCGAGCGGTTTCTGAAGGAGGTCAGCCGGCATCGCTACCCGGCCATCGCCAAGATGACCGGTTATACCGTGGGCGAGATTACGTCGGCGATCGACGTCATCCGTCATTCGCTGATTTTGCAGCCCGGCTATCTGGTGGTGGAGCGGCGCGTTCCGCGGGTCTATCCCGACGTGATCGTGGAGGAGGACCTCGGGGGCAAGGGTCTGGTGATCAAGCTGGCCCGCGGCAATCTGCCCGAGTTGCGGATCAACGCGGACGTGCTGGAGCAGTTGAAAGGCAAGGAGAACGGCAAGGACGTGCGCAATTTCTTGCGGAAACAAGTGGAGAGCGCGGCGGCGCTCATTGAGGCCGTCAAGTTCCGCAAGAACCGGCTGATGGAGGTGGCCGAGGCCGTCGTGCGGCACCAGGCGTCGTTTTTCGACGTCGGCCCGTCGGGGTTGAACGTGTTCCGCATGAGCGATCTGGCGGCCGAGCTGGGCTGCGACCCGTCGACGATCAGCCGCACGGTGTCGGACAAGTACATGGATACGCCCCACGGCGTGTTTCCCATGCGTCACTTTTTCACCGGCGGCACGGACACCGGCGACGGCGTGGGCACCAGTTGGGACAGCATCAAGCAGCGCGTGGCCGAGCTGGCCAAGAACGAAGACCCGAAGAATCCGCTGAACGACGACCAGATCGCCACCGCGCTGGCAAGAGAGGGCATTCACATCAAGCGGCGCACGGTGGCGAAGTATCGCGCCCAGCTCGACATTCCTTCCGCCCGCAAGCGGACGCAGTTTTAGCCCAACGATCAGACCAATCCAGATGATTCGATGATGGTTGATCGGAGCACCGGGCGCGAGCCCGGTGATATCCACGCCATGCCGCGCGCTATCGCCGGCGGCATCCGCGGGCTTGCGCCCGCGGCTCCGAATGAACGGCGTTAGTTACCGCGGTTCGACGTCGATATGGGTGCGCACGGAGTTGGCGAGGAAGCAGGCGTCGTGGGCGGCGTGGTGGAGGTCGCGGAGCATCGCATCCGAAGGGGCGTCGCCGCCGAAGGTCACCAGGGGGCGGAGCGTGACGCGGGTGACGGCCAGCTTGCCGTCCTCGTTCTTTTCGAGGACGCCGACCGGGTCGTCGTCGTAGGTGTCGACGACCAGCCCTTTTTTCGAGGCGACGGCCAGAAATGTCAGCATGTGGCACGCGGACAGCCCGGCGACCAACGCCTCTTCGGGATCGACGCACGCCGGATCGCCCTTGTATTGCGGGGCGGCCGATGCGGGAACTTCCACGCCGCCGTCGAACGCCCAGGTGTGCTCGCGGTTGTAGGAGGCGTACGAAAAATCGTCGCTGGTTCGCGACCAGCGGATGGCGGCCGTGTGTTCGGACATCGGGTTACCTTTCTATGTAATCGGCGGCGATCGTGCACCTTGCCGGCGGCCATGATCGACGCCGCGTCTCATCTTTCCGAGGGCACCGAAGCACCCCGCGACTGGACGGAATCACCTCGGCGCTCGCGTCGCCGGGCGTTCGCGGCGGGTGAAACCCGCCCTACGGCATCCGGTGGCGTTGGGTCGATGATGCGACCTACGCGGCTGACCGCCGATGACCACGGGCAAGCGGGTACGCTTGCCCGTGCCACCTGACACAGCACAAGGGCGGCGACATCGCGATGACGGGCCCATCGCACGCTTGGCGTGTCACGACGGCGGCGGGGTGGCCGCGGGGTCTTTCTCCTTGGTTTCCAGCAGCGTGGGAATGGCCGTCACACTGAACTGCCGTTCCGGGACGAAGTACTTCTGAAATACCGATCGCACATGGTCGGCCGTTTGGGCCTCGACCGCCGACTTCGCCGTTTTGGCTTCGTCCAGCGAGCGGCGACGCGAATCCAACTGGCTCAACAGACCGGACCAGAAACTCGGTTCCTTCATTCCCGTGTCCAGATTCTCGAGCAGTTGTTTCTTGGCGTTTTCAAGTTCTTCGGGCGTGGGACCGTCCTTGGCGAAATCGGTGTAAATTTTGTTCACTTCGCTGACCAGCGTATCGACGTTCTCCGGCTTGCACGGCGCCCCGGAAAGGAACGGGCTGGCGTCTTCGTAGGCCCAGTTGGACAGGTTGCGCACGCCGATCGAGTAGACCAGCGACAGGTCCTCGCGAATGCGCTTCACCGCACGGCTGCTCAAAATGCGCGAGGCCATCTCCAACGCCCGGCGGTCGGTCACGTTCTGCCCTTCCACGCCCACGAACCCGGTCAAGGCCATGGCCTGCGGCGTCACCGTTTCCACGTCGACGCGTTTGGCCAGCGGACCGGTGGGCCGGGCGAGCTTGCGAAGGGCGTCGAGATGGGTCGCGGTCCGCGGTCGTTTGGCGAGCGATCCCAAATACTTCTCGACCAAGGGCATGGCCGTTTCCAGTTTGATGTCGCCGACCACGGACACTTCGATGGGGGCCTCGCGGCAAAGGCGGGCGTACCAAGCCTGGGCTTTTTCCAGCGAGGCCGCGTCGACGCGTTCCTTGGTCCAGAACGCCAGCCGCGCATCGCCGCCGGAAATGAGATCGTCGAGCGCGATCTGGGCCTGCGACATGGGCATGGTCTTGACCCGATCGATCTGCTGTTTGGTCGATAGCTGCCAGTTCTTGAACGCGGATTCCTCGATCTTTCCGTCGGTCATCAACGCGTACGCCTGTTGCAGGCCGACTTCCAGATCAACCGGCGAGCCGGAGACGCGCAGGGCGAACGAATCCTGCTGGGGACTGGCGAACACGCCGATATTCCTGCCGGTCATCAAATCGCGCATCTGCGTGGAGGTCAGCCGCGAGGTGGCGGCCTCGCGGACGGCCAGCGAGGCGATTTCGGTGATGCCCGCGTCGGCGGCGGTCTCCTCGATCTGCCCGCCGGCCAGATGGATGGAGACGGTCACTTCGTCCTTTTTGTAATCCATGAACCGATGATGAACGCGCACGCCGTTGCTCAACCACGCGCTGGTAATCGCATAGGTCTCGTCAAACGATTTCTCGTCGACCTTGCCGGGCTCGGGCATGGCGGCGAGCAACGATGTCGCGGCCGCATCCTCGGTGAATGGCTCAACCTTGCGGGCCCACGCTTCCTTCGCGGCGGCCAATACCGCCGCCCGCTCGGGCACTTCGATTCCCGGCTTGTCGGGCATGGTGACTACATACGCGAACGTACCCGGCGCGAAATGGGTCTTGAACGTTTGATTGACCTCTTCCAACGTTACCGTGGGCAGCATCTTGTTGAACAGGTCCAACTCCCGCTGCGCCGACAACGACGGCTCGCGGTTGTTCACCCGCCCCACGATCTCGCGAATCATGCGATTGGCGTTCTGCGTCGGTTCGGTCTTGACCGCCCGCTCCGCGTTGGCCAACGTCTCCTTGCGGGCCAGTTCCAGCTCGCGGGCCGTGAATCCGAATTCGCCCCCGCGGTGCACCTCGGCGATCAACTCGTCGAGCATCTTGCTCCAGTCGTCGGACTCGCCGGTGGCCGATGCGCTGATCATCAGCGCGTCGTTGAAGAAATTGGACACTCCTGCGCCGGCCCCGCGAAAACTGGCCTCGCCCTTGTTGACCCGTTCTTCGTAACGCCGCCCGACGATCCACGTGCCGATGCCCTCCACCAGTTCCGTTCGCCACTGCTCCTCGGTGGTGGTCGGCGGACGGCCCGCGCGAATGTTGAACAACTGCACCTGGCAGACCGGCAGTTCCGCGTCCGTGACCACCATGGCCCGTTGCTCGGTGAAGGGCTTGAATTCCGGCCCCATCGGCTTGCGAGCGTCGGCCGCGGGCTTGGCTTCGCCGAACCACTTTTCGATCAACGGCTTGACCCGATCGACCTCCGCATCGCCCACCAGCACCAGGGTCAGATTCTCCGGCCGGTACCAGGTGTTGTAATAATCGACGAACTCCTCGCGCGGCGCCTTGGCCAGCACCTCGTCGTCGCCGATGGGCAGGCGCGTGGCGAAGCGCGTTCCCTCGTACAGTTCCGGCCACAGCTTGTCGCGGACGCGTTGAAAGGCGCTCTTGCCCCGCCGCGATTCCTCCAGCACCACGCCCCGTTCCTTCTCAATCTCCTCGGGCACGAACGCCACGCGGAACGCGTAATCGCTCAACACCATCAACGCCTTGTCGATCTGCTCGGTTTCGGTGTTGGGCGTGAACAACATGTAGGCGGTCTGGTCGAAACTGGTGAATGCGTTCAAATCGGCGCCGAACTCCATGCCGATGCTTTCGAAATAGGGAATCAACTCGCCGGGCTTGAAATGCTCGCTGCCGTTGAAACACATGTGCTCGATGAAATGGGCCAGTCCGCGCTGGGCGTCGGTTTCGTTCAGCGAGCCGCTGCGCATGTGAAACATCAGCGCCATCTTGCCCGGCGGGTTGTCGTGCTGCCGGTACATCCACGTCACGCCGTTCTCCAGCTTGCCGGTCAGAATCCGCTCGTCGCGCGGCAACGGCGTCGCGGCCAACACCCACGCCCCGGGCAGCAGGGCGGACAACAGGCAGGTCGTTTGAAACCGTCGGTTGATCATGCGCATGAATTATCTCCTCGGATCGTGTTGTTGCTCGATGCGCCCTACTTGCCCCTTCTCCCTTCCAAGGAGAGGGCGGGGGTGAGGGCCCGCGTCGCCCTCGACGCTCGATTGCGCCGCGGCGACTCGCCGGTCGTCAGTTGAGTCTAATCGGTTTCGCGCCAATCGGCAAAACCAATCGCGTCGAATTGTGTCGAATCCGATCGCGACATCGGGCGATTTCGACCCGGCGCCCCAATCAGAACTCGCCACGCAAGTGGCGGGCCGTAGCGGCATCAACACTGCGAACCGGTCAAGCCACTGACCGGCCCGTGATGCCAGTCACCGGTCGGCCACGGACTTGCGTCCGCGGTTCTGATGCCGGCGCCGGAAACCCGAATATCCGTCCCGGACGCAGCGCTAATTCATGGGCCCGACCGGCGGCCAGTCCGATGACGACTGAAACTGCCGCGCCCGCCACTGGTGCAGCCGTTGCCGCAGATGAATGGCCAGAATCTCCGCCCGGACTTCCAGCCGCTCCTCGGCCAGGATGCGCTGCTTGACCCCCGACTCGTCCGCGCCCAGCAGGTGGAACGCCCCCACGTCGATCAGGGTCGTCGGATCAGGCGACAACTCCAGCAGGTGGGCGATCATCTCCCTGTCGGCGATTTCGAAATGCCGGAAATCGCCCAGCAACGTCCGCACGTCGTCTATGGCGTCATGCACCGTGGACAGCATATCCCGCGGTCGCGACGGCAGAAACCGTAACTCCGCCCGGCGATAGACGCCGGTTCGGTCGTCACGCACGATGCGGGCCCGCGCCCGGCCGACCATCAGGATATTGTACGTGCCGTCGGGCAAAGCCATGCACTGTGCCACTTCTCCAACACCCACCACCGGCTCGATGGCCGCCTCGTTGGTCAGGGCCGACTTCGCGTCCGAGTCGAGCAGCAGGGAAATGGCGATCAGCCGCCTGCCGTCAGGCAACGCCAGCAGATCGCCGACCATCCGCCGGTAGCGCGGCTCGAACACGTGCAACGGGAGCGCCGCGCCAGGCAACAGCACGCAGTTGGGCAGCGGAAACAAACAGACCGGCCTCTGCAACAACGATGGATCGAATGCGCTCATGTGCACGGCATCACCCCGATTCGCAGCGCCGGTCGACCGTGCCGGCGACACGGCCATTTTATGCGGACCGCCGCACGGAACGCCATAGGCGACACGCGACCCAAGTCGTCGAATCGTGGAGGGGTCGTCGGGCAAGTGCGACTCCCTGAATCGACCGGCGTTCAAGCCCGGTCGACCGGCGTTAGCACCTTGTCGCAAACCTCGAAACGCCGTATAATCGGCGTATGGGAACCGCCATTCCTCCCGAAAATGCCATTCCGGTGAATGAAGCCCTCAAGCTCCGAATCGAAGCACTTGCCCGGGCGAATGGGTTGACCCCTCCGGATCTCGTCCGTGAGGCAGTGGAAGAATTCGCGGTCCGTCGAAACGGGGGCGGAATGGCCGCTCCATCGGATTCCGTTTGGGACATCGCCGCGCGCGTCAGCGAACGCGTGGCGGACGAGGAGTGGGCCAGGCTGCCCCGCGACCTTGCCCGTAACTTCAAACATCACCATTACGGCCACCCTCGAGAAGATTGAGTGCGGACCGTGTTCGGCGATACCGGTTTCTTCGTCGCCCTGCTCAATCCCCGAGACGAATTGCACGACTTGGCGCTGGCTCTGCGCGACCAACTTCGTCCGTTCCACCTCGTCACCTCGGAAATAGTATTGACCGAGTTCCTGAACGACTTCAGCGCACGGGGCGCCGTGTTCCGAGGCGCCGCCGCTCAATTCGTGAACGAACTCCGACGGTCCAGTCTCGCCGTGCCGGCATCCGCCGCCATCGTGCCTCAAACGGTGGAACAATTCGCGGCGGCATTTGCCGTGTTCCGTGATCGGACCGACAAGGCCTGGAGTCTGACCGATTGCGCGTCGTTTCTCATCATGCAGCAAGTCGGAATTCGCGAAGCGCTCTCGCACGACCGGCACTTCGAGCAAATGGGTTATCGCGCTTTGCTGCGCCGCGGGTCGTAGTTCCGATCGCCGCGTCGGGTGCGTGACACATGCGGCGGCGTTCTTCAGCCCTTGCGGAGAGATCCGGGTCGGCGCACGGCGTGGGTGTGGTGAAATCGAGATCAATCCGAAGCCCCGGCAGGGGCGTTCGTGGTCAGCCCACGGCGGAAGCCGTGGGAACCCGTAGAACAGCATCGACCCCAAGCCCCGGCAGGGGCGATCGGGCCTAACCTCGGCCGCCCCTGCCGGGGCTTGAGACGGGAACGCGGTCATTCTTTCCCACGGCTTCCGCCGTGGGCTAGCGACGGGCGCCCCTGCCGGGGCTAATGCGATCGTCGCCCATAGTGTCACGGACCGCGCCGCGTCCCTCGGCGTCAAATTAGGTTGCGGGTCGATCGGCTTTCGACCATGCTACCCCACTCCAGTCGTTTCGCCGGACCGTCGATCAAATGTTGGAGCTCCCATGCCCCCGACCCACGATCAGTTATGCGACGCGATTCTGAAATCGCCCTCCTATCGGTTGGCCGAGGACGACGTCGATCTCCTGGCGCGTCACGAGTTGCGCCCCGTCCGCCTGCAGCTAGAACTGCTGAAACCGGAGCTCATTCAGCAGGACCACGACATCCACTCTACCATCGTCGTGTTCGGCGGCGCGCGGATCATGGAACGCGGGCTCGCCGAACAGCGCCTGGCCGCCGCGCGTCAGGATTCGAACGCCGCGCCCGACCGTACCGATTTGCAGCGCGCCGTCCGAACGGCCGAACGCCTGCTGGCCAAGTCCCGCTATTACGACGAAGCCCGCGAGTTCGCGCGCATCGTTTCCTCGACCTGCCAGCTCGACGGGCGCTGCGAATTCGTGATCGTCACCGGCGGCGGACCGGGCATCATGGAGGCCGCCAACCGCGGGGCGTTCGACGTGGGGGCCAAATCCATCGGGTACAACATCACCCTGCCGCACGAGCAGGCCCCCAACCCCTTCATCACCCCGGATCTGTGCTTTCGATTCCACTATTTCGCCATACGCAAGATGCACTTCCTGCTCCGCGCCCGGGCGCTGCTGGCGTTCCCCGGCGGGTTCGGCACCATGGACGAATTGTTCGAGGCGTTGACGCTGATTCAGACCGGCAAGTCCGAGCGCATCCCCATCATCCTGTTCGGCCGCGACTTCTGGAACGAGCTGATTAACTGGAACTTCTTCGTCGACGAAGGCGTGATTTCGCCGGAAGACCTTGACCTGATCCACTACGCCGAAACCGCCCAACAAGCCTGGGACATCGTCGCCCGCCACCACCCCGAGCGCATCAAACCGGCGTCCGGCCGGTGAATCTGATTCCGCGAGGTGACGTAGCGTCCGGATCAGAGCACCGGGCGTAAGCCCTGTGACTGAGGCATTGAACGTCATCCACGGGTTCGCCATCCGTGCGCTTGCGCCCACGGCTCTGACTACGAATCGCCCGCGGCAAATACGGATCCCGCTTGTGCGAGAATCCCGCCTGCCCTTTACGCCGCGTAGCGGTGTCAAGGGTCCCGCACACCCTGCTGTTGGAATCCGCTCCCGCGTCCGCCGGAGAGGATTCCGGCGGCAGGGCGCTCCCGCCTTGGTCGCGACTGGGTGGCCCACCGCTGACACGTGGGCCACGCAGCACACCGGGAAAAGGACGCGTCACGCACTCATCCGAAGAATCGACTCCCCCACCGCTGAAGCGGTGGGCCACCCGGGCGATGCTTCACCGATAGCGTTCGGGTTCAGCGATTGATTCTCGGAAGGCCTTGGATGGGGCTGGTTCGGTGTACGTCGGAAGCGGCGGGGCCGAGGCGGCGTTCGCATTCGCGATACAGTGTCTGGAGTGCCGGCGTCTGACCCATGGACTTCATCAGGTCCTGCATGGCGAGCAACGCGCCGGCGTAGTCCTCCGCGGTCAGGCTGGCGGCCAGGCGGTTTCGAGCGCTGTCGATGGTGCGATCGCTTTGCTCCACGGCGAACCAGACCGGCAACGTGGTGATGCCGCAGAACGCGATCGACAGCACGAGACTTCTCGTCGTTGCCCGGCCGAGCCGGTAGGCGCGGTCGCGTGGGGGGCGCAGGCGCGCGGCCGACGGCGGGCCCACGACGATCAGCCACAGGATGACTGGAACGGCCACCGCGTTCAGTTCGGTGAGCGCCTGCGACAGATACGCGCGAACGGCCGACGGGGTCAGATAGGGCGAATAGACCACGGCGATGAGCATGGAGACGATGTACCCGAATGCGGTCAATCCGATGGCCAGTCCGACGATTCGGCCCGGCCACGGCGCCCAGCGCGAAGCCAGCACCAGCCCAACCAGCGGCGGAAACAAGGGTGCGAACCAGAACAGGAAGTGATCGTCGGCGGCCAGCTTGGGCGCCGGATAGCCGATGATCCAGTGCAACGCCCTGGCACCGGCGATGGTGCTCACCGCGGCCGTGTGCCGCGTGAACCACCAGACGACGGCGGCCGCAAGCGTGATACCGATGGCGTTGATCGCGAATCGTCGCATCAAGGCACCGCCGTCGCCGCCGCCCGTTGTCCGACGTGCCGGTCGGCGTCGCCCACCGGGGCGTCCGAGCGCACCACCCACAACATCCACGCGATCCACAACGGGGCGACGAAAACCACGAGGAACCCCTGCATGCAGATGGTGTGCCAGGTCTCGAAGGACATCGGCCAGTAACCGGCCACGATCCCCAGCAATGCGATGCGCAACAAGTTCAGCAGCGCGACGCCGAATAGTCCCAGAAGCAAACCGAGCACTTTCGATCGCCACGCACACGGGAATCCCAGAACGCCGGCCCAGAAAATCCACGTCGCGCGGATGCCCGTGCAGTCGATGGCCACCTGGATCGGCTGCGACTTGACCACAATGGTGGTGCCGTGAACCGCCGACGGGACGTCGCAGACGGACAGCCCCGTGCCGACCGCGGCCGCGATCCACTCCTGCAGCACGCCGCCGAACCGGGCGGCCACCTGTTGCGCCGGTGTCGCCTGCGGACCGGCCTGACCGGCGCGGTTGACGTACAATTCCATGGCGCTGCCGACGATGACCAGGGCGACGAAAATGGTCACGAACGCGAAAACCCGCCGGCGCACGGCCGAGGCCGCGTCGGCCGTGCCACATTCAAGTGATGCGGACTTCGTGCGCCGAGACAAATCGGTCGGCGTTATGGAATGGGGAGCGTTCGATTTGCGGTCCCGGTGACCCACGTTGAACGCAACATATCATGGGCTGCGGGGTGATGCCATAGGTCGAGGCGGCCCCTTTGGGCGATTCGGCACGGCGCGACGACGCACGAATCAGCCCGGCGCCGTAACCGGCGACGTCATCCCCCGGCCATGTCCGGCGATTCGGTCGGGCAATTGGCGCTCAGCAGCGGGATGTCGATATTGCAGGGGTTCAGCAGGCTCAGGAACGTGGATTCGGACGCCCCGACGAACGCGTCGTGCAGCATCAGTTGGCATCCGCCGCCGTTCAGCGTCGCTACGGCGGCCACGACCGCCATCCACCCGTATTTCCGCACGATCAATCGAGTCCGCGCCATGGTCCGTGATCCTTCATGAAACGCCGGGCGAAAGCGAACCGGCCGTCAATCTTCCGTCGGTCGGTTGCGGAGGAATTCGGCCGCAACGCCGAACGTGTCGCGCAAGTTACCCTCCGGCTGCCGCTCCTGCGGCAAACGGAACGCCTGGACCTTAAAACCGCCCGGGGCGTTGGCGCTGCTGAACGCGTTGAAAATGACCGTGTCACCGCAACGGAAGTCTCCGTTGTCCCTCCGCAAGGGATTGATGTTCGGCGGAACGCCAAACCCCTGCGTCAGGTCGCCCATGACGCCGACGAACAGACCCGGCTCCGACGAGGGTTGGTTCAGATTGTCGCCCAACCCCAATCGCGTGATCGGGTTGTTCGGCGTGCATTCATACAACACGCCTGCCTCGTTGGAGAGGTTGCCGGGCTCGGTGAACAACTCCGTCGTTTCCGACGCGGTGACCGATGCCCCGGTGTTAACGTCCACGACGACGGCCGGGCGTTCGATGGTCACGCGGAACGAGATGGTCTGGTCGGTGCTGTTGACCACGCGGACGAGCAGCAAACCCACATCCTCGCCGGGAACGAGGGGAAACAGGCCGCCCTGGAATGTGTTCACGAACCCGGGGTTGAAGATCGCCGGGTCGAAACACCCCAACGGCACGATCGTGCCGATGATCAACAACCCTGCCGCTCGGCGGCGACGGCTCGAAACAGTGGATCGGTGATTCATGGCCTTGCGTCTTTCATCGTTCAAGGCAGTCCGCCAACGCGGCGCGCTGCCGTCGGCCGCTCGCTAACGAATTCCCACGGTCAACCGGAACCGCCCCGGACTGGCCGCGAGCCGGGCCAGGTCGGTGATCAGCACACCAGGGAGGTCGACGCCGACGAAATTGCGTTCGAACGGCAGACTCAACTGACCGGACAGCGTCAGCGTGACCACGGAGCCGCAATTGGGCGAAATCGCCGGTGCGGGCGCGTCGCGGGTGTTGATGTTCCGCAGCACCACGGTGTTTCCGAATTGATCCACCGTGTCCAGTTGGAGTTGTTCGAACTGCGCCGGGATGATCTGGTTGCGGACGCGGAACGGGGGCGTGTTCTCGTCGCCGGGATCGATCCGGGTAATCTCGAACGCGGTCGGCACGAACACCGACGGCAGGGTCAACAGATCCACCCGGGCCACGTCGCATTGAACCACCAGATTGTTCTGCGGCGTCTGCAACAGGTCCGGGAAGTCGCGCGGGTCGACGAGCGGATCAATGACCGTGGACGAACCGTCGTTGAATTCCACGTCCAGCGTGTTCTGATCGACGAACGTGATCCGCAACAGCAGGCGCACGCGCGGCCGCAAGGTTTGATCGGTCAGCAGCGCTTCGTCGAGACCGGCGGCGACCAGACTGTCCAGCACCCGCTCGTCAAACGTCGCGTCGTTGCGGAAGGCGATCACGACGTGACCGGCCGAATCCGGTCCGCGGGGCGCCACGACGCTCGGTCCCAGTACGTCCAGAAACGCGGGGTTGAACGCGTCACAGGCGGTGAACGCGACAACGCCCGCCATGGACGCGAACATCAGCGCCGTGCGGCCGCGATATCGACCCTTGAATGACGCATCGGTGTTGGGTTTCATCGGTCCGCTTGTTCCCAGTCGGGGTTTACCAGCCGGCCGGACGCGACGGGCCTTCGCCGGCCGCGTCGGCACGGGGTACGTCCGGTTCGCACCCGTCCGGGTGCTATCTTCGGCAAACCACGTTGCGGGTCAACCCCGGCAATCGACGCCCGGGATCGCCGGGCAGTGGTGCCGCGTGGCTTTTTGTCGGCGACGAGTTTTCAAAATCGTCCGGTCGCCGGGTTCGCTTGACGCACTCCGTGCCGACTGTATCGTGCAAATGTCCCGCGGCCAAGGGCGGATGTGGCGGAACTGGCAGACGCGCTGGCTTCAGGAGCCAGTGGGGGCAACCCCATGGAGGTTCGATTCCTCTCATCCGCAATGGAATCGACGGCGGAATGCCCCCGGTCGTCCCGAATTGGGCGATGACCGGGGGCGCTTCGCGTCGGCAAGCGTCCGCAATCGTGGCTGCGTTTGCCGGCGTCGCGCCCGAGCCCAGCTCACAAATGAAAAAAAGAGCGAGATCCGACGACCCACCAGGGTACTCGCCCTCCGGCGAGCGGACTCGCGATCCTATCGTCGGATCCCGCAGGCGCGTTTTCAGTAGACCAGCCCGGTAACCCTGTCGGCGCGCACCGGGCGTTGCCGCCACCGGCTGCACCGCCGGCCGGGCGAACGGTGGAGCGCCGGCGCGCACGGGGTGCGCGGCCGCGAATCAACTCCGTCGCCCATGCGTCATCGCTTATTGGTGGAAACGATCCCCCGACCACCCCATACGCCCGAAAGAATGCCTCGTCGGACGCGCGTTTTCGTCGAAACCCGGATGGCGACGGCCGCGAAACGGCATGGTCGCGTCCTGTTCCGACGCTCGTCCGGCATTATTCGGAAACCAAGTGACCAGTCGAGGGGGGCGTGTTTTTGTTGTTTTCGGGATTTGCAGACGACGGCGGATTATGCCGTTCCGGGAGTGTTTTGTGCGAATCGTCCAGCGATTGCCGCGACGATCGAACGGTTCGGCGCGGGCATCGCAAGGGTGAAAAGCCCGCCGATGGTCATCCACCGCACCTCGCCGATTTCGGGCGCATTGGGACGCGGTTCGCCGACCACCAATTCGCACAGCACGGGCACCAGGTGAATGGGCTTGCCGTGATCCCCGCCTGTGACTGCGGCCCAGGTTTCGATCGGTCGCACGTGAATGGCCAGTTCTTCCAGGCACTCGCGCCGCGCCGCGTCCGCAGGTGTTTCGCCATGTTGAACTTTTCCGCCGGGGAATTCAAACAGGCCGAATAGCGGCCCTGGGGCGAGCCGACGGTTGACCAACCAACGATCCCCGCGGCGGACGAGCGCGAGGGCAACCTGCTCGGCTATAGGTGGCGTGCAATCTGCGGTCACGTTGTCTCCCGCCGAATTCGACGCGCCGGGATTTCAGGACCGCTTGATTGTGTCACCGGCGCTTCGATTCGGAAAGGAACGCCGCGTCGGACAGCGATGTCGGTCCGCGACCCACAAGCCTCCGCCGCGTCGGCAGTTGCGCGGTGTGGACACGGAATTTCACAGCCCTCGTCGCCCTGTTTTTCAAGCGTGAAACGGAGGTTTGCTGTCCTGCCGATTGAGACCAAGCACCGCTCGTGAGACAGAATCGAAACGCGCGTAACGCTTTTTAGTACAATATGTTATGAATTGATTGTGAATAATTTAACGATCTCGCTTGTTCGTTGACACCCCCTGTCGCCGGCGATACAGTCGGGTCCGGTTCGAGCGGTGGACGCGATCGATTTTGATTGACCAATGGTCATCTGATATGCGGCTTTCTTTAAGCCGTGGCGGACTTCCGGGGTTGTGCCTTCGGCCCAACTCCGGAAGTTTTTTTTGGGCGCCGAGGGTTCGCCGCGTGACGACATGCACGATGATGGTGCTCGGGTCACGCGCATGGATGGGACCATGCCGGTCATGAACCACTCGAATTGCGAGCCGTCAATTCACCCGCGATTGATCGATGCGACGGTTATCGCCAACACGTTGATTTGCCGGGAACATTTTCGAATCACGTTTGAATGCGCCGACATGACCGGCGCCCGGGCGGGACAATTCGTGCATCTTGCTCCCGCGCGGTCAGCATCGCACCCGAGCGACACGATCGGGACAAACTGGTCACCGGTTCCGTTGTTGCGCCGGGCGTTCAGCATCGCCGGACTGGTCGCGGCGGCGCCCGACCGCTGCCACATTGACGTGATCTATCGCGTCGTGGGGACGGCCACTCGGTGGATGGCGTCCCTGCGGGTCGGCGACTCGCTCAGCGTGATGGGCCCGCTGGGGAATTGTTTCCCCCTATCGACGGGAAAACGTCACGCATGGATGGTCGCGGGCGGCGTCGGTCTGCCGCCCATGTTGTGGCTTGCGGAAGCGTTGCGCGGCGCGGATCGGGATGGCATCGCGTTCGTGGGGGCGCGCAGCCGGGATCTGTTGGCCTTGACGGTCGACCGGAACGTGCCGGTATCGATTGACGGCACGCGGGCGTCGCCGGCCGCTCGTGAATTCGCGAGGCACGAAGTGCCCGTGGTGATCAGCACCGACGACGGCACGTTCGGTTTCGCCGGGCGCATCGGCGGAGCGCTGCGCGCGTATTTCGCGGCCGCGGGCGTGCCCGCCGACGATCTGGTGGTCTACACGTGCGGTCCGGAAGCGATGATGGCCGACGCGGCCCGCTTCTGCGCGGAGCGCGGCATCGAATGCCACGTGTGCATGGAACGGGCGATGGCCTGCGGGACGGGAACGTGCCAGTCGTGCGTGGTGGCCGTACACGAGCCGTCGGCCGTCGACGGATGGCGCTACGAATTGTGCTGCACGCAGGGGCCGGTGTTCGACGCCGGGCGGGTGATCTGGTCCGGCGTGGGCGGCGCGGTCCAGCACTGAACGCAACGCGGCTCGAACGCCTCGCATCCGCCGACCAGGTTTTTCCCGACGATGGGGATCAGCCGTTGGGTGCGTTCCGACGCGGCGCCGCAGCGGGCGCATTGCCCGTGTTTGATCGTCACCCGGTCGGCGACGGCGCACAGCGCCGCGACCACATCGAACGGCCGACCCCAGCAATCGCGGTCCAGCGCCGTGACCGTGACGTCGACTCCGCGAGCGACCAGCGTCTGGCAGACGGTGATCAGGCGGGCGTCGAAAAAATGCCCCTCGTCGACGCCCACCAGACGCACTCCCGGTTCCAGGCCGCGAAGCACGGCGTCGGCGTCGTTAATCGGCGTGGCGTCGCAACTGCGTTGGCGGTGGCTGACCACGCGCCGCGGATCGTAACGGTCGTCGATGACGTGCTTAAACACCCGCACCCGATTCGGCGAAACCGACTGTACGATATCGATCAGCGTTTCAGTCTTGCCCGCGAACATGCAGCCGCAAATGGCATGGAGCGCGCCGGGGGTTGCGCCCGGAAGGCGAGTGGCCGTGGTCGATGGTGCCGCCGGGTCCATGCATGGGGCATTATGACGGTCTCCGGCAACCCCGCCAGCGGCGTGGAGCGTACGGCAGGCGCGTCGAGATTCGTCGCGGGTGTCATCGTGGCGGGTGCGTTTGATCGCCTTGGACGAACACGGGACACTCCGTGGTTTCCCCATTCCCGTCGAACCGCCACGCGCGACAGTCTTTCGGAAGACGATTCGGCACGGCCGCAATCAAATAGACCATATCGGGCCAGGATTCGTCGCGGTCGGTTTGGGACGGCGAGTCCGTGCCGTCGGGGTGGGAATGATAGAAGCCGACGACCGCCAATCCGTCGACTTGCGCCTGACGGAACGCGTCGAATGCGAATTGCGGATCGATTTCGTAGCGCCGCCGCCGATCGCCGGAATGGCAATTGCGACCGGGTTGAATTCGCACCACGTCGACTCGATCGTCCAGACGCGTGCCCATCAACAGACCGCAGCATTCTTCCGGAAGCGCGTCGGCCGCGTGACGCAAGACGCTGTCCAGAAGTTCGCGGGAAATGCAAACGTCGCCACTAGGCGCCGACGTATTTGGCGTAGATGGTGCGGGCCGCGTCTGGATCGTGCGTGCCCTTGATAATGGCTCTTCCATCGGGAAACACCGTCAATTCGTAGGCGCCGACGCCGGCGCGGACCATATGTTCATTGCACAACACCGCGCCGTGGGCGACTTGACGCAGCTTGTCCGCGATCAACGCTAAATCGACCCGCGATGCGCCCGCGGGATTGATTTGCACGGCATTGCGGCCGCACAGGCTGGTGGCGCCGCTGGACATCGTGCCGTCGAGATGGACGAACCGGCGTTTACCGCAGCAGGGGCAATCGGCGCGGTTGGCGGCGGAATGCACATCGAGGATGACCACCCGTCCGGTCCAGGCGTCGATACTGACCAGTCCCTTGACTAACGCGTCGGTGCGGCCGATCAGAATCTTGATGGTTTCCAATGCCTGAAACGCGGCCACCAGATTCACGGCCGAGGACAACACGCCGGCGGTGTCGCAGGTGGGATTCAATTCAGGCGGTGGGGCGTCAGGAAAGACGCAGCGCAGACAGGGCGTCCGGCCGGGGATAATGGGCATGACCAGACCGGTCGTCCCGACCACCGCGCCGTAGACCCACGGTCTGTCCGTCTTGACGGCCAGGTCGTTGATCAGGTAGCGGGTCTCGAAATTGTCGGTGCCGTCCAGGAGCAGGTCGGCGCCATCGCCATGGCGCTCGATATTGGAATAGTTCACGTCGGCGACGACGGCGTCGATGCGAACGCTGCTATTGATGCGGCGCAGTTTGCGGGCCGCGGCCTCGGCCTTGGGGAGACCGTCGGCGATGTCCTGCTCGTCGAAGAGAATCTGACGTTGCAAATTGTTGAGTTCGATATAGTCGCGGTCGCAAAGGCGCAGGCAGCCGACGCCGGCGCGCACCAGTGTGTTGGCCAATGCCGTGCCGAGCGCTCCGCAGCCGACCAATGTGACCCGCGACGCCAGCAGGCGGCGTTGGCCCGATTCGCCGATCTCGGAAACCAGCATCTGGCGCGAATAGCGGGACAAATCAAGAATTGACGGATCCGCAAGGTCAGTCATTTTTCGGGTTCAGTTCTTTCTGGGGCGCAAAAGAGGCCAGAAAACCCTCCGGCGCGGCATCGGCGATGGCGTCGTCGATGTCGGAAGCAGGATTGGGAATGTCCGTCCGTACAACCGCGTGGACGGACGTCAAGGATGCGACACCGCGGGGGATTGGCGATTGCGCAGGCGGCGAAACTTGATCGAATGGTTCCCGGGTCACGGGCAATGCGGACGAAAACGGCGATGGCCGCAATCCGCGGCTGAACGCCGCCCAATCGCGGATGTTTCGCACGCCGGCGATGACGAACATCGCAGCGAACAGTCCGTAAAGAATGCTGCCACCGCCGCCGTCGGCCACCATGAGCAGGGTGCTGACGGCCAGGGACAAGCCGATCAGCAATGAACCCACGCCGTCGAACAGCAACGCGAGCGACAGGCCGGTGTAGGACGCTACAGCGGACAGCAGCATTGCGCAACCACCGATCTGCAGTGTGCGAATGAAGATGCGGCCGCCGGCATCAAACATGCCCGCCGCTTGCGGATAGACATAGCCGGAGGCAAAACCAAAATAGAGCAACAAGGCGGCGGCAATAGCGGCACTGGCGGTGTTGTGGCGCACGCGGGCGGCGACGTCGTCGGGCGACAAGTGATCCGGCGGATGGTTCGTCGGGGTGGGTTGCAAGGGGCGCTCTGTTTCCACGGACGACTTGCCGACGACGGCAGGCAGGGCGTCCGTCGTTCACGCCGAAACGAATTCGCGTTCGTGTTCGCGTACGGTCAGCACCGGGCACCTAGCGGCGCGGACGACCTTTTCGGCGGTGCTGCCGAGCAGGGCGTGCACCAAACCGCTGCGACCATGCGTGGCAATGATAATCAGGTCGATGTTGTTCTCGAACGCGTACTGCACGATTTCGTGGTGGGGGGCGCCGGAGACGATCTTGGCGACGGGGGCGAATTTCAACCCCATCAGATGCTCGTCGACGAACTGCCGCATGTGGGTTTCGGAATAACGGGTCAGGTCCTCGACGGCGGGCACGATGGGGGCGCCCTCGGGGCCCATGGCGTTCCAGTATTGAAGGGCTTCGTCCACAATGTGCAGGCAGTGAATTTGGGCGCCGAAGGCGCTGGCGAACTCGCGCGCGTACTTGACGGCGTGCGCGGAAAGTTCCGAAAAATCGGTCGGACACAGGATTTTGTTGATCTTAATGGGCATGACGTTTCCGCACGTTCGCTGACGACTTCGCTGACCGATGGACCACGCTAACGCGCGCCCCGCCGGTCGTCAATCGCCGGGTGCAGGGCCGGCATGACGGGTGAAATGGGAACCGTGGCGGGATCGGCGGGCACCGCGAAACTCGGTGCCGGGAAGTTCAGGACCACTCGGCCGATTCACTTTCCTTCGGCCCGGCGGCGATCACGCGCTCGATTTCCTCGGCGGACATGCCACGCTCGACCATCGCGCGTTTCAGTTCATTTTCCACGCGGACCTTGTTCCAGCTGTACCACGCGATGGCGAAGACCACGGACAAGGGCACGGCAAACGCCCCAACGACCGCGAGCGTCTGTTTATCCCAAACCATTTCGGCCAGCAAGGAAATCATGGAAGCACCCCCCGATCGCAACGAACGCCCGACAGCCTACAGTGCATTCTCCGGAAGTGCGAGAATATTCGCGAAAAGCCCGGGAACGCGAAGGCGGCGGCTTGACCGGATGCGGGCGCGCAATACCATCGGTCCGTATCGATTGAAGGTCTCGCGCCGGCGTCGCGCAGGGAGAATGTCCGTGGTCCGTTTGCCGGTGATGACATCCGAACCGAATCCGGCCCGTCGGCTGCCGCCGTGGCTGAAACGGCCGATGCCGGGGCAGGCGGATTTCACGCGGACGCGGGCGATCGTGGACGAAAGCCGCGTGGCCACCGTCTGCGTCGAGGCGCGGTGCCCGAACATCACGGAATGCTGGGCGAAACGGCACGCGACGTTCATGATCCTGGGCGATCGCTGCACGCGGCGCTGCCATTTCTGCGCGGTGGAAACAGCCCGGCCGCATGCGCCGGAGCCAGACGAGCCGCAGCGATTGGCCACGGCCGTGGCGCGGTTGAATCTGAATCATGTGGTGATTACGGCCGTCGCGCGTGACGATTTGGCCGACGAGGGCGCGGGTCATTTCGCGGAGTGCGTGACGGAGATTCGGGGGCATTGTCCGGCGACGACGATCGAGGTATTGCCGGCCGATTTTCACGCCCGACCGGAATGCGTGGGTGCGTTGTGCGACGCCCGACCGGAAATCTACAATCACAACATTGAAACGGTTGAGCGTCTGTCACCGGCCATCCGGCCGCAGGCGAAATACCGCCGTTCGCTGGATGTGCTGGAGACGGTCAAGCGGCTGACGGGGCATATCGTGACCAAATCGGGCGTGATGGTGGGTTTGGGCGAGACCCGGGATGAACTGCATCGGACGTTCGCGGATTTACGCGGCGTGGGGTGCGACGTGTTGACCGTCGGACAGTATTTGGCGCCGTCGATCGGCGGGCATGCAGCGGTGGCGCGGTTCTACACGCCCGCGGAGTTTGATGAGCTGGGCGAGGCGGCCCGCGAAATGGGGTTTATCAGCGTGGCGTCCGGGCCGTTCGTGCGTAGCAGCTACAACGCGGCCGACGTGTTTGAAGAGGCGCGGCGTCGGCTGGCGGGGTTGTGATTTCGCGGCCGGCGGTTGCGACGTGGAACGCGGATGGTGCTGCTGATCGATAATTACGATTCGTTCACGTACAACCTGGTGCAGCGCCTCGGCGAGATCGACGCCCATTGCCGGGTTGACGTCCGTCGCAACGACGCCGTCACCCTCGACGACGTGGACGCGATGAAACCGGACCACGTCATCATTTCACCCGGACCGTGCACACCCAACGAGGCCGGCGTCAGCATGGACCTGATTCGCCACGTGGCCGGGCGCGTGCCGGTGCTGGGCGTCTGTCTGGGGCATCAATGTCTGGCGCAGGCGTTCGGGGGGCGGGTGGTGCGGGCGGGACGGTTGATGCACGGCAAGACGAGCCAGATCGAGCATGACGGCCGGACGGTGTTCGCCGGGTTGTCCAACCCGTTTCGGGCGACGCGCTACCATTCGCTGACGGTGGAGCGAGCGACGCTGCCGGCGGAATTCGAGGAGACGGCCTGTTCGGCCGATCAGCGGGAACTGATGGGCATCCGCCACCGGACCATGCCGCTGGAGGGCGTGCAGTTTCACCCGGAGAGTTTCCTGACCGACGAGGGAACCCATCTGTTGGCCAATTTCCTGGCGATGTGATGCCGAAGCGGCCGCGGCGATGACAGTTCATGCGTCGAGTCGCATGGCTGCGGGGGCTATTCGCCGGGCGGAGTGTCGGTCCGATCGGAATAGTCATCGGGCGTGTTGACGTTTCGCAGGGCGCGGCGGGTTTCGTCACCGGCGGGGAGGATGACGCTGTCGCTGGTTTGAATGACGCGGTGCAGGGAATGTTGACCGCGGTTGAGGGCCCGTTGAACAGCCGGAAGAAGATCGGCGTGGTAGAGCGCGCAGCACGGTTCGATGCCGTTTTCGGATCGGTAGGCGACGATCGACGCGCCGGGTTCGACGGCATCGGCGAGATGCCGCAGTACGTCTGGTGTCACGGCGGGAATGTCGCAGGACAGCAGCAGGCACCAGCGACCGGGGAAGTGCTGCAACAGCGCGGCCAGTCCGCCGATGGGACCGATCCCCAGTATCGCGTCGGGCAATCGACGGCATCCGGTCAACGAGGGCGGCGGCGCATGCAGGTCGCCCAACAGCACACATTCGCTCGCGACGGCGCGGGCGGCCGCGATGACCGATTCCAACATGGTGGCGCCTCCCCACGCGAGCAGGGCCTTGTCGACCCCCATGCGCACGCTGCGTCCGCCGAACAGAACGCCCGCCACGATCGATCTGGGTTCGGCCATCTCGCTGCATGGTACGTTGCGTGGGGCTGTTCCGACAATACGACCGACACACGGTCATGGTTGCGCGACACCGTCGTTGTGCGCGGTGGGGAATGATGACGCGCGAATGGGTCGGCCGATGCCGTGTCGCGGTGGTTGATGACGGCGGGGGCGTGGACCGCGCGGCCGCGGTGGCACGATTCGTAGGCTGTCCGGTGGTCGGTCGTGGACAATCCGGTGTCGATGCGTCGTTGCTGGTTCGGTTGGACCGGCTGGAGTTGCAATTGGCCGGCGACGCCCGATCGCGGGGCGTTTTCGTCGATTTCATCGCGGGTCGGGGTCGCCATCGTCGCCCGTCGGCGCGGCAGCCGCTGGCGCGGGCCGTGGGAGTCGCGGCCGGACGAACCGTGGTTGATGCGACCGCTGGTTTCGGGGCCGATGCGTTCACGCTTGCGTCGCTGGGGTGTCGCGTAACGGCGGTGGAGCGATCGCCGATTGTGTTCGCGTTGTTGCGCGACGGATTGGATCGGGCGGCGACCGTGCCGGCGTTGGAGTCGATCATCCGCGAGCGATTGAAGACGGTGGTGGCCGACGGGCGGGCGTGGTTGTACGGAATTGCGGCGGAGGATCGGCCGGACGTCGTGTATCTGGACCCGATGTATGTGCCGGAACCGGGAGCGACGGCGTTGGTTCGCAAGGAAATGCGTTGGTTGCGCACGTTGGTCGGCGATGACGGCGACGCGGTCGAATTATTCGAGGTCGCGCGCCGCGTGGCCCGCGAGCGGGTGGTGGTCAAACGGATGGGTCACGCGCCGCCCCTGGGGGGCGAGCCGACGGTGCGTTATCAAGGCACGGTGGTGCGCTACGATGCGTATTTCGGCGCGTGACGATCGTCGATGATTGCTTGCATTCGGCCCGCCACGTCCAGGCAATCGGTTTGTGCGCACGGATCAGAACCCGCCACGCGAGTGGCAGGCCGCAGGGAACCGACGTCGAAAACGAAACGCACGCGAGCCGGTTCTGATTCGGGCCCTGACCTGCGTCCGGGGTTCTGACGTCGGTGCCGCGACTCGGGTGTTGGAGCGTGTCAGGGCGTTACGTTCATACGTTCAGTTGTCCAACGCGCCCTGATTGATCCAATCGCGTAACAGGGCGAGTTCGTCAGACGTCAGCGGAGCGCCCAGCGAAGGCATGCGCATGCCGACGGGCGGCGAATCGGAACTGACCTTCTGATAAATGAGGCTGGCCTCGGCGTCGCCGGGCACGATCAGCATCAGCGTGGGATCCTGCACGCTGGGTTGATTCACCATCGAGTCGTGGGCTTCGCCCGGCGTCGCCCGCAGCGCGATGCCCACCAAATCGGCCAGTCCGCCCTCCTGATGGCACGAAACGCATTTGGCGGTCAGCATGGGTTGAATGTGATCCGCATAGGAAACGACCTCGCCCGTCGCCTGCCCCGGCAGGTTGGCGGGTCCCTGACACGCCCCGGGCGCGAGACCGATGACGAGAAGCAAAACCGCGTTCCGGGCAACCCGCGAATGACGACATGGATTCATGGGACCATCCTTCTTGAATGCGCTCGCCGATCGGGGAACGCCGCGCCGGGGGTCAATTTCCTCCGGCCGGTGTCGAGCTCGGCGTTTTCTGGGGTTGTCGCCAGCGGAGCGGATGGCTGGCGTGCGCGCCGGTGCCATGCAGCGAATGCGGATCGTAACGCAGACGTTGCGCGATCTCGTCCGCGGACGCGAATCGCGAAGATACGCACACGGCGCCGATGGTGTGACACTCCGTGCAATCGTTGACGGTGATCCTCCGCAAGCCGGCGTCGTGTAGTTCCGCGGGGTTGTAGGGGCGTTCCTGATCGCGGATCTGGCGCATGATCTGAATGAACTCGCTGCCCGGTCCGTGACACGATTCGCAGCCCACGCCTTCGCGCTCGCGTGCGTCGCGCACGGCCCCGCGATCGTTCGCGTCGGGAATAACGTACCCGCCCGATCGTCCGAACCCGACGGCGTGACATGCCAGGCAACTCGCATCGGCCGAATAGTCATGCTGGGGATCAAGACCGGCTTTCGTCTTGGATTCGACGTCTTCCCCCGGCTTCAGCGCCGCGAAACTGTGCCCCTTGGGCGATTCCTCCAGATCGCGGTGCCACGGATCATGGCACATGCGGCAGGTCCGCGTTCCGACGTAGTGGGCTTCGCGCACGAGGGCGGGGGCTCGGGCATCGCGCGAATCACCGTCAAGCGGAGCGTCGTCGGCCGATGCGCCAGACATCCCCATCAGGCTTGTGAACACGCACATCACCGACAGCGGCCGCCGGCGCAACACACCGCGCCCCTGCGTCCGGGCCGCTGACCCCATGGGCGGACGACGATCACTCCCTCGCCCGCCGCGCGGAATCAGTCGCCGCACCGGCACGAGACCGACGGCCATGGCCACCGCGGCGATCATTCCGATCGCGCCGCACGGGGCGTCGCCGCCGGCGCAAGCGCCGGACGCGGGAACCGGTTGTTCGGCCGGCGGTTCCTGTGACTGCGTGGCGTCCTCGCTGACGGAATCGCCGTCGCCGCTGTCCATCACGTCATTCGGCGAGTCATTTTCCATGTCGGCTTCCGGGTCGTCCATCGGTTCAGGTTCATCCATCGCGTCCGGTTCCGTCGCGGAATCCGCGGGCGGTTCAGATGGTCCGTCCACCGAACCGCCCACCGCGAAGACGCCCAGTTTACCACGAACGGCCCAGAAATTTACAAATTCATCGTCCCCGCTCGAATAGCCGTAATCGCCGATCCTATCGGACGGAAGCGATTCACCAACGAACAAACCCCCGGCCCGAACCCAAATCGGCGGTCTGCCCGTCGTGTCGAGCACGTGCACATCCAACTCGCTCGGCACGGCGTCGAGCGATTCGATCGCCGACCGCGGGACATTCATCTCGATGGTGACCGACAGCGGAGCGTCGAAGGAGTCGGCCTGAACGTCGAGCGTGACCCCGACGGCCGATTCGCCGTCGAAACCGTGGAACGTCTCCTCGCCCGGCACGCCCGGCGCGTCCTCGTTGGCGCGCAGCGTGGCCGACAGGAGATGTCCGGGCGCCGCGTCCCGCAAGGTGATGACCGCGTTGAAGCGCTGATCCGGCGTATTCAGGCGGGCGACGAGCGATCCGTCGGCCGTTACGGTCGCGGTAATCGCCGCAACGATTTCAGCCGGCATCGAATCCACGTCGTCGTCTTCGCCAACGTCGATGGGCGGCGGCGGCGGCGGCGCGCCGCCATTCGGCGTCGGGTCGCAGGCGTCGCCGATCAAATCGCCATCGGTATCCGTCTGGGCGGGGTTGGGTACCAACGGGCAGTTGTCGCACGCGTCGCCGAACGCATCCCCATCGGTATTGGTCTGGGCCGCGACCGCGGTAAAGGTCTGCGGGCAGTTGTCACAGGCGGAACCGGCCCCGTCGGCGTCGGGATCGAGTTGGTCGGCGTTGGGCGCCATCGGGCAGTTGTCGTCCGCGTCGGGAACACCGTCGGCGTCCCCATCGGGCGCGGCCGGCGTGTAATCAACCGTCAGCGTCGGCGGCGAGGAGCCTTCGCCGCTGTGAAATCGTTTCGCGGTGAACGTCGCCGACTCGTTGCCGATCAGGATCCAGCCGAAATTTCCCGCCGGGTGATCCAGCATGTCCCGGACGTCGGCGGCGAGTTGCGCGGACGACCAGTCGTAAACGCCGACGCCGGCCACCATCGTCCCAGCGCTGGCCGCGGGATTGAAATCGCCGCCCGGAGTTCCCCACGTCAGGGCGCCGAATTGCGAGTGCAACCATGTGGCATCACCGGCCGCGGAGGCCGTCCCCGTGCCCTCGTTGCCCACCGCGTCCGATCCGCCCTCGCCCCAGTCGGTCAAGAGTCGATGGACGTTGACCGCTTGCCCGACGGATACGGTCTTGTTCATGGACAGGGTCAGACGGGCGGTGTTGATGGTCGCGCCGGCCGGCACCCTTGACGCCACGTCAAACGCCACCACCGACCGCCGAACCAGCCCGCCGCCGCCGGAGCCTACCCGCCCAACGAACAGATGCACCCCCAAGCCGTTGCTGAGCGACCCGGCCGGGTCTTCGAACAGCGTGTTGTCCTTCACCGGTTCGAGGACGACCGTTTCAGCGGTCGCCGTCGAGAAAACGACCGCCGCCACGAAAACGTACGCGCGCCCGTCGGCACGCAAGGGGCACCGTAGGCGGATCGCGGCGATTCCGTGCAGAATGGACGACTCCGTCATTATTCGTTTCCAGGGCTCGGTTGAAGCTTAGGTTTTTTCCGTCGAGCGAGGCCGCAATCATGCCGGTCGGCAGACGGTGCATCCGTATATGGTACGGGTGCTGACCCCTACACGGCGACGAGCGGTCGGCGGTTTCCCCTTTATGTTGGGCATCGATACATCCATTGCGGGGTTTTTCACAAGCCGGAGATACCCCAACTTGTCACACGGTTTACGGCGAGACTCGCTGGAGAAACGGAACCGCGTGTGTCGATGACGATAAGGCCGTGATGCCCGACAAGTTTCGTGACGCGGGCGGCGCGGATTCAACGATGCGCGGGCGTCCGAACCCCGGGTGCCGGTCCGGTGCCGAATGTGAACCGGTTCGCGTTATTGCCGCTGCCCGACACCGGTTTCGTTCGGTCCGTCACGCGCGTGGCGAATTCCGAAAGGCGGCATGGCTATCGACCCCGCCCGGCGTGCCGGGCGTTGCCGGCGTTTGCGGCGGGTGAAACCCGCCCCGCCAAACCCGTGCGGCCGGCTGAAACCCGTCCGGCGGAACTGAATCGTGGGCATCATGAAACTTAATGGAGGATGATTCGATGTTGGGTAACCTGCTATCAGCGATTCTTGAGTTTCTCCTTTCGATTTTCTCGATTTTCGACGTATTCAACTGACGGCGACACAACCGGGCAGAACGGTCAACGGGAACGCGCCGAACGGCTACCGATCGGCGCTTTTTTCTTGCGCCTTACGGCGCAGATGATCTATGGCGAATCGCAACGCCGGGTCGTGGGAATCCAGCTTCGCCGGGTCGATCGTGACCGGCACGTCGGGCGCGATCCCCACGCCTTCGAAACACGTTTCGTCGGGGGTCATGTCCCGCCACGCCGGCAACATCAGCTTCACGCCATTGGGCAGATGTACCGGTTCGGGATTGCCGGAACTGCCGTACGTCGGCTGACCGACCACCCGCACGTCGTCCGCCTGCTTCAACATCAGTAGAAACGACTCCGCGCTGCTGACCACGGTCCGGCCGGATAGAACGGCGATCGGCCCCGTGTAGCGGCGATCCTCGGGATTGGGTTCGACGACACGGTCGCGCGGCGGGCTGAACCCGTCCGGACCAGGGCCGCGACGCAGAACGTGTTTCGCGTACACCTTGGGCCCACTGACGAACCAGGCCGCGATGGTGCGGGCCAGCGATTCACTGCCCCCCGCGTTCCGCCGCAGATCAATGATGATGCCGGCCGCGCCGCGCTGCTCGGTCAGAAAACCGAACACTTTCTGAACGTCGTCGGCGGCCTGGGCGTCGAGCGTGTCGATGGACACGTAGGCGATTCCGTCGCCGGCCGTTCCCACGGCGACGTAATCGTTCAATCGCCGGATGTCGGGGATCAGCTTGCGAATCGCGTCGGGGTGGCAATCGGGCGGAATACGGCTTACGAACGTGGGGTAGGTCGTGCCCTCGAATTCGAGCGTCAGATGGACGTCCTTCGCGTAGGACAACATTTCGACGACCTTGCGGACCCAGCCCGCGGTGTCGGCTTCATCGACCACGTCCGCACGGAACACCTCGTTCAGTTCATCCCACGGGGCGTCGCGCAACTCGTAGTAGGAGTAACGCGATGGCAGCGCGGTCACCAGCGCGTCGAACGATTCGGCGTTCAACGCCTCCTGCCGTTCCGGCGACCGCTCGACGGCCGACGCACCGCCGGTTTTGAAATGGCATGGCATGGGCTCGGCCGGCACCAGCCACACGCTCCGAAAATTCTTGTAGGTCTCGCTGTTGATGCCGAATTCGTATTCCCAGCCGGACTTGAGGGCGACCGGGAGAACGCACGTGTACGCATCTTCCCAACGGGGGGCGCCGGACAACGACGGAAAGTTCCGGCCGCCGCCGACCACGGAATAGCCCTGCCGGCTCATGGGCACGTCGAACTTGACGCGGATTTCCGAAAGCGTGGGATCCACGTCTTCCGCGCCGACGGCCGGCGAGATGGATTCGACTTTCGGGACGCGCGCCCTGTCCAGTGCGGGGTCCGATTTCTCGGATGATGGCTCCTGCGCGGTGTTCGGTTTTTCGGCCGGGGCATCCTGCGCGACGACCGGCTTCTCGGTCGGGGGCACCTGCGCGAAGGCGGGACGCACCCCCGCGGCAGCCGCAACGGCGAATGCGGGCACGATCAACAACCAACGCGCGATCCGATCCATCATGGTTCATGCTCCTGCATGGATTATACCCGCGGGGATGGATCAGCCAAGTTCAGTGGCCAATGCGATCACGGGGCTTTTTCGAGCCGCCGGCGGCCTTCGCGGGCGACCGGACGCGCGTCACGCGTCGAGGTCACGCCGCCGCTGTTGGCATACAGCGCGATGTCGGTCATGTCGACGACACCGTTGCGGTCCATGTCGGCCATACGCGCCACGCGATCCCGGCCATGTTGCCCCGGGGCGGCCGGTCACTGCCCGCCCGGGCAGCCGCAGAGGTTAATGCCGGCGAAGCCGTCAAGGACGGCCAGGATATCGAAGATGTCGATCACCCCGTCGCCGCCGGGGCAGCCGGCGAAGTCCATGTTGCTCAGCGTACACGGCGATACGAACACTCCCGCGAAACCGTCCAGCACGCACAGAATATCGAAAATGTCGACCATCCCGTCGTGGTTCGCGTCGCCGAACGTCCGAGGCAGGTTGGTGCAAGACTCATCCGCGCACGCATCCTGCGTGCACGTGTCGTCGTCGTCGCAGGGCGGTCCACCGGCACAAGTGCCGTCGCCCGCGCATGTGTCCACGGTGGTGCAAAACAGCCCGTCATCGCACGGAGTCGGATCGGGGTCGGGCACGCTGACGCAGCCCTGAAACGGATCGCACCACCATAGCTCACATTGGCTTGGACGAGACGGCGGGCCGCACTGCTGGATGTGAACAGGATCCCCGGGCGGAAGATCTTCGCATAGCATCGTACACTCGACGGACAGCGAACCGGATACGGGCGAGCCGTCCGATGAGCCGACTCGAATCAGGTACTGGTCGCCCGCAAACGGGCCGACGCTCCCCGTCCCATCGCACTGAACCTCCGTCGCCGCCGGGCAGCCTTCATTGGCTGCGTAAACCGCGTCACGACCGGCGTTGGTGGACACGAGAACTTCCCCGTAGCAAGGAGCCGTGTATTCGAACCAAACGTCGTTCTGGATTGGGCCGCAGGACGCGGAAGGACCGTCGGTTCCCGCGCACGCGGTATTGAAAACATGTATGCCGTCGCCGATGGGCGTGGCGTTGACACAGGTGTCGGTCGCCGCCGACTCGACGTTGATGTCCGCGCCGTCGTCGGTGACCTCGACCGCCGTGGACACGCCGGGGCCGAATATCTTCGTTTGACCGCAGCCGGCGGTGCCTCCGGTGGAGCAGGTGTTGCCGATGTAATCGAGCGTAAACGTGCCGCAGGCATTGGCAGACACCGTCCAGCACGCTTGGCCGACGTAGTTGCCGGTCGCCGCCAGCATGATGTTCGAACCGTTGAGATTCGAAAGGTTACACGAAGCACTGTTGGGTGGAGCGCCCACGCAATTCCCCAGGCTGACCGTGTTGAGGGTGTTGCCGGGATGCGTGGGCGCAAGGGGATCAATCGCCACCGAGGCGCAATTGATGGTGACCGTACCCATTTTGCCGCCGACCGCATCGCCGATCCGCAATCCCATGGCCTTATGCAATCCGGGTGGCGGCGAACTGATGCATAAGTCGAGGCAAACACTGTCGCCCGGTTGAGCCGTCACCTGTAGCCTCCCGGACGGGTTGGTCGAGGGCAAGGCGTTGGCCGGGACGAGGAACAGCCGCGGCATCTGCGCGAACGCCGGAATTCCGCCCAAAAAAACGACCCAGCCGGCCGCACCGAATGTTGCGTTCTTCATGACTTCGTTCTCTCCACTGGTGGTTTCTCGCCGCGACACGAGCGCCTTGCCCGTGATTCATGGTTCAGGCGACTCGGGCACCAGGCGCGGTCGCGGCGGGTGAAACCCGCCCTACAGGGTCAATGCCGCGCCCGGCCTTCGCGGACGACCGGACGCGCGTCACGCGTCGAGGTCACGCCGCCGCTGTTGGCATACAGCGCGATGTCGGTCATGTCGACGACACCGTTGCGGTCCATGTCGGCCATACGCGCCACGCGACCCAGACCCATGCG
>JABFSN010000223.1 GCA_013140575.1 Phycisphaerales bacterium | reverse complement strand
GGGGGCGCCACCGCCGGCCGCGGGGGCGCCGCCGCCCAGTCCGCCCGTCGCCGCCAGCTTGTCGATCTCATCGACCTTGTAATTTGTCGTGCCCGCGTCGCGGAATTCGCGCAACTTGCCGTCGCGCACCGCCTTCTTCAACGCCGCCTCATCGCAGCGCAACTTCTGAATCGCTTCTTCGATCTTGTAGAACATCTTGGCCATAATCACACCCTACGGCGCCTCGCCGATTCGCCGGCGCAGCCGGCTTTCGCGTTCCTGTTGCACCTTCTCCTCGATCTCGTCGGGCGACGGACCTTCGCAGTCCATGTTCTCCAGATACTTGTCCGAATTCCAGCTTCGCGCGAACGCCAACCGCAACTTCCGCGACGCCGGCAGGTATTCGTATCCCCACAACGTCTGCGAATCCACGTCCACCATGAACACCCCGTGCGTCTGATCCGTCAGTTGCCCGCTGAACGCGAAAATCCCCCGCGCCCCCGCCTGCCGCGTCACCTGCCCCAACGCCTCCGGCAGAATCGGCCCGCTCGACCGCGCCACCATGCACACGGCAATCACCGCGAGGCTCCCCGCGATCACCCACCACACCGTTTGAGACGCCCGTTCCCGCAACACCGATTCCGCCTCGCTGTTACCTGTACGCACTCGGTCGATAGCCCGCGCTTCCTGGCCAGCGACGTCGATTATAAGTCGCTTCGCCGTCCCCTCAACCGAATCGGACTCACCACCCGACAAAAACACTCAAATGACGCGTTTGCTCC
The DNA here is from genome assembly GCA_013140575.1 of Phycisphaerales bacterium. Lineage (GTDB taxonomy): Bacteria > Planctomycetota > Phycisphaerae > UBA1845 > UBA1845 > JABFSN01. The sequence continues at coordinate 29,863 of JABFSN010000223.1, read as the reverse complement.
GAAATGCGCCCATTCGCCCTCCCCGTTTGGTACCGCGCCGGCAGCTCACCCCCTCGGTGCCTTCGTGCCTCCTTGTTTCGCCTTTCGCCGTTTCGCCTTTCCCTTCGTCCCTCCGTCCCTATGTCCCTCCGTCCCTTCCTACGGAAATATCCCCCGCTCCTTGTACACCCGCTCCAATCGCGTCAATGCCAGCACGTACGCGGCCGTCCGCCGATCCACCCCCAATTCATCGGCCTTGGCACGAACCCCTTCGTACGCCCGGGTCATGATCTTGTGCAGCTTGCCGTCCACTTCATCCAATTCCCACGCCTCGCTTCGCTTGTTCTGCAGCCACTCGAAATAGCTGACGATTACGCCCCCCGCGTTGCACAGAATGTCCGGCAACACCTCGACTCCGCGAGACTTCAGCAGGGCATCGCCGGCCGGGTCCGTCGGTCCGTTCGCCGCCTCCACCACCAGCTTCACGTTCAGCCAATGGGCCGTCTCCGCGGTGATTTGGTTCTCCATCGCCGCCGGTATGAACATGTCCGCTTCGGTCTGCATCAGCATGATGCGGTCGATGAACTGCCCGCCCGGGTACTTCCGCACCCCGCCGCGGGACTGCGCGAACGCCATCAGTTCCTCGACGTCCAACCCCTCCATGTTCCGCGTGCCGCCGGTCACGTCCTCAACCGCGACCAGTTTCGCCCCCAGCTTCGCCAGAATCCTCGCCGTCCACGATCCGACGTTGCCGAATCCCTGCAACGTATACGTCATGCCCGGCAGCGACCGCTTGTGCTCCGCCGCCCACGCTTGAATGTTGTACACCACCCCCTGCCCGGTGGCCTTGTCCCGCCCGACGCTGCCCCCGGCCGCCACCGGCTTGCCCGTCACCACGTGAATGTGCCGGTTCCGCTCGTGCGGCGGAATCGTGGACAGGTACGTGTCCAGAATCCAAGCCATGATCTGCGCGTCGGTGTTCATGTCCGGCGCGGGAATGTCGTATTCCGGACCGATGTTTTCGCCCAGCGCGTACACGAACCGCCGCGTGATCCGTTCGATGTCCCCGCGGGCGTACGCCTTGGGATCGAACGCGATGCCCCCCTTGGCGCCGCCGTAGGGCAATCCCGTCAGCGCCGATTTCCACGTCATCCACGCCGCCAGCGCCCGCACCTCGTCGATGTTCACGTCCGGGTGGTAGCGCAACCCGCCTTTGAACGGCCCCAGCGCGTCGTTGTGCTGTACGCGATACCCGGTGAACACTTCCACCTGCCCGCTCAGCAGTTTCACCGGAAAATTCACGACAATCTCGTTTTCCGGCTTGCTCAATATCTTCCGCACGTCCCCGTCCAGCCGCATCAGGTCGGCCGCCGCGTTGAACTGCGTCACCACGTTCTGGTACAGGCTCGCGCGTTGTCCGGAACGGTTCCCCGCAGCCGGCGGCGCCGTGTTCGCTTTTCCGACCTGCACGTCCTTCACCGGTTTTCCCGCCCCCTCGGTGACGGCGCTGCGCTTCGAATTGCCGTTTGAATCGCCTGATTCAGACCGACGCATCGCCCCCACGACGCCGCGGTCCGGGCCCGACGCCTGATTAATCTTCGCTTTTGCCATCCCCTGCAAACCCTCCTGCCTCGACGACCGTAGCGGCGTGTGAATCCGAACTCCCGTGTCGGCTACGGACGGCGCCGAATCTTCCGGCCCCGGAATCTGTGTCGAACCGGCCATCATACCGATTGCCGGTCGGCGGAACCACTTCGCCACCCCGTGATTAACTCGCGACCGGCGTCAGCCGTTTCACACTCGCACCGCCCGGGCGGATCGCGGTGTGTTCCAACCGCGCAGCTCGTAAATGGCGGCAGAACAAGGGGTTACCGCGGTGACTGGGTTCGCCGCGACACCGAACGCTAACGTGGAACGTCGACCATGCGGCCGGGGTCTCGGTGACCCGCGTGTTCCCCCTCAACCGCATCGACCAGACGTACCATCTTTCGGCTCGCCGTGGAAATCGGCACGCGACCCAACTCCGATCGGCGAACCCAACGCCATCGTCCATCGCGCGGCAAATCGCTGCCGCACCCATTTGCGTCCACACGATAGACGTCGAACTGCATCAGCCGGTGCGACAACCGATGCGACACCCGCCCGCAATTCGCGACGGTCCCCGCCAGGATCACAACACAGTCCGCCAACAGGCCCCGCAATGCCGTCGCCCGCGTTCCCGGCCCGCCGGACTCCACGTTCGGGAATTCCCACAATCCACCCCACAACCCGCCTTCGGGCCGACGGCGCAACAGATAGCCATCCCCACGCCGCACTACGGCCACCACGCATCGCACCTCGCGAACGCGCACAGTCGAGCCCCGGTTGGGCAACGTGTCCACCGTTCCACGGCGTCGCGCCGCGCATACCCCATTCAACGGACATTGATCGCAGCGCGGCACACCGGGGGTGCAGACCGTCGCCCCCAGGTCCATCAACGCTTCGTTGAAATCGCCGCAGCGCCTCCGCGGAATCGCCGCTTCCGCGATCGACCACAGCCGTTTCATTGTCGCGGGCTTGGTGACGTCGTCGTGAATGTCGAACAATCGCGAGTACACCCGCGCGACGTTTCCGTCCACCACCCCCGCCCGCACCCCGCACGCGGTTGATGCAATCGCACCGGCCGTATACCGGCCGATCCCCGGCAACGCCATCCATCCATCAACCGTCTGCGGGAATTCCCGCCCATTGGACACGATCGCCTTCGCGGCGCGGTGCAGGTGGATCGCCCGGCGGTAATACCCCAATCCCTGCCACTGCCGCAGCACCGATTCCTGCCGCGCGGCCGCCAGCGTTCGTACATCCGGGAAACGCCGCACGAATCGTTGGAAATAGGGAATGACCGTCTCGACCTGCGTCTGTTGCAGCATGATCTCCGAAACCCACCGCCCGTACGCATCCGCCCCGCCGCGTCGCCACGGCAGGTCCCGCCCGTGACGGTCGAACCAGCGCAGCAGGTTGCGACGGATCGAGGCTCGCAGGCGTGCGTCCGGCGGATCGATCATGGGGTCTGAAGGTCGATGTGCTTCATCGCACGGATCTATTCACCGACCCAATGGCTGTCCGCACTGCGCGCAGAAACTCGCCCCGGGCCGATTCAGTTCGCGGCAGCGTGGACACATGCGTCGCGGGCTACGCGCCGCCGTGGTGAACAGCACCATCAGCACCACCAGCACGCCCAGCCCATAAAACAGCACGGGCACGTTGGTCCACACGAAAAACATGGTCGTCCGTCGCCTTCCGTTCGCGCCATCGACCGGCCGTCACGGACTCGCCGGCTTGGGCAATTCGAACCGATCCCGGATCGTCGAGTACCACTCGCCGCCCATCCGCGCGATCAGGTCGATCTGTTCCACGTCCACCGTCCCGTCCGGCTTCAACATTTCGTCGGCCACGTGGAAACACAACACCTCCCCGATGCACACGTTCCCCGACAGCGGACCGTTCCCCACCGGCACAATCTGCAACAGCCGGCACTCCATCGCCACCGGGCATTCCGCAGCCCGCGGCGGACGCACGAACCGGCTGGCGATCGGCGTAAACCCGGCCGCGTCGAACTCGCTCACTTCCGGCGGATAAGCGGCCGACGCCTGATTCATGGCCTCGCGAATGGCGTGCGGCACCACGTGTACCACCATTTCCGGCACGACGCGCAGATTGTTAAGGGTGTCCTTCTGCGACCCGTCGGCCCGCGTCGACGGCGAGAAGATCACTGCCGGCGGATTCGACCCCACCGCGTTGAAAAACGAAAACGGCGCCAGATTGACGATCCCATCGGCCGAAACGGTGGAAACGAACGCGATCGGCCGAGGCAGCACGCAACTCAACAACGTATGAAAATTCGCCCGCTTGTCGCGCTCGGCCGCGATCAGGCAGGTGGCATCACGATATTGACGCATGGACATGCAGGTGACACTCGTTCGTCCGGCGCGAATCGCGCGTGGCCATCGTCCGGAAAGTCGCTCCTTCCCGCTTGGTCACACCCATCTTGAACGCAGCCGGTCCGCAAGTCCACCAGTCTCGAATCCGCGGCCGTGCCGACGCGGCGGGTGGCACGGGCAAGCGTACGCGCTTGCCCGTGCGATGGTGGGGCGATGGATATCGCACCGGGTGGTCGCCCGTGGGCTTGCGCCCACGGCTCTGATCGTGGGCATACCTTTCGCACGACGGTGGGAGAACACGGACAACGGGGTACCGTTGTCCGTGCCACCCCCCAGATTTACAAAAATGGGTCCATTAGCGTGCATGTTCGCCGGAAATCGCGGACAGGAATTCGTAGGCGCGGGCGGCGACGTCGGGGGCGTCGTGGCTGTGGCGGGACAGTTCCACGTGAACGGGGCCGCGATACCCGACGAGGTCCAGACTATTCATCACCTCCGTGAAGTTGATCTCGCCCTCGCCGAAAAACAGGTGTTCGTGTCGGCCGCGGCGCATGTCTTCCAAATGGATGTTGACCAACGCGTGATGCCATCGTTTCAAGTGGTCGATCAACCCGTCGTCGGCGAGGCATTGCACGTGGCCGACGTCGAGCGTCAGCGCCAGCAGCGGGTGATCGACCGCGGCGTGGAGCTTTTCGAACTGGGACATGCGTTCGATGAACATGCCGGGTTCGGGTTCGAAACCGATGGGGATGTCGAACTGTTCGGCGTGGGACAGGACGTGGCGAAGCCCGGCGATCAGGCGATCGAACATCGAGTTCTTGCCGTTGTTCGCGTCGGTTTCGTCCGCGGCGCCGGACCAGATGGAAACGGAATCGGCGTTCAAGGCGTGGGCCACGTCGACCGCTCGGCACAGGTACGCGATGCGGCGATCCCGGTCGGCGGCCGTGGAACTGATAAGGGTGGGGCGGTGCTTGCGGCGCGGATCAAGCAGGAATCGGGCGCCGGTTTCGATCGTGCAGCGCAGTTGAAGCCGATCGAGAAGGCGTCGGATCGACGCAGCTTCGTGCGGCCAATCGTCGTCCAGCGGATTCAGGTGATGGTGGTCGAGCGTGATGGCTACGCTGCGATAGCCGATGTCCGCGAGGATGCAAATCGCGTCCTCCAGCGAGTGGTGGGCAAATCCGCTGGTGACGTAGCCGAGGATCATTGGGCAACGGAAACCCGCGGCCGGATGCCGGTCGCGATGTGCTCGGCGATCTGGACGGCATTCAACGCCGCGCCCTTGCGCAGTTGATCGCCGGAAACGAACAGGTCGATGCCGCGACCGTCGGGGCGGCTGGCGTCCTGGCGGATGCGGCCGACGAGGACGTCGTCCCGGCCGGTGGCGTCGATGGGCATGGGGAATCGGTTGTTGACGCGGTCGTCCACGACGCGCACGCCGGGAGCGCGGCACAGCAATTCGCGCACGGCGTCGGGGGCGACGGCGCGGTCGAATTCGAGGTTGATGGATTCGCTGTGGGCGCGGAGGACGGGGACGCGGACGCAGGTGGGGGAAATGGACAGGTCGGGGGCGTGCAGGATTTTGCGGGTTTCGTCGATCATTTTGCGTTCCTCGCCGTTGTAGCCGTCGGGGCCGATGACGGTGTTGTGGCAAAACAGGTTGAACACGATGGGGTGGGGGAATACGACGGGGCGGATGGACTCGCCGTTCAGGTGTTGTCGCGTCTGTTCGATCAGCTCGTGCATGGCCCGGGCGCCGGCGCCGCTGGCGGATTGATAGGTGCTGACCACGATGCGTTTGATGGGAAACCGGCCATGGATGGGAGCAATGGCCATCAGCATGATGATGGCCGAGCAATTGGGGACGGCGATGATTCCGCGCTGACCGTCGAGGTCGCCGGGGTTGATTTCGGGGATGACGAGGGGGACGGTCGGGTCCATGCGAAACGCGGAGGAGTTGTCGATGACGATCGCGCCGGCCTGGACGGCGATGGGGGCGAATCTGCGGCTGGTTTCGGCGCCCGCGCTGAAGATGGCGATATCAACTCCCTCGAAATCGGCCGGTTGCAGAACCTCGACGGTGCGATCAGCGCCGCCGACGTTGATCACGGCGCCGGCGGAGCGTTGGGAGGCGAGCAGGGTGACGCGGTCGGCGTGGAAGCCGCGTTGATCGAGGATGGCGCAGCACTCGCGACCGACGGCGCCGGTGGCCCCAACGATGGCGAGATGGCGAACAGGGAACGCGGACATGGTGTTGCGAATCGAGACCCAGCGAAAAACGGTCGACTTCCCAGCCAGTCTACAGCGTAGGATGTCGGCCACGAGCCGTCAAACGGCGGCGGTTGCCGCACCCGTCGGCGTCCGATCGCGGCCCAATCGTCCTCCACCGGCTCGCGCGAAAATTGGGTCTTGAACGGGCACCAAGCGCTTGCTAGACTGCCGACCCGCCAATCACGGAGGATTGGATTCGCGGCGATCTGCCGAAATGCGGTTCGGCGGGTGAATCGGTCCTCGCCATCGTGTCATTAGAATGTCGGACGAGCAAACCAACCGTCCGGGTCGATTGCCGGAGCCGGCAAATGGCGGCGGGGACGATTGGCAACGGCTGGCGAAGATCGCGGCGCATCTCGCCCTGGAATTCCTGGGGTATCTGGCGGTTCTGGGCTACGCCGGCTACCGCCTTGACGAACGGTATGGGTGGCGGGGCCGGGGTCTTTTCGGCGGGTTGATGCTGGCGATGGTGGCGTGGATGTATCGGGTGATTCGGACGTCGTGGAAGTTGTTCAAGTAGTTGGTCGGCGAAGGTGGGCAGTGCCCACCCTACCAGCATCGGGCACACAGGAAAACGCGGGTGAAACCCGCTCGACGGAACGACGCGAGGAGACGGACCGGGCATGCGGGCGCTGATGTGGATCATTCTCGTGGGCGCCGCGGCGCTGATCGTGGTCGGCGCGGCGGCGCGACGGTTCATGGAACCGGCCGGAGCGTCGTCGGTCAAGGCCGCGGTGACCATCTGCGTCGTGGTGGCAGTGGCGGCCATGGCGCCGATGGCGTTAGCGGCGCGGCGGCGGCCGGCGTTTCTGTTGCCGGCGTGCGCGGCGGCGATACTGATCCGGTTGTTCGCGACGCTGGGCGTCGGGTTATGGTACGCGAACGGGTTCGCGGCGGATAAACCGGCGTTTACGACCGCGATGGTGGTTTCCTACCTGGTGCTTCTGGCGGCGGAGACGGGCGTGGCGTGCCATTTCGTGCTGCGGTACTGGCGGCCGGACGCGGCGAAGCGAGTGGGGACGTGATGGGTTTGATGGGCGGCTGGTTGCAGTCGGCGATGGTCGGCGTGCTCGGCGCGGGGGACGCGAAATCGCACGTCCTGCCGCACGGGCTGTTGCCGATATTCGAAAACTGGAACCTGGCGGTGCCGATCGGCAGCCCGTTGCGGTCGTTCTGGTTCACGAATCATCTGCTGATGACGCTGGTGTCGGCGGTGGTGATGCTGCTGGTGTTCGTGCCCATGGGGCGCCGGTACGCGTCGTTGACGAGCGGGCGGGCGATTTCGGATTCCGTGCCGCGTGGTTTCGTCAACATGGTCGAGGGGATGATGGACGCGTTGCGGACGGGGGTCTGCCGGCCGGTGTTGCACGAGAATACCGATCGTTTCATGCCGTTCCTGTGGACGGTGTTTTTTTTCATCCTGTTCAACAACCTGCTGGGCATGATCCCGTTGTCGGCGATATTCGAGATCGCGTTCGGGTGGGAGCACGTCGCCGGGACGGCCACCGGGAACATCAACGTGACCGGCGGTCTGGCGTTGTGCGCGCTGTTCATGATTCACTTTTCAGGCGTGCGGGAAGTGTTCGTCGCGCTGCGCGCGGGTACACACGGGCATGGTCACGGGCATGGCGACGAGGGGCATGGGGCGCATCACGCGAATGGCACGGTGTTGCCGTTGGCGATGATCGCGGCGCCGGGAATCTACCTGTACAACTTCGCGCCGCACGCGTTTCAGGTCGAGGGGCGGCATGGAAAGCCGTCGGCGGGGGTTCGGGTCGTAATGCTGGTCGTCTTCCCGGCGATGATGTATTTCATTCATCAGGCGCTGTTCAACCTGCTGGGGGGTCCCGACGCGGGGGCGTTCATGCGGTGTGTGGGGCTGGGGCTGGGCGTGGTTTATTCGCTGAACGGCGGCGGTTTGCATCCGCTGGATCTAGCGGACGGGGCGTTGTGGACGTGCCTGTTCGTGTTGGAGTGCATCGGGGCGGCGGTGAAGCCGTTTGCGTTGTGCATGCGTTTGTTCGCGAACATGGTGGCCGGTCATACGGTGTTGGCGTCGATTCTGCTGCTGGTTCCGGTGTTCAAGGGGCTGACGGCGGGTTATTTGACGGGTGCGGTGTCGGTGACGCTGGGATGTGTACTATTGAGTTGTCTGGAGTTGTTCGTCGCATTCTTGCAGGCGTACATATTCATGTTCCTGACGACGATGTTCATCGGGGCGGCGGTGCATCCGGAACATTAGGGGAAGGGACGGAGGGACGTAGGGATGAAGGGGTGGAAGCGATCGGATGGCGGTTGAGGTATCCGGGGCCTTGGCCTTTTAATGCTTAAGACCGGAGCCAGATTCATAAACGGACAGGTAAAGACAGGTAAGGAGAGTTAGTGATGATGGAGATTCTTGCAGAGGGCACCCAGTTGCTGGGTGACAAGGGCGTGGCCGCGCTGGGTGCCGGGCTGGGCGTCGGGTTCACGGTCATCGGGGCGGCCAAGGGGATCGGTCATTTGGCTGGGAACTCGGTGGAGTCGATGGCGAGGCAGCCGGAGGCGGGCGGGCGGATTTTCGTGTCCATGCTGCTGGCCGCGGCGTTGATCGAAGGGTTTACGTTTTTCGCGATCGTGGTATGCCAGGGATTGAGCGATTTCCTGAAGGCGGGCTCGTAGCGACGCCGCGAACGGTCGGAAAAGGGGTCCGCAGATTTCGCAGATTCGCGCAGATTTGGGAGTAAGGCTGTGATGCGATGGGTGGTTTTCGCGATCCTGGCCGTTTTGACATTTCGCGCCCCGACGTTCGCGCAGGAGCACGGCGGAACGGCGCATCCAACGGATGCGGCGGGCGACGCGCACGACGTGGCGGGGCACGGGCCGAAGTACGAACTGTTGACGGTGGACGGGGGGACCGCGGTCTGGACGATCGTCATCTTCCTGATTCTGCTGGTCGTGCTGCGGGCGGCGGCGTGGAAGCCGATTCAGAAGGTACTGGTCGAGCGGGAGAAATTCATCGCCGATTCGCTGGCCCAGGCCAAGCACGAACGTGAGGAGGCGAAGGGGTTGCTGGTCAAGTACCAAGGCCAATTGGATCAGGCCCGGCAGGCCGCCTCGGGAATCGTGGACGAGGGGCGGCGCGACGCGGAGGTCGTTCGGGGGCGAATCGAACGCGAAGCCCGCGAGGAGGCCGAGCGTATGCTGGCCCGTGCGAAACGGGATATTGAAATCGCTCGGGACACGGCGGTCAGCGATCTGTACAAGGTTGCGGCGTCGCTGGCGACGGACGTTGCCGGCCGGATCATTCGCAAGGAGATGTCGGCGGTCGACCACGAGGCGCTGGTGAAAGAATCGATCGAGGAATTGGCGTTGACGGGCCGGCGATAGTCGAAGAGGTGGGCAGTGCCCACCCTACGAAGACGGGGCGAGTGGATGGGTCATGCAGCCGGTCAATGAAATCGGAGCGGCGATCGCGGCGGTTTACGCGAAGGCCCTGCTGGGTCTGGCGGAAGGAGCCGGTGCGCGCGACGCGGTATTGGAAGAGTTGGACGGCCTGGTGGTTTATGCCGGGCGCGACGTTGAGTTCGATCGCTTTTTGTCGAGCACGGTAATTGACGAGGAGGCAAGGCGATCGTCACTGGAAAAGATGCTGCGGGGACGAGCGAGCGATCTGGTGGTCGATGCGCTGCAGGTGTTGAACCGCAAGGGGCGGCTGGAGTTGCTGGGGGAGGTCGCCCATCAATACCGGGTGGCGGTGGAGATCATCAAGCAACAGGTGGAGGTGACCGTCAAGACGGCGTCGCCGTTGACGGAGTCGTTGCGGGCGATGCTGGTCGGCGCAATCAAGACACGATTCGGACAAGAGCCGGTTTTGACGGAACGCGTGGAATCGTCCTTGATCGGCGGGATGGTGGCGTGGATCGGCGATGAGAAGTTCGATTTTTCGGTCTCGCGAAAGTTGCGGGTGGTGAAGGATAAGTTACTGGCCCGGGCGTCGCACGAGTTGCACAGCGGGCGGTCGTATTTTGAAGGTGTTTAGCACACCAAGGGTTTGGGTATGAAGTTCAACGTCGACGAGATCACCAGCGTTATACAGGAAGAGATCCGCCAGTACCGCAGCGAGGTGGACGTGGCCGAGGTGGGCCGGGTCATCGCGGTGGGCGACGGGATCGCGCGGATTTACGGGTTGCGGAATGCGTTCGCGTCGGAGCTGATCGAATTCGAGAACGGGCAGTTGGGGCAGGTGTTGAATCTGGAAGAGAATTCGGTGGGGGCGGCGATTCTGGGCGATTATCTGGGGATTAAAGAGGGCGACGAGGTCCGGCGGACGGGGAATCTGCTGAGCGTGCCAGTGGGCGAGGCCATGATCGGGCGGGTGCTGGATCCGATGGGCCGCCCGCTGGACGGACGCGGCGTGATTGAGACGCCGCATCGCCGTCCGCTGGAAGTGATCGCGCCGGGCATCGCCGGGCGCCAGCCGGTGAATCAGCCGTTGCAGACGGGCATCAAGGCCATCGACAGCATGATTCCCATCGGTCGGGGTCAGCGGGAGCTGATCATCGGGGACCGCAAGACGGGCAAGACGGCTATCGCCATCGACACGATCTTGAATCAAAAGAACGGCGACGTGATCTGCGTTTATGTCGCGATCGGCCAGAAAGAGTCGACGGTCGCGAGCGTGGTGGAGTTGCTGCGCGAAAAGGGGGCGATGGACTATACGATCGTGGTGTCCGCCAGCAGCTCATCGCCGGCGCCGTTGCAGTTCATCGCGCCCTATTCGGGATGCGCGATGGCCGAGTATTTCATGTATGAGCAGGGTCGGCACACACTGTGCATCTACGACGATCTATCGAAACAGGCGACGGCCTATCGGCAGATGTCGCTGTTGCTGCGCCGGCCGCCGGGCCGCGAGGCGTATCCCGGCGACGTGTTCTATATTCACAGCCGTCTGCTGGAGCGGTCGTGCAAACTGGCCGAGCGGCGATTCGTGGTGAAGAAGAGCGCGGCCAGGACGGTCAAAGAGGGGGTGGACGGCAAGATTTATTTCGGCGTGCCGGGCAAGGAAGAGGCGAAGGGGGCGTTGCACCGGTTGGGCGAGGGGGATCACGAGATTCGCGTGGATCCGACGAGCGGCGGGTCGCTGACGGCGCTGCCGATTATCGAGACGCTGGAGGGCGAAGTTTCGGCGTACATTCCGACAAATGTGATTAGCATTACAGATGGACAGATTTATCTCGAGCCGGATTTGTTTTTCGCGGGCGTTCGCCCGGCGGTGAACGTGGGCATCAGTGTGTCGCGCGTGGGCGGCAATGCCCAGCGGAAGGCGATGAAGAAGATTGCCGGCTCGTTGCGTCTGGACTTGGCGGCGTTCCGGGAGTTGGAGGCATTCTCGCAGTTGGGAACGGATCTGGACGCGGCCACGCAACGGCGTCTCGACCGCGGCCGGCGAATGGTGGAATTGCTGAAGCAGCCGCAATACCAGCCGTATCACATCAACGATCAGATATTGAGCATTTTCGCGGGAGCGCAGGGTTTACTGGACGATCTGCCGCAGAACCAGGTGTTGGCGTTTGAAACGGCGATGCTGGCGCATTTCCGGAACGAGCACCCGGAGATCGCCGAGGAGTTGGATCGGACGGGTGCGTTGTCGGATGAGTTGGCCGCGAAGGTCAAGAGTGTGATCACGAATTTCAAAGCGACATACAAGGTGGACGGTTAAGAGCCGGTGGTGGATCATTCTGACCGAAGCATCGGAAATGGACAGGATTTACAAGATTTACAAGATTTGCAGAATGATGGCTGCGTGGATCGCGAGTTCCGACGAGATCCGTTGTTCATGCCGGTTTTGTGCGTCAAGAAAGGACACGGAAATGGCGAGGCGGGTTCGTCCGCCCTCCGGGCGGGAGGGATCGGGGGAACGGCACCCAGGGGCTAAAGCCCCAGGGTATGATCGTTCGCCCTCCGGGCGGAGAGGCGTCGGTCGCGTACCCGCCGAAGAGCGGTCGGCCGGGTTCGCGCCGGTTCCCGATGCAGTCGGACCTATTTGGATCGTGTCAACGTCTCCAACTTGTTTGTGTCGCGGTCTTTCGGCGCGGGCACGGCGGATTTCAAGGGTTCGACGAGGCGCTGACTTCAAGAGACACGGTGGGGCGGTCGGGCGGTAAGTTATGGCAAAGGCACGGGCGATCGCAGGACGGCGGAAGGCCGTCAATAACATCCGAAAGATCACGCGGACGATGCAGTTGATCGCGACGGCGCGGTATCAACAGTCGTTGGGGCGTGCGGTGGGAGCGCGCCCGTACACGGACAAGATCACCGAACTGGTGCAGCAGGTATCGCAGGCGGGCGGGACGATTGAGCACGCGCTGTTGAAAAAGAACGATTCGGCGGATCGGGAGGCCATGTTTTTGATCACGTCGAATCGCGGGTTGTGCGGGGGCTATAACGCGAGCCTGATCCGGTCGGCGATGGCGTTGCACCGCTCCGTCGAATCACGATCGAGACAGTGCGATCTGTTCGTGGTGGGCAAGAAGGGCGTGAATTATTTCAAATTCATGCGCCGACCGCTGAAGCAGTCCTACCCGCAGTTAAAGGACGCGCCGGCGTTCGCGGCCGTCGCCCCCATCGGGGATTCGTTCATGGCCGCGTACGCGGCGGGGGAATACGCGGCGATTCACGTGGTTTACATGAAATACATCACGGCGGCGCGGCAGACGCCGGAGACGATTCAGTTATTGCCGATTTCCGCAGAGGCGGTGTCGGCCGGCGGGAGCTCCGCGGAGCGTGCGGGCGGCGGCGGATCGCGGACGGTGCAGTACGATTTTTCGCCGGTGCCTGCGGAATTGCTCGGCGAGTTGCTGCCGCTGACGGTTAAGGTGCGGCTGTTCCAGTGTTTCTGCGACGCGGCTGTCAGCGAGAACGTGGGGCGAATGGTGGCGATGAAGTCGGCGACGGACGCGGCCGGCGATATGTCGAAAAGCCTGTCCCAGCAGTACAACCGTGCGCGGCAGTCGCAGATTACGATGGAGTTGCTGGACATCATGGGCGGCGTCGAGGCGTTGAAATAACGGCCAGTTCGGAGAAGAGATCGCATGAGCGCCAATGTCAAGAACGTGGGACGAGTGACGCAGGTCATCGGCTCGACGCTGGACGCGGAATTCAGCGGGGATGCGTTGCCGGCCATTTACAATGCGTTGAAGGTCGAGGTGCCGCGGAAGATCGGGGAACGGCAGGTCAAAGAGACGTTGTGGTGCGAGGTGGCGACGCATCTGGGTGGCGGGCGGGTTCGGGCCATCGCGCTGGGATCGACGGACGGGCTGGCCCGCGGCGTGGATATTCTGGATACGGGCGCGCCGGTGCAGGTGCCGGTCGGCGAGGTGACGCTGGGGCGGGTGTTCAACCTGGTGGGCGAGACCATCGACGGGCGCGGGGATGTGCCCCGGGACAACATGCGGCCGATTCACCGCATGCCGCCGACGTTCGCTGACCTGACGCCCAAGACGGAGATTCTGGAGACGGGCATCAAGGTGATCGACCTGCTGGCGCCGTTCGTTCGCGGCGGCAAGATCGGTCTGTTCGGCGGCGCGGGTCTGGGCAAAACGGTCATCATTCAGGAGATGATCGCCCGCATCGCCCGCGAGCATAGTGGTTTTTCGGTGTTCGCCGGAGTGGGCGAGCGGACCCGCGAGGGCAACGACCTGTGGATCGAAATGCAGGAGGCCGAGTTCAAGGACTCCGCCGGCAAGGTCAAGAAGGTCATCGAGCACACGGCCATGGTGTTCGGACAGATGAACGAGCCGCCGGGAGCGCGGCTGCGGGCGGCGCTGGCGGCGTTGACCATGGCCGAGTATTTCCGCGACGAATCGGGTCAGGACACGCTGCTGTTCGTGGACAATATTTTCCGATTTTCGCAGGCCGGTTCCGAGGTGTCGGCGTTGCTGGGCCGCATGCCGTCGGCCGTGGGCTATCAACCGACGCTGGGCACCGAGATGGGCGAGTTGCAGGAGCGGATCACGTCGACCAAAGCCGGCGCGGTGACGTCGGTGCAGGCCATCTACGTTCCCGCGGACGACCTGACCGACCCGGCGCCGGCGACGACGTTCACCCATCTCGATGCGTTCATCGTGTTGAGCCGCGGCATCAGCGAGAAGGGCATCTACCCGGCGATCGACCCGCTGGCCTCATCGTCGCGCATCGTCGATCCGCAATACGTCGGCGTGGAGCACTACCGTGTGGCCCGGCGCGTGCAGGGCATTCTGCAGCGCTACAAGGAACTGCAGGACATCATCGCCATCCTGGGAGTCGACGAATTGAGCGAGGAGGACAAGCTGGTCGTCTCGCGGGCCCGCAAGATCGAGCGATTTCTGTCGCAGCCGTTCTATCTGGCCGAGCAATTCACCGGACTCGAAGGCAAATACACGCCAATGGCCGATTCGATCCGCTCGTTCAACGAGATTTGCGAGGGCAAGTGGGATCATCTGCCCGAAGCGGCGTTCATGTACGTGGGAGCGGTGGAAGAGGCCGCGGAAAAGGCGGAGAAACTGTAGGGTAGGCACGGCCCACGGATTCCCGAACGGCGGGTGAAACCCGCCCTACGAATTTGAGGCGAATAGACCGACGATGGCCGATGGTAAGACACTTCATTGCAGCGTGCTGACCCCCGACGGGCAGGTTCTGGACACCGATGCAACGTTCGTCGCCATTCCGGCGCACGACGGCGAGATCGGTTTCCTGATGAACCGCGCGCCGCTGCTGTGCAAGCTGGGGGTGGGTGAATTGCGCATCGACGCCGGGGCGGCCGGACATCGATTTTTCATTGACGGCGGGTTCGCACAGATGCTCGACAACAAACTGACCGTTCTGACCTCCTCCGCGGAGGCCGCTGCAAACGTCACGGCGTCCGACGCCGACGCCGCGCTGCGCGACGCGTTGGCCATGCCCGGCGGAAACGCCGACGCCATCGCGGCCCGCGACGCCGCCGTCGCCCGGGCTCGGGCCCGCTCGCGAATGGCCGCCGGTCGGTAGTCCGTTCGATGCCGCATTCAAATCGACTCCCCCACCCCCTGAAGCGGCGTAGGTGTTCCGCGTCACCATGGGTCGCCTGCCGCACGCCGGCCTGACGGTACCCCCGCGCTTCCCGCGCTGATCGGATAACTCGATCCGCGTCTGGCGATCATCCCCTGCGTGGAACACCGGCAGAAGGGCGGCGTCATCGGCTCGGGAATGTTGGAGTCCGCTTGCAAGCAATTGGTGAGCGCGCGACTGAAGGGAGGCGGTCGGCAGTGGAGCGAATCGGGTGCGCTGGCCAGGGCGGCACTCATCGGCCGATGAATGAACCAACAGTGGTGACGCCTTTGGGACCCCCGTCCGCTCAACCGGGCCGCAAAATCGCCACCCATGCTGGGATTCACCGCGCCTGCCTCGCCCCCCCAACCACAACTTGTTAGGCACGTATTCCCGACCTACCATTCCATATGCGTTGGCCGCTATTCGAGCCGACGGATTCTTTGGGTGGAATTGTCCTGCGAGTTCCGTTCTTGAATCATTCACCCCACTGCCGCCGCGTATGCGTCCGCGCGCTGCTTGCCCGTGTGACGGTTGTTTGGATCAGCGCGGTCACCGGCTGCGTCGCGCCCCAGCCCGATAATCAACCCGACGGCGACGGTCGTTTTGGGCTCGTGGTCACCAATCGAAGCGAGATGCTCGTTTTCGCCCTGTTAGCAGTCACCACAGAATTAGACGAAGTTCAGACATTGGCCATTCCCGTCGCGCCGATGAGCTGGGACTCCGTCATACTCGGGTGCGACGTGGACGAAGTCGTTCCGGTGGGAATGCTGGTCTCCAACATACTCGACGGCTCAGATTCGATTGAATTGGGGCTTGATGAATTGCCATTCACCCGCGGCCTCGATTTTGATTGCGGATCGGTGATCACATTTGAAATCGAGCCGTCGCCCGTTGAAAACCCCAACCGCCCGGTCACGGCCAGCGTGCGGACGTTGCGTGACGGGGGATCCGGTTCAGGCGACGGTCCCCCCGGCGATGCGTCCGGTTTGGTGCTGGTCGAAATCAACACCGCCGCCCGCGCCGATTTCCGTCTCGAACTGTCATGGGCAGCTTCGGATGATCGCGTGTTTCAGTCGTCGCTCAATGTGTCCGCGGATCGCACTCAATTCGCGTTCCTCCTTCCTTGTCCGGTGAACCGATTCGCGCTCGGTTCGCTGGCCGATCCCAGACTATCGGCCGGCGAGGTGCTCGAGTCCGGCGCCGCGATCGACCCGCCGCCGCCGCTCGACGAGGATCAGCTGCCGTGCGGCAGCGTCGTGAACATTCGCGTGGAACGGTCAACGGCGTCGGCCTCCGGTTACCTCGCCGAACTGACGTCAACGATTCCGCGGCCGGACCAGTCGGACGACCTGTTCACCGGCGTGCATGATTTTCTCGTGGACGGAGACATTTTCGATCACCCCAGCAACTTGCTGTCGTTGTTGCCGCCCTCCGTGGTCACCGACGGCGAGCCATAGTGGTCCGACGCAGGGTGCTTTACCGCGGCGTCCGCCTTGGTTACGATCCGGGATGTACCAAGGCTCGTCCAGCCGCTTGCGTAGGGGCCATGCTTCGTGCGTCGAGCGGCCGATCGGGATCGATGTAGAATTCCTTAGAAAAACGGTTTTCATGGCAAGCCGGAGTGGCGGAACTGGCAGACGCACGGGATTCAAAATCCCGCGATGGCAACATCGTGTGGGTTCGACTCCCACCTCCGGCAATGATCCCCAGCGAGCGAAGTCCGGAAGGGCCGTGACAGTTTCGGCGACGTGACCCCGCCCCAATCAGAGCCGTGGGCGCGCAAGCCCGCGCATGGTCCGCAGGGGTTGGTTACCGGGCCGGCGACCAGCGCCCTGATTCCTTCTGCCTGCCGATTCGGTCACGCACCCAATCCGCGACGCCCGAATGAACTGATTGGCCGAACCCGGCCGGACGTGGTTTGCATCGGCGAGGCATCAAGGGGCGGGGCCGCGGCGCACTTCCACTCGCGCCGATGAACTTCATTCCGGGGCCATCGTCGCGCCGGCGGTCCCAAACCCCGCGCGGCGGCATGGCCGCTGGTTTCGGCGGCGATGCCGGTTCGCGCACCGAGCGTTACGGCACGGTCACCTGGGTATTGGTGACGGTGTCGAGTTCGAAGAGTTGACCGTCGACGGCCACCAGTTTGGTGCGGTCGTCGGTCTGTAATGTGATGGAAAATGTCCCCGACGCGTCGTTGGAAGCCCGGAAGACGAACGTGCAGGCATACTTCTCGGTGGTGGTCGTCACCGAGCCGCTGTTGAGCACGTTGGCCAGCCGCGACTGCGACAGGTCGCCGCCCCACGTCGCGTTCCGACCCGCGAAGAGGTAGTCGCCGGTCTGATCGTCCACGAAGACCCCTTCGAGCGTCAGTGTCCCGGTCGAACCGCCCGACACCTCCACGGCCACCTGATACCCGCGCATGGTTGAGAGCCGGCCGAGGCGCACGTCGATCCCGACCGTCTGCCCCGGCTGCACGTGTGCGGCCGACGCAACGAGCGTCACGTCCACGGGCAAGAGCACAGGCGGAGGGTCGAACTCCTCCAGCATCATCATTTCTCCAGTCGTGCAACAGCGAACGTTGGTTCCCCCGAAGGCATCTAACATGTACAGAATGTCAAACATGTCCACAAGTCCGTCGCCGAATCCGTATCGTTCCGCCCGGCAAGGGGCGATATCGACATCGTCAAACGGGCAAGCCACGAAGACACCGGCGAACCCGTCGAGCACGCACAGAATGTCGAATATGTCCACGTTCCCGTCGTGATTGACGTCGCCGTAGAGAATCGGCGGCCCGTCGCAAACGCCGTCCGCGCATCCGTCGGGCCAAGTGCAGTCCTTTGCGTCGTCGCACGACAAAGCGTTGTTGACGAAGACGCAGCCGGTTACGGCATTGCACGTGTCGGTCGTGCAGCCGTTGCCGTCGTTGCACCGCGCATCTGAGGGTGCGTTAATGCAGGTTCCAAGAACGGTACAATGATCGATCGTGCAATCGACGCCATCGTCGCAGCCATTATCGACATTCTGGCAATCCAACTGCGGATCGCAGGAATCGTCGGTACACTCATTATAGTCGTTGCAGTCCTTCGGCGTACCGACGCAGCTGCCCGCGGAACATGCGTCGTTTTCCGTGCAGGCGTTTTGGTCGTCACAGGGATCGGTGTTGTTCGGAAAGATGCACGATCCACCGACGCACACATCGTCGGTGCACTCGTTCTGATCGTCGCAGACGATCGGCGTCCCGGCGCACGCCCCGCCCGAACAGACGTCGCTCAGCGTACACGGGTCCGCATCGTCGCACGCGGCCGTGTTGTTGGTGAACACGCACGACCCGCCCACGCAATTGTCGTTTGTGCAGACGTTCCCGTCGTTGCACACCATCGGCGTGTGGACGCAGGCTCCGAATGCCGGATTGAACGAATCAGTCGTACAAGAATTGGCGTCGTTACAGTCGACGGCAATACCGGCGCAGTTGCCGCCGGAACAAATATCGTCCTGCGTGCAATTGTTCCCATCGTCGCAGAACGCGGAGTTCGGCGTGTTCACGCAGGCGCCATTCAAACAACTGTCGCTCGTACATGGATTGTCGTCGTCGCAGTCCATTTGCGCATTGATGCAATCCAACAAGAGGTCGCAGGCGTCATTCGTGCAGTTGTCGTCGTCGTCGCAGAAGCCGTCGTCGGCGAAGTGCTGACATTCGGACTCGCCTCCGCCCATGTTCACGCATGCGTCGCTCGTGCACTCGACTCCATCCGAGCACAGAAACACGCACGTGCCCGTCAATCCGTCGCACGTGGCGTCGCCGCAGTCCTGCCCCGTCGGGCAGTCGCTGCTGTTCGGCTGGCAAACGACCTCGTACGCCCCCATATCCAGATAATCGGAACCGCCGATGGCGAATACGTTGAACCCCCGCGCCTTTCGATCGAGATCGTATGGCAACACCTCCGTCACGAACGGGTCGTCATCCAGGTTCCACTCATCGGGCGGCCAGTAGTTGTTCTCACCGCGGTCGATGCACGGCGATACCACCGGGGAGGTGTCCGGCCGGAGATTCTCGTCGCCGGTGGCCGCCTCCAGGTCACTTCCCAGCGGGTCGGCGAAGATGGGGTTGTCGTCGATGTTCGAGGCATCGAAGGGGATGCTGGCGTCCGAGGGGTTTGCGTCCATGACGCAACTGTTACGCACCTCGACCGTCGCGGCCCCGGAGAAAACCACCTGTTCGTCCGTCGTGTTAGTCCCACCGTTGCCGTCGGTGTTGTCCCATAGGATGGAGTTCCGCACCCGGATGGGCATGGCCGCGCGGTAGATGCCGCCGGACCGTCCGTTGGCGCTGTTCTCGCCGAAGGTGCAGTGGGTGAGGGTCGTACACCAATTGTTGAGCGCGCAGCTTGCGTCCGGCGAAGTGCCGTCGACGAAAAACGCCCCACCGTCGCCGCCCGCGGTGTTGGCCAGAAACAAGGCGTTGACAAGGCTGACGTTTTGCGGAGGATGGTTGACCGTGGGCACGTGAGCAACATACATCGCCCCGCCATTGCGATCCGAAGCGCCTACCTTCGTTTGATTCTTGATGAATTGCACGTTTACGAAATCCGCCTCCGCGCCCTCCACGTAGACGGCGCCGCCCTTCTCGGCCGAGTTCTCCTGGAAGAGCGTGTCAATCACACCTGTTTCGTACTGGTTCGGATCCTGGGCCGTCAGATGCACGGGCGAGGAGATGAAGAGCGCGCCGCCCTGCGCCGGCTGCAGAAACGCGCCGACGGCCGTGTTGTTGAGGAACTGGCAAAATCGCAGCCGCGGCACGGCGACGAAAACGGCGCACAATGCGCCGCCCCTCCCAATGCACCGGTTGCGTTCGAACCGGCAATCGGTGAAACTCGCGTGCCCCCTGAAGTCGATCAACACGGCGCCGCCATCCTCGATTGTGGCGTTGAATGTGAACTGGCAATCCTCGAATAGGGAGAGTTTTGCGTCCACGAGAAAGTCGGTATCCGTGCGATTGTTGACCGCTCCGCCGTGGCGGTCGGCGTAGTTCCGCGTGAACAGGCAGTTGCGGATGGTCGGGTCGGCGTCGACGATCTCCATCCCGCCTCCACGATCTTCGCGGCGGGGAACGTCGCCATTGGCATGTCCACCGGTGATGGTGAATCCGTCAATCGTCAGCGCGCCGTCGAGATCGGTGACGCTGACCACGTGGTACGCATTGTCGTCGCGCGTGGGATCGGTGCTGAAGAATTCCGGCACGGTCAAGTCATTGTCATCGTTGTTCAAATCACCGTCGAGGATCGTCTCGTGACCCGGCGTACGCGGGTCGTGCGTTTCGTCGATGGGAATGGGCGCCTCTGTTCCGGCGAAGCCGCCGTAGAGGCCGAGATTGGCGCCGAGCAAGTCGGGCATGCGGAACGACTCGGTGCGGGGGATGGACTGATCGCGCACCAACGGGCGGTACGTACCCTGGGCCACCCAGATTTGTGCGTAGCCGAGGCCGGGCGCTACGTTGAACGCCGCTTCGATGGTGGTGAACGCCTTGGTCCAGCTCGTGCCGTCGTGCGGGCCGGGTGCGTCATGATCAACAAACACGATGGTCTGTGCCGACGCCGTGACCGAAAACAAAGAGCACGTCAAGAGTGCGTGCAGAGTTCGAGGGTTGGATCTCATGGGCATGTCCTTTCGCAAACAGGTGTGTGTGGTGCGGCGCCGCGCCGGCGCTGCGGAAGCTGAGCGTGCGCAGTGCGAACGGGATCAGGTCATGGTAACTACCTCCTTCTTCGGGAAATGAGCGAAAGACCAAGTATCAGCGACAAGAGCGTTGCTGGTTCGGGAACGATGAATACCGCATCCAGGCTGGCGTCGTAGGAATGAAATGTCCCTACGGTGACGGTGGCGGGGAAAAAGCCCTCGCCGTTGATCTGCGAACTGATGCGAATGACGTCTCCGGTGTTGCCGATCAGCGTTCGCGTCTCCGTGAACACCGTAGGCGACGTGAGTTCGAGAAGCGTCGTGCCCTGTGTGACGTTTTCGAACTTGATGAAGGTGTCTCCGCTGAAAAAGGCCGTATCGTGGATGATAAGGCGTGTCAGCCAGATCAACTCGTCCGCCGGCATGACGAGTTCGATCACCGACCAGAGCGACCCTCCGCCCTCGCCGCCGGTGTGGTCGTCCTGCGAGGTGAATCCGCCGATGTAGGTGGTATCGAACTTCACGACGACGGTCAGTGCGTCGCCGTTGATGCGAACGTCAGACTCACCGCCCGTGCTGTACGTCGCACCGCGTGCCCCAACGCGCGTGAAATCGGTGGCGGCAAAAAAAACAGCCGGACTAAGCGGCGTGGCCACGCTCGACGCCGTTACCACCGGTCCGCCGTCGAAGACGCGGGCCGTTCCGTGCCCTTCTCCTTCCAAACTCCAGGTCCAAAGTTCGCTTGCGACGGCGGGCCGTGTGGCACACAGCCCAGCGCCGAAAGCAAGCACGACCATGAAAGCGCCCGTTCTGCTCTGATTCGCCGTTTGAATCATCACCCACCTCGCTCCCGGCCTCATTTTCGCAAGGCCAACGCAGTTCATTCTAGCAATTCCCGTTCCAGAGCGCATTGCGTTTTTCCGCAATCAGGGGGTCTGCGAACAACTGAGATCATGGATTAGGTCCACGGGAACGCGCGAGCCTGTTCCCGCGAAGCCGCCGTAGAGGCCGAGATTGGCGCCGTCCAATTGCGGAATGCGAAACGATTCCGTCCGGGGGATCGATTGGTCGCGAACCACCGGCCGGTACGTGCCCTCAGCCACCCATATCTGAACATAACCGCTGGGCGCCTGATTGAGCGCGGCGTCGATGGTTTGATAGGCTTTGGTCCAGCTCGTTCCGTCGTGCGGGCCGGGTGCGTCGTGATCGACAAGCACAATAGTCTGTGCCGACGCAGTGATGGGAAAGAAAGACAGCGTCAAGAGTGCGTGCAGAGTCCGAGGATTAGCTATCATGGTATGACCTTTCTCAATCAGGAGTGAGTGGTGCAGCGCCGCGCCGGCGCTGCGGAAGCTGGTCGTGCGCGTCGGAAAGTCCGTCAGGTCATGGTAACCACCTCCTTCTTCGGAAAACGATGGAAATACCGAATGCGAGCAGCACAAGTGTCGTTGGCTCAGGGACGATGAATACCGCGTTCAGGCTGCCTTCATAGGCCAGGTAGGCGAGCGTGACCGTCGTCGGGAAGAATCCCTGTCCGCTCATCTCCGACGTGATGCGGATGACGTCTCCGGTCTCGCCGACCAGGGTGCCCCACTCATAGAACGGTGAGTCGAGCTCGAGCAGTGTTGTCCCTTTCGTGACGTTTTCGAACTTGACGAACGTGTCGCCGCTGAACCAGCCCGTGTCGTGGATGATCAGACTCGTGATCCAGGTCAATTCGTCCTGCGGCATGACCAACTCGACGACCGACCAGAGCGAGCCTTGCCCCTCGCCTCCGGTGTGGTCGTCCTGGGAGGAGATGCCGCCGTTGTAGGTGGTATTGAAGTTCACGACGACGGTCATTGCGTCGCCGTTGATGCGTACGTCCGACTCACCGCCGGTGCTGTAAGTCGCACCGCGTGCCCCAACGCGCGTGAAATCGGTGGCGGCGAACGTGAAAAGGGCGTCGTTGGATCCCGTCGTGTAGCCCATGCTCGTGACCACCGGTCCGCCGTCAAACACCCTAGCCGTCCCCTGCCCCGCCCCCTCGTGCGTCCAGGTTCGGATTTCGCCGCCCAAAGCCGCCGGCGCGACCCACAGCGCGGCCCACAGCGTGACACCAGTTGTCACGATCGCTGAGCATCGCCGGTTATTAACGGTCTGTCTCATTTTCGGACGCGCCATGACTATTGATTATACCTGCAAGCCATCCCATTCGCAATCCATCGCGAAGCCGCCGTCGAGAATGGTCTCATGTCCCGGCGTGCGCGGGTCATTTGTGGGGCTGATGGGCGTCAACGCCTCCGTTCCCGCGAAGCCGCCGTAAATCTCCAGGGCATTCTTCATGGTAAACGTCACCGAACGTGGGACGCCGGTGACGGCCTGCTTTGAAGGTCTAT
Source organism: Phycisphaerales bacterium (assembly GCA_013140575.1). Taxonomy (GTDB): domain Bacteria; phylum Planctomycetota; class Phycisphaerae; order UBA1845; family UBA1845; genus JABFSN01. Next base: position 6,594 of record JABFSN010000223.1, on the reverse strand, counting down.
AGGTTCCCTCCGCCACCCAGATCTGCGTGGTGCCGGATGGTGGCACATTATCGAGAGCCGCCTGCAGCGTGCGATAGGCCCGACTCCACGTGGTTCCGTCAATCGGCGTTCCGGTGGCGTCCTTGTCCACGAAGCGGATCGCCGGTTGAGCCAATGAGGGAACGACCGCCCAACACAACAACAGAATTGCATTTCGCAAAATGGACGTGATAGTCATAAAAAGATCCTTTCCGAAAGTGGAATGAGACTCGGCGCCGCGCCGGCGCCGGCTTGACCGCGCCTAACTCACACAAGAACGTCAATCAGTCTGATTCATGTTCGCCTCCTTTTCCGCGAGAGCGTAGCAAGCCCCAGAAGCACTAAACCAACCGTGTACGGCTCCGGCACGGTGAAAAACGTGTAGAGTCGAGACTCATATGTGGGGAATCCGAGCGTCACCTGCGGCGGGAAGTAGCCTTCGCCGTCTATTTGCGTCGTGATGCGAATCAGATCCCCCGTCTCGCCACTAAGGGTCCGGGTATCGGTAAACGCCGAGGCGATTTCGACAAGCAAGGAACTCTGCGTCACGTTTTCGAATCTGACAAGGGTAGATCCGCTGAAGCCGGATGTCTGGCGAATTCGGACGTCGACGAACCAGTCGATCTCGGCGCGAGGCATCATGAATTCGACGACCGACCAGATGGAGCCGCCGCCTTCGCCGCCGGTGTGGTCGCCCTGGGATGTGGAGCCGCCGTTGTATCCCGTGGAGAATCGAACATCGACGATGAGACTTTCCCCGCCCAGTGCCGCGTCATAATAGGAGTCCACGCGCGAGCTGCCGGCCGTCCTGTACGTCGCCCCTTGGGAGCCGCTTCGCGTGCGATCGACGGCCGCGAAGCCGACCCCCGGGCTTGTGGGACTGCTCATGCTCGACGCCGTCACCACCGGACCGCCGTCGAAGACGTTGGCCGTCCCCTGCCCCGCCCCTTCGTGCGTCCAGGTCCAGAGTTCGCCGCCCAACGTCGTCGATGCGAACGCGGACACCCAGCACACGCTCGCGAGGACCAACGTCGGCCCGAAACTTCGTTTCCGCCTCATTCCGCTACCTCCCCCTGACGGCTCCCGCTCTATTGTACTGTCCCAGCATTTTCCGTTCCAGACGATTACAACCGCGATTCCAATGCCGCATCGGCCATCGGCGGCCCGATTCCGGCGAAGCCGTCATAGAGGACGAAATTGGTGCCGTCGACGGGCGTGCCTGTTGCGTTGCGATCGACCAGCAGAACCTTGGTGGTCTGGGCCCACACGGGCGTGGTAAGACAACACATGAAGACCGCGATCTTGCAAATGAGTCGATTCGGTATGGCTGACATAGGCGTGTCCTTTTCTGGCTCATTCCCGAGCATTGCCGCGCCGGCGACGCTCGGAATATTTCGTGATGCAAAACAAAACCGACAAAGAGATTACTCGTCACTTCATAGGCGAACTGCGCCTCCTTCTATATCCAATTCCCAATAAACCGGCCACAAACAACGCCGTTACGGAAGGCTCCGGCACGGTGAACCCACTGAAGATATACACGTTATAACCGGGAGCGCCCAGGTTCACTCCCGGCGGCACGAATCCGGACGCCTCCAACTGTGCGGTGATGCGAATGACATCCCCAACGTTGACATCGAGGGTCAGAAACTCGCTGATGGCCAGATAGGAACTTATGTCGAAATCCGCCAAGGTGTCGGATTGCGTGACATTCTCGACGGTAAAGCGTCCGGACGCGTCAAAGCCGCCCGAGCGCGAGACATTGCGCGAAAAAATCCATTCGACGCGCTCGACAGGCATGACGACTTCCACAACCGACCGGATGCTCCCCCCCCTTCACCGCCGGGGTGGTCGTCGTGACTGGTGAATCCGCCGCTGTACGACGTGCTGAAATCAAGCCTGTACTCGAGCACGTTTTCCGGCGTCACCATCGTTGAACCGCCGTTGGTGCTGTACGACGCCGCGGCGATGCCCGGCGTCGCGGTTTGATCCAGGACCGAAAAGCCGAACCCCATCGGAGCGTCCGACGCCACCGACGTCGACACCACCGGTCCGCCGTCGAAGACGTTGGCCGTCCCCTGCCCCGCGCCCTCGTGCGTCCAGGTCCAGAGTTCGCCCGCCCGTGATTGCGTTTGGGGCAAAAGGCCCAGCCCGGCAGAATGCGCCACACTCCAAACTCCCGCCCGACCGGATTTCGCGTTCGATTTCATCACCGACCTCGCTCCGGGCATGATTCCGGCGACTCCTATGTCGTTAATTCTAGCAATTCCCGTTCCAGTCGCGAAAACACGGCTCCCATCCGCCGCATTCGGCGTTTCAATTGACCAGCTTGCCCGGCGACGAAGGCGGTACGGAGATCAGAACTGCCGTTGCGATCGTGTCCCGTCTTGATCGCACGCGCGGAGCGCCGCGACGGCGGATTCGACGGCCGACCGCGGCGTCAGATGGTGCATGTTGAGGATCAAGTCGTAGCGCATGGGGTCGTGGGCGCGGCGTCCGAAATGGTGCTCGACGAAACGCCGCCGGTTGCGCTCCACTTAGGACTCGCGCACCGATAAGTTAAACGTTTTTGCGGTTTTCGTCAGATATAGAGGATATGCCGGACGCGGTGGTTGTAGAATGGGTGAAAGAGAAGTACGAGGTTTTGAGGCCGTCGCTTAACGAGCGATCGCTTCTATTGTGGTGTCTGCCAAGACGTGCCGCTCGCAGACCGGCCGTTCCGGCTTCTCCGGCGGTGCGGCCGATTTGTTTTTCGTCCATTCGGTCTTGCGCTTTTCGTACCACAGTTTTTGAGTCTCAAACTCTTCGAGCGCGGCCGCGTGCTCTTGGAATGCAGTGCGCTGTGCGGTGTGCAACGACGCCACCGCTTTATCCATCGCGGGTGATTTCAACGTGCCGGATCGCGCCACAATGCAAGACCAGATAACCGGCGGCTCGGCCCACGACTCTTTCAGTTGAATAACCCGTGCCGTGCCGACCGCCGATCCCAACACCGCCGGCGTCGGCAGCGCCACCATCGCCGGATCGCACCCCAGCGCGTCGGCCGTCTCGTTTGTAAACCGCGCCACCCGCTCCGGCAGTAGATCGGTAGGAAACGGCACCCAAAGCCTCGGTGGCGCGACGGGTTCCGGCGTTTCGTCGGCGCGGTCAAACCGCGTTTCAAGATCAGCGGGAAACGGCAAGGCACGGCTCATTTGTGCATTCGTCTCAAATGTCATTGTGTGGCACTCGCGCCGCCGATGCAAGCATGGTGCGCACGATGTCCCCCAGCGGCCGCGATTCGTCCAGCCATTTGTCTGCCGCAGACCACAACCCGGCCCGGATGGACAACTCTTTAACTCTGTCCGCATAGTGCTCGGCCAGCACCGCCGTCGGTGCCGACCACGCCAGACCGGTTATGTGCTCGCGTCTGTAGCTGAGCCCGCCCGCGATGCAGCGAATCAGGCCATTCACGTCTGCAATCGCAAGCTCGGCGTCAGGAAACAGACGCCCGAATGCGTAACAGACCGCGAATGGGTCGCGCTGCATCGGGTCGGGCAAATCTTGCTCGCAGACGCCCGCCGCGTCCGCCGCCGCTCGCATTGCTCCCGGATGATGAAACCCGCCAGAAACAAAACGGTCCGCCGCCAGGGTCCAGCGGCGCACAAACGCCTCTTGCGCGGTCTCTTGCATTGATCGAACGGCCGCGCGGATCACAGAATCCCCCTTCGCTTGCACTCGGCCTCCGCGTGCTGAATCTCGCGTTCCCTCCGCGCCGCGTTCCGTGTGCCGTGTTGCGGCAGCTTCAGTGTTGCGGGTTCTGGGGCGCGATCGGGCAGCGGTTGCTCGGCCAGCGTCTTGGCGAACCGACCCAATGCTTCAAGTGTGGTCACGAACCGGCCGCCGTATCGACGGGTGTCGAGGGTGACGCCCCGGCAGCCTTTACGGAAGCGTCGTCCTCGGCGAGGTTCTCATCTCCCATTTCGGGCGCAATGGGCGCAAAACCGTCTTCCTGACCCCGAGAATGCGCCCGTTCCTGCGCCCGAAATCCCGTGCCGTCCTGATTTCGGGCGCAGATTCCGGGCGCAGGATCGTCGTGTTCCGGGTCGGGCGGGGGCTCCTGCGCCCGTTGCGCCCACCCACTCGGGCGGCGACGACGCTGCTCTGACAACGCCATGAGGGCAACCGTCGCGACGACAATCAAGGCCATTCCGCGGTAATTGGTGCAATTCGGACGCGAGCCGGGCGGTCCTGCGTCAGCGCGTGGCCGAATTCCGGCGGTATGCAGATGAATTCCGGAATTACCGGATTGCGCCGATCAGCCGATTCGACCGATGGGGTCGCGGATGCTCCATTCGGCGAGCGCGAGAAAAGTCGGCAACGGGTGAAATGTCCGTTCGAGCGCCAACATCAAACCACGGCACTCCGAAGCGGGGCCGTGCAGCGTGCTGAAGACCAGGTGGCCGGTCAGGGCGCTCTGCACGGCCATTCGCGCCGTGGCCTCGTCGCGGATCTCGCCCACCATGATCACGTCCGGATCCTGGCGGAGGATGGTGCGCAACCCGGAGGCGAAGGTCAGCCCCTTCTTGTCCGAGACCTGCGTCTGGCTGATGCCGGGAAGGCGGTACTCGATGGGGTCTTCGATGGTCAGGATGTTCAGTTGCGTGGCGTCCAGGGCCTGCAGAGCGCCGTACAGCCTGGTCGACTTGCCCGAACCCGTCGGGCCGGTCACCAGGAAGAGTCCGTGCGTGCGGCGGATCAGGCGATTGAAGATCGACAGTTCGGCCGGACCCATGCCCAGCTCGTCCAGGGCGTAGAGCCGGGCGGACTTGTCCAGCAGGCGGAGTACGACGCGTTCGCCGTGACAGGTGGGCAGCGTGCTGATCCGCAGATCGACCACGCGCTCGCCCAGCGAGACCGTGGTCCGGCCGTCCTGGGGCAGACGCTTCTCGGCGATGTTCAGCCCCGCGACCACCTTGATCCGGCTGACCATCTCCTCGTGCAGCCGTTTGGGCGGGGCCACGAAATCGTAGAGCACGCCGTCTACCCGCAGCCGCACCTGCACCCGATCCGCGTAAGGCTGAACGTGCACGTCGCTGGCCCGGCGCTTGACCGCTTCAAAGAGGATGGCGTTGACCAGCCGGATCACCGGGGCGCTGCTCGCGTCATCGAGCAGGTCGGTGCCGCCTTCGAGTGAGGACAGCAGCCTCGCCGCATTCGACCCGTTACCTCCACTCGCTTCGCCTTCGCCGGCGTCTAACCGGATCGCATCGACCACGCCATCCACGTCGCCGCCGCGCTCGCCGTAGGCCCGGTTGATGACCGCCTGAATCTCGTCGCCGTCAGCCAGGACCGGAGTGATGGGCACACCCGACAATATGCCGACGTTCTCGGCCACGCACAGCGACTTCGGCGACGCCATCGCCACCGTCAGCGATCCCTTGTCGCCATCGATCCCAATGATCCCAAACCGCCGGGCGAAGCCGATGGGGACGCACCCGATGAACGCTGGGGAGATCGAGGTACTATCGAGTGGGGCCATCCTCGAACATGCTGTCCTTGCGTGATTGATCAAGGCTGAAACGCAATGTGGTCAATTGAGCCGCGCTCGGCGACTACGATTGGATCTCCGATCGGATCGCCGGTTGCCGGGTCGAACATGCGGATGACTGCGTCCGTCCCGCTGCCGACATAAAGGATCCCGTCAGCGCCGAATGCAAGGCCCTTGGGATTGCGTACGCCCTCGTCTCCGCCCGGGACCAAAATGCGAACGAATTCATAGGTCTCACTCGAGAACTCCAGAACGCCGATATCGGGATTCGCTGCAACGTAGAGCTGCTCGCTCGGGCCGAGAACAAATTCGTCGTATGTTTCCGCGCCCGCGACTCCGGCATCGATGACGGGAGCGATCACCTCGCCGGTGTCAGCGCGGAACGCGAAGATGCGTGTTGTACCCGCAAGCACAACACCGTTCGACGTCGCAACGACTGCCACTGGATCGAATGAATCGGAGACTCCCTCGCAACACTGAAACAAATCGATGACCGCCCCCGCTGTGGGGTCGACCTTCATTAACTTTGCCCCATCTTCGCAACTCACGATCAGTGTATCGTCGTCCAGCACCGCCAAGTCCCCGATGGGAGCGCACTCGGGAAGATTCAAAAAAGCTAGCCGATTGCTGTACGCGCTCGCGTGATATGTACGAATCCCACCATCGCCGGCCACGTATATCCGCAATTCGGTATCGAACGCCGCGAACATGAATCCTCCATTTCCCGCACCAAACCTGACTCGAGTCTTCAATGCGTTGTCATCATCGCGGTCAATCTCAAAGATTGCCAAATCATGGGTAGAGAATAACAGCGCACCGCGTTCCGCACACTCGCCGGGAAACTGACACGGTGAGTCGAAGAATGGGTATAGTACCTCGCGGCAGCCGCCCTCGACGACCAGAGCACTTGCCAATAACGGGACTAAATAACTCCCCACAATAGGGAAACTGGTCTATGCCGCCTTGGAACGCAGATACGCATGGCGTTCGACTTCAAATGGTCTGCGGTGTTCGAGCCACTCGAACACCGTGTTCAACAGATCCTC